>CAZOOX010000140.1:0-10302 GCA_964581545.1 uncultured Anaerolineaceae bacterium
CCTAAGTGTAACCTTTTGACTGATCTTTTATCCTATTTGTACGGTAGAGAATTTTATATTAGGACTTTCGCTTCTCGCGCTCTAGCTGGATTTGAAATCCAGCGGTTTTCTCATAATGACGGAGATCACAAATCCCCTTTGAGCCTTTTTAAACCTTTGGAGCGTAAGCCCTAAATATGTTACTATTTCTTTATGAAGATGAAGCAGAGAGAAATACCCCCTCGAAAAAAAGCCCGCTGGAGCGCAGCTTTGCTCTTGGCTGGCTTTTTGCTTAGCTCTTTGCTTCCTCCTTTAAACTGGCAGGTGCAGGCTGCGCCGCAGAGCCAAGCTTCTTTCGGTGATGTAGTGATCAGTGAGTTTCGGACGACAGGACCAGGTGGAGGATATGACGAATTTGTAGAGATTTTCAACCGGACCAATAGCTCTGTGGATATGAGCGGCTGGGTCATTAATCGTTCAAGCAGCGGTGGCTCTACAAGTACTCGGTACACCTTTCCATCACCCTTCAGTTTAGCTGCAGGACAATATTATCTAATTACGGGTACTTCTTATAGTGGTAGTGTTGTTGGAGATGTAGAAAATGTATCAATCAGTATCGCGGATGATGGGGGTATTGCATTACTTGATGGCGCTACTATTATTGATGCCGCAGGAATGGATTCAGGATCAGCGTATCTTGAAGGTGATCCCTTGTCGCCTCTTTCTGGAAGCAGCAATCAGAGCTACCAAAAAGGGAATAACGGCTGCACAGACACCGATGACAACGATGATGATTATACTTTGATTACCCCAAGCGATCCCCAAAATTCAAATCATACGCCGCCCCCTCTAAGATGTTTGAGAGTAATCAATATAACCTCTATTGTGGATGATGTTCCTCCAGCATTACCATATGTACAAGGAGCTTTGATCCCGATAACGATAGAGTTTAGCACAAATGTGAATGTTACCGGTTCACCGACCTTGTTGCTGGAAACCGGTGCAACAGACCGAACAGCGACCTACTCAGGCGGAAGCGGCACGGACACCCTGACCTTCGACTGCACCGTTCAAAGCGGTGATGTGTCCGATGACCTGGATTATGTGGACACAAATTCCCTTGTGTTAAATGGGGGCTCAATCATTGGAGCCGTGGGTGATGCAGATTTGACTTTGCCGGATCCCGGCATGGCTGGTTCACTTGGAGCGAATAAAGGCATTGTGATCAATAATCAAGAAGCTCCAAGTACGATTTCCTTTACGCGCTATGAGCCAGCTTCTGAGTATACGAATGCCGATACGCTAAAATTCCGCACTACATTCAGCGAACCGGTTACAAATGTAGATGCGAGTGATTTCTCTGTAACTGGAACAACAGCAGGGGTAACATCTGTCGATCCTGCAAGCGGTTACAGTTCTGTATACGAAGTGACGGTTTCAGGAGGAAATCTCGCATCGCTGAACGGCACGGTAGGCTTGGACTTAAGTGGAACGCAAAATATTGTAGATGCAGTGGTAGTAGGTCTTCCAAATGGAGAACCCCCAACTGATGAAAAATATACCGTAGATAATATTTCCCCTGATGTAACCGTCAATCAAGCAGCCGGACAGGCTGACCCGGCAGACGCAACACCTGTCGAATTTACAGTGGTCTTTTTTGAAGAAATCGATACCAGCACATTCACGGCTGTCGATATTACTCAAAATGGGACGGTCTCGACATCATTGATTGCATGGAGTATTACAGATTCAGGAGATCACATCACTTTCACCCTATCCGCCGTAGCGATAGCAGAAAATGGGACCATAATTCCATCCATTTCTGCGGGGGAAGTGAAAGACCTAGCAGGCAATGACAACAGCGCCAGTACAAGTACAGACAATACAGTCACCTTCAACGACAATGTTCCCCCAACAGTAACCATCGACCAGGCAAGCAGTCAAAGTGATCCGACCAGCGACTTGCCAATTGAGTTTTCAGTAGTATTCTCCGAACCCATTATTGCCAGTATTTTTACAACTTCTGATATTACCCAGTCTGGCACCGCAACGGGAATTACCTGGAGCATTACCAACTCAGGTGATGACCAAAACTTTACCCTCTCTGTTACGGCGATAGGAGGGACAGGAACTGTGATCCCTTCCATTGCAGCAAACCGGGTAACAGATATTGTCGGACATAACAACGAGGCTAGCACAAGTACAGATAATTCGGTCACATACACACTGCCCCCCGCTTCGACTCAAACCCCCATTGCTCCCTCACCAACACCCACACCTTTTCCCTTCCAATCGGTGGTGTTAAACGAAGTGCTTCCGCGCCCAGGCTATGATTGGAACGAAGATGGGGTTGTTAATACCCATGATGAATATATAGAGATCATCAATCGAGGGACTTCTTCTATTAATTTGCAGGGCTGGAGATTGGATGATGAATACGAACTCGACTCTTCCCCCTACACCCTCCCCAATGTAGATTTGGCTGCCGGTCAGAGAATTGCCATCTTTGGTTACACCTCACATATTGCCCTCAGCGATGGCGGAGACACTGTTCGGCTGCTCAAAAGTAATGGACAAATAGCGGATGTCATTACCTACACCGTTATCAAAGCGCCAGATCAATCTTGGTGCCGATACCCCGAAGATTCTTATTGGCGCACTGATTGTTTCCCTACGCCCAACGAAGAAAATAGCCTTCAAGGGAGAAATGCCGATAGTTTGCCTGCCTATACTCGTCCCGCTTGCTCTGTACCAGATACCGTGCCCGAGATCATTTCTTTTGTAGAATGTGGGGATTTGGGGATAAATATCAACGATGCAGACTTTTGGAACCACGATTTTCCTGAGATTTGGTTAACGGGACACGCTAAAAATTCAACCTGGTTCCGTTAAAGGGATTCAAGCCGAAAACAGGCGTGATTCCGTCAATCCTGATTGACGGAATTTCTCTGTATGTGGTATCATCCCTCCCGCTGAACCAGCCAATTGGCTGGTCATCTGTATTTATATAAAGGAGAAGAACATAGGTTCTCAAGATTTTCGAATAAACGGAAGAATCCGCAGCCCTGAAGTCCGCCTGATCGATGGTGACGGTGAGAATGTCGGGGTCGTTACGCTCAGAGAGGCGATGGATATCGCAGCCGAAGCGGGACTAGACCTTGTAGAAGTTTCGCCTGGAGCCAAGCCCCCTGTTTGTCGCGTGATGGATTTTGGTAAATTCCTTTATCAACGAGCTAAAAAAGAAAAAGAAGCTCGTAAGCAGCAAACTAAAATTGAGCTAAAAGAAATTCGTTTGCGTCCCAAAACCAATGACCACCATCGTGGTTTCAAAGTCGATGATGCAAAACGTTGGCTCAAAGAAGGTAAGAAAGTAAAAGTCACGATCAATTTTCGTGGCAGAGAAATGGATTATCCTGAGATCGGTCGAGAGCTTTTAGATTCGATCGAAGAAGAATTAAGTGAAGTAAGTACAACAGAGCAAAAACCGAAAATGGAAGGACGACGCATGATGCTCATTCTGGCTCCGTTGAAATAGTTTTTTTTCGCAATAGGTTTAACCCCGCGGGAGAAAGCCCAAGCCCGCGGTATTTTTATGAAAGGAGAAGAATATGCCCAAGAAAGCAAAAACCAAGAAATATAAACTCAAAACCCATAAAGCGACTTCAAAGCGTTTTCGCCTAACTGGTTCTGGGAAACTGGTACGCACCAAAGGCGGCAAGAGTCACTTTCGTCGTCGTACATCCAAGCGTACAAAAAGAATGCTCGATTCGATGGTTGTTGTTCAAGGTGGCGGTTTAGTCAAACGCATCAAACGCCTTGCACCCAACATGAAAAAATAATTTTTAAAAATTTTAGTTGCAACTATTGAGTGTATTAACTGGTGGCGAGCAAGCTCGTGCCGACGCTCATCGGTTCGCAGGAGATAAAAAATGGCAAGAGTAAAAAATGGTCCTCACGGACGCAGACGACATAAAAAAGTACTAAAGCTGACCAAAGGTCAGTATGGCTCGAAGAGCAAGCTCTTCCGCCGTGCAAACGAAGCAATGCTCAAAAGTCTCTGGTATTCATACCGAGACCGCCGCAACCGCCGTCGCGATCTTCGCAGACTGTGGATCGCCCGCATCAACGCCGCCGCTCGATTGAACGGTGTTACCTATAGCAAACTGATCCACCTGCTCAAAAAAGCAGATATTCAACTCAATCGCAAAATGCTTGCCGATATGGCAGTGCGCGATCCCGAAGGCTTTGCCGCAGTCGTGGCAATAGCCAAAGAAGCTTAAATAAAGCGTAAATTTTATAAGGGCGGGAGCGACTCCCGCCCTTATTTTTTTTAAGATACAATGGGGGCATGAACGAAATTCTTCTCGAAGAGATTTTTCCTAACGATAAAATTTTCCAAATAGTGCAAGGTGATATAACCACTGAAAAGGTTGATGCCATTGTTAATGCTGCAAATAGCCAGTTAGTACATGGCGGTGGTGTAGCCTGGACAATTTCCCGCAAGGGAGGGGACAGTGTTCAGCATGAAAGTCAAGAGTGGGTGCGGGATCATGGAGAAGTCGGCCACGCCGAGCCAGCTTGGACTTCAGCAGGGAATTTGCCTTGCAAATATGTGATTCATGCTGTGGGGCCTGTTTGGGGAGATGGGGATGAAGATAGAAAATTAGCAGATGCCGTAATGGGATCGCTCCGCGTCGCAACTGACCTTGGGCTTGCGTCAGTGTCCTTACCAGCTATCTCGACCGGAATATTTGGCTTTCCTAAAGAGCGCGCGGCGAGAATCATCTTCGAAACCATTGAAAATTATTTGAGCCAAAATGCTGATGCTTCAGTAGAAAAAGTTCGTCTAATACTCTACGGGCAATCAGATGCCAAGCTTTATCTCGGATTTTGGAAAGATTATAAAAAGGCGTAGGTCACGTTGAAAACGTGAGTTCCAAAGTTTTTCTTGTCACGCTGCAAGCGTGACCTACAAACATAATGATCACATCTCCACAAAACCCAAAAATTAAACTCGTGCGCGCTATACAGAGCCGCACCAAAGCCCGCCGCAAAGAGAATGCTTTTCTCGTTGAAGGCGTGCGTCTTTTTGAAGAAGCCGTCAAGGCAAAGTGGAACATCCGTTTTGTACTTTACGACCGCTCTCTAAGCGAACGCGGACGGGATTTGCTCAACACTCTTGAAAATGTAGATATCGAAGAAGTAGATTCTGCTCTACTTAAATCAATTTCTGATACCGAAACGATACAAGGCATTCTTGCTGTCCTTGATCACGCCCCACTCCCTATTCCCGATTCGCCGAATTTCATTCTGATCCTCGACCAGGTACGTGACCCAGGGAATCTCGGCACGCTCATCCGCACGGCTGCGGCTGCGGGCGTCGATGCGGTGATTTTACCGCCAAACACGACCGATGCTTTTGCACCCAAGGTTCTCCGCGCAGGGATGGGGGCACATTTTCGTATGCCGATCATCTCGATGGATTGGGATGAGATAAAAGAGCGAGTACAGGATTTAACGGTGCTTTTGGCTGAAATGGAGGGAGAGGTAGTTTATACGGAGGCAAGCCTAGACCAGGCTTGTGCGCTTATCATTGGGGGCGAAGCAGATGGGGCGAGTCAATATGCCCGAGATTTGAAAGATGCTGATATTTATATCCCCATGAAAGATAAAACCGAGTCGCTGAACGCTGCGGTTGCGGGGGCGATTTTATTATTTGAGGTCGTCAAACAGCGTAGCTTGTGAGGGCTTCCCCGGTTCCCACAGATATTTTTTCAGATCAATCTTCTCTTTTTCATCGAAAACCACGCCCTCGGTTTCAAGCAACTCCCGTTGACGTGGCGCAGTGGGGCGGGCGCTGATCTTCCCTTGTGCGTTGATGACGCGCCACCAGGGCACATCATCGGGGCACTGCGCCATCGCGCCACCAACCCAACGTGCGCCGAAGGCTTTGTAGGCTTTCGGGTCCATCTCGTTCGGCGGCGGGATCATATTCGCGATGCGCCCGTAAGTGCAGACCATCCCGCGCGGGATGCGGCGCACAATTTCCCAAACCAGGATGTTATAGTCGAGTTGATTTTTTGTGGATGTAAATCGGGGCATAGTTCACCTTTTTCATCCCCCTAAATGTTTAGATTTGGGGAGATGCCTTGAGCGGAGCGAAAGGCAAGGGGGCTACCACTCCCATCCTTTGAAATTCTCTATAGCATCGTGAGCGGTCATATCCATCCGCAGGGGAGTGACAGAAACGTAACCTTCGTTGATCGCGCCAAAGTCAGTATCGGGGATCATTTTACCCGTTGGGTGTTCGCCACCGATCCAGTAATAGGGGCGACCGAAGGGGTCTTCGCGGATAACGAGTTCGTCCTGATAAATGCGTTCACCCTGACGCGTGATGCGGCAGCCCTTGATCTCATCGATAGGCAAGTAGGGGATATTGGTGCTGAGCAAAACGCCCTCAGGCAGCCCCCCTTTGATAACGCGTTCTGCGACACGCCGCGCCACTTCACCCGCCGATGAATAATCGTGCGCTGGGATGCTGCGATCTGTTTCGAGCGAAAATGCCAACCCGGGCACGCCGCCCAGTACGGCTTCCATCGCCGAGGTGACAGTGCCCGAATAAGTGACATCATCGCCGATATTGGCATGGGGATTGATGCCTGTCACTACCAGGTCAACAGGGTCGGTCAGCCCAAGCAGGGCGAGAGCAACACAATCGGATGGGGCACCATCCGTGCTTAGGGCTGGGTAGCCGTCTGAGAGTTGCGTCTCGTCCACGCGCAGAGGACGACCGAGGGTTTTAACGTGTCCCGATGCCGACCAATTTCGGTTGGGGGCGAGAACGGTCACTTTTACATCGTCCAATTTGCGCATGGCTTGTGCGAGGGCAAGCAGCCCGGGGGCGGTGATGCCGTCGTCGTTGGTTACGAGGATGTGCATAAACTATTTCCTTATTTATCTGATATATGAAGTTCACACAAAATCGCTAAGAAAGGTCTAAAATCCTTTGCGTTTTGGCAGTTTTGCGTGAGGCTTTGTGATTATACAATAGAGTTTTTGCATAAGTGCTCTAGCCGCCGTCCTCGGCGGCGCGTTTTAGAGAAGCCTGCGCCGAGGACGCGTGCCCTTTGGGTACGGCGCAGGGAGCGTGGTGAAAATTAGACTTTTGTAGGAGGTCTAATAGAGTTCTTCCCCAATAAATTTATAAAGCCAAGACACTCGGTTTTTTCTTGTTAGCCATGAAGTTCTTGATCAAAAAAGCATCAGAGATAAGCAAAGGGATTTCTTTATATGAGCGAAAAACCAAGTGTCTGTTATTCAGAAAGAAGCCTAATAATTAGTATCGCAGCATCGCGGTATAATTTCCCCATGCTCCCCGAACTAGAACTTATCCACACCCTCCGCTTGCGAAAGCCGCATCCCTGTGGCTCCTACGATTGGAAAGTGACCCGCCTCGGCGCGGATATTGGTCTTGAATGTCTCGGTTGTGGTCGTCGTGTTATGCTTACCCGCCGAGAACTTAAGCGTAGGATAAAAAAGATTTTGCCAAAGGAATCCGAAGATGAAACCTAAAAAGCCGCATATCCTCTTCCTTTTTTCTGATACAGGTGGCGGACATCGCAGCTCTACAGAATCCATTATCGAAGCCCTGAACCTTGAGTTTGATGATGCTGTCACAACCGAAATGGTGGATTTCCTAAAAGGCGGCGCGCCCCTCCCTTTCAACAAAATGCCCGACTGGTACCCGGAGATGGTCAAAGCGCCATACCTTTGGGGGCTAAGTTTTAAAATAAGCGATAGTCGCCTACGTGCTCGAGCTATCACAGCTAGCATGTGGCCCTATATAGGCAAAGCCGCAAAGCAACTTGTCGAAAATCACCCTGCCGATTTGGTCGTCGCTGTTCATGCGCTGGCAACGACATCTTTCCTGAAAGCGTTGGGGGATGAGCGTCCCCCCTTTGTGACTGTTGTGACCGATATGGTCAGCACCCACGCGCTTTGGTACGATGCACGCTCCGATCTCACGCTTGTTCCCACGCAACAAGCGAGAGGGCGTGCCCTAAAATATGGGATGCCCGCAAAAAACATCCGCGTGGTGGGGCAGCCTATACCCGAACGCTGTTCTGTCCCTTCCGGGACGAAAGCCGAACTGCGCGAAAAATTTGGTTGGAGGCAGGAGGAATTCATTGCCTTGATGGTTGGTGGCGGCGACGGAATGGGACCCCTTAAAGAAAACGTTCAAGCTATAGCCGAATCCGGGCTGTACGTGGGATTGGTTGTTGTAACAGGACGGAACGAAAAACTCAAAGAAGAACTTGAAGCCGAAGATTGGAGTATCCCAACCTATATTTATGGTTTTACGAAAGATATGCCTGATTTCATGCGTGCTGCGGATGTACTCATCACCAAAGCAGGTCCAGGCACAATTGCCGAATCACTTGAGGCTCATCTACCGTTGATCCTTTTCTCACGTTTACCCGGACAAGAAGATGGCAACGTTACTTTTGTTCAGGAGACGGAGACGGGTGTTTGGGCGCCAGATCCACAAGATGTTGTCCGCACCCTCGCGCGCTGGATGACGCACCCAAATACACGGGAGAAAGTGGTAGAAAACTGTAAAAAAGCTGCCAGACCAGAGGCCTCACGTAGAATTGCGCGGATATTGGGCGCAAAATTGGGATTGATCGAAGAGAAGAAATCGCTTTTGATAGTTGAGCATCCAGAAAAGTAGATGGTCAAGTGAGATTATCTCCAACCCTGTGGTGTGTAAACAGGAGTAAGGCGTATCTCAGCTTGAGAAAGAATTGAATTTGCTAAACCAAGTGCATAGCAGGAGTGCGTTGTCGGTATTTTTTTTACCCTGTGGCACAGGAAGCTTCTTGCGCAAAGAGCGATGTTTGCGAGACCAGTTGTAAACGGTGGTCGCCCACCATCCCAAGGCAGTCTTTTCTTCTTGCCGTTTGGCGAAAGCCAAGGTTTTACGCACTTGTGCCTTGCTCATCAAGCGATGGGTGCCATTTCTGCGTTCAATCGCCGATGTGTTCGGGGTATTGTATCCCGGTTCATCCAGAGCTTGCTCGATACGCTTCTTCCTGCCATGAGTGTATCGGATTTCCAGCGTCTCCAGCCGCATCCCCTGTCAATGTTTGATGATTTGGACATGCGCCAAGCTATGTGGAATGTGGTATTCTGTTTTCGGAAAGCGTCCTTGCTTCTCTTTTCGTGCAGGCTGATAGGCTTTCCCAAAGATTTCCGGGAAGACGCTGGCATATTTTGCGTCTCCATCGGTGAAGAACACAATTTCTTGTGGAGAAGAAAGACGGGATGCACTATCTTGAAGCAACTCTCGAATTAGCGTTTCATTTCTCTCGCCTTGAACGTGAGAGAGGATAAATTTGCTTTCCAGATCCATCAGTTCCGCTTCCCAAGATGGGCGTGTCTTCTCTCTCACAAAACCGTGACGTTCATTGGCTTGTATGTTCCGTGTTTCAATATCCTGCACTTTTTCGTCGTGGAAACTTTTTCCATGTCGCCCGGCTCGCTTATTGATACGGCGGACAGTCTCCGGATCAACGCACAGTAAATGCGATGTTAGCTGTTCTGCTCATCAAATGGATTTACCCCCAAAACCCCGATCTGGCCTATCTCGCTGGGATCATGGCTATTATCGGCCATCTCTTCCCTTTCTATATGAATTTTCGCGGCGGGAAAGGCGTCGCCGCACTGGTCGGCATGATGCTCGGCATCAATTGGAAACTGGGCATCCTTTTTATCTTGCTGGTCGCTCTCCCCGCACTTCTCGCTGATTATATCGTTGTTGGTTCCCTGACGGCTTTTATCGCTTTGCCTATCACGACTTATATATTGGATTACCCCACAGCCTTGGTTCTCATTGGTGTTTTCATGACCATTTTGGCCTTTTATCTGCATCGCTCTAATATTAAACGGATCGTCAACAAGGAAGAACTGAAGATTAGTACGGTTTTAAAGAGGAAGCGAGATTGAGCCTAAAGAAGAAATAGAAACACACGACTAATATTCTAGTTGTAGGGTAAGGGAATGAAATGACAAACAACAAAACAAATTCTCTGAAGAAAAATCTCATTGTTGTAGGAGTAGTAATAATACTTTGCTGCCTAATTACTTTTTTCTTACTTGAACAACATCGAATGGTAGAACCACCCTCTACACCAGATCCATTAATTGCCGATTTGAGGGATATGATATCGCGCTATGAAAACGAAAAAATACCATATATCAACTTAGCAGATCAATACCTTCGCCAAAAAAAGATGAATAAACGGGGTTTCTTGTAGTAGAGTT
>CAZOOX010000141.1:0-10252 GCA_964581545.1 uncultured Anaerolineaceae bacterium
ACACGCCGATACTGGCTTGCGTTTCATCCTTTTCGATGGCACATGCAACGCGCAGCGCATTTTGGCCAGCGAAGGGGTTTGGGTGGAACTGGCATCCGCTGCAGGCTTGGCTGGCTTAAAGGCCGAGATCGAAGCCGGGGATTTTGATCCCAAAGGCAAAAGATCGCCATTGTCTGCACCGGGCACGGGATGAAAGACCCCGGTATCATCGCCGATTCGATGCCCACGCCGGAGGTTATCTCCGCGACGATGGAAGCGTTGCGAGATTTGTTGGGCGTGTAACTAAAAGAAAAGACACCAAGCATTTGACGCTTGGTGTCTTTTTTGCTTGTTGTTCGAAATGAGAAATTAAGGGGTGAAAAATGCCAGACTGGCTAAAATGACTTCAAATTGCGCTGCTGCCATAGGGCGTTGCTGGCTTAGCGTTTGAAGTTGGATCGTTGTGACATTTCCATTTGTCTCGAAAAAAATACGATATACATATAGATCCACTAGATCGCCTGTTGAAATTGTGCCGGCTGTATAGGTTAATTCTTGGGTGTATACGGTAGTCCCCGCGATAAGCTCTCGTGTCCCTTGAGAAAGAACAACGACGTTTAAAAAGTTGGATCTATCAGCTTGGATGGCTGTTGACTTTACCTCTTCTAGAGTAAGGGGATAGCCAGTTTGCACGATAACTATTGTTGGGAATAAATTTTGCTGGTGCCCTTCTTGAATATCAAAAGCTAGTAAACGTACAATATTTGGATCTTGTCCTCTAAAAGTTGTCAGGTAATTGCTAAGCCCTAAATTTTCTACTGTCTTGTCTGTTAATGCATTGTAATACTCAGTTTCACCGATTCTTAGCGCCATCCAATTTTCCGGGATAAGCATTTCAATTCCCGTTGTCGCGTCTGAGAAAAAAGTTGTTCCGTTTGGCATTGTAGTTAGCGTTGAGCCTACCGTCGGGCGGAAAGATTTGGACGTGGGCGTTTCTAGTGGCAGGGCTGTTAATGCTTCTGCTGTTTGCGCTGCTTTTGCTGCGGCAGTCCCGGCTATCATCGTGAGCATGGTGCTTTTATCTGGTGTTGGCACCGGCGCTGATTGTGGTGTACAAGCTGAAATGAAGAGAATGCTGAGTATTGCAACTAGGAGATTTTTTCTTTTAGACATATTATTTCCCTTTCCTTGATGAAAGTGTTCTTATGTCAATAGTCTGAAGTATAACCTTTTAATTATAGTAAGGGACGGAGATATTGTTAAGTAGACTACGGAAAGTTCTTTAAAAACTTGTGACAGCGCACCCTCTAGGGGTAAAGCAACTTTCCCCTAAACAGGCGGTTACCACAGAGATGTTGTTTTTTAGATACTTTCCGACAACCACTTATAAAAATCTCCCGCTTCCCTTTTGTTAAAATAGGGGAGCGGGAGATTTGTTACTTAAACGGTATCAAGTTGAAATCACGTGCGTTTCGTTAGGCATCCAAAGAAAGTGCTCGTTCCTTGTCGTATTTCTTTACATCTGCGATGGCTTTGTCTACATTAACAAAGGGCAGGATGATCAATCCCATCACAAAGAAAAATATCAGGGAGAGAAGCGCTGGGCGCAGACTTCCGAAAATCTGATTGGCGAGACCGAAGACGAGTGGTCCGATCCAGGATGTGCCGCGTTCGCTGATCTCGTAGAAGGAATAGTATTCAGCTTCTTGCCCATCAGGGATCATCTGGGCGAAGAGACTGCGGCTAATGGCTTGTGAGCCGCCCATCACGAGCGCGATGAAGGCGCCGAGAATGAAGAACTCGGTGGTTACATTTTCGCCCTTGAGACCGGCGTAAGCGTAGATCACCACGCCTGACCAGACCACAAGACTGAGTACAACAGATTGTTTTGCGCCCATCCATTTGGCGAGTTTTCCCCAAAGCAACGCGCCGCCAAATGCCATAAACTGGATCATCAAAATGACAGAAGTTAGCGTAGATGTGTCTAACTCGAGACCACCTTGGATAAGGGGCGCAGCGGCAAATGTGGACGAAACGGCAATAACTGTTTGGATACCATCGTTATAAAGGAAGTACGCGACCAAGAAGCGGAGAGTTTCAGGGAAGTTCTTGATCTCTTTGATGGTTTTGCCGAGTTGCTTGAAACCAACCTTGAGATAAGTTTCGCCTTGAGGGAGTGCACGAGATGCTTTGCGTGAGCGGAGGCGCTTCCAGGTGATAAATGAAAAGCCCAGCCACCAGATGCCAGCCGATGCAAGATTGATGCGGATAGCGAGTTCTGTTGGTACACCGATATCTTCACTGAAAAGGAAAAAGGCAAGGTTAAGCGCGAGCAGAATGCCGCCGCCGAGATAGCCCATTGCCCAGCCATAGGATGAAACACGGTCGCGTTCATCTTCGCTGGCGATATCTGGCAAATAGGCGTTATAGAAAACGATTGCCGCACCAAAGGCGAGATTAGCGAATACATATAGCAAGCCTCCCAGCCACCAGAGCGATCCACTAATGAAGAACATCAAGATCGTAGAAATAGCACCAATTGTCGCGAAGATGCGCATCATTGATTTGCGCATGTGCGAGTAATCTGCAATGGCTCCAAGAATGGGGAGGAAGAGAACCTGTAACCCAACCGAGAGAGAGATCATATAAGGAAGGAATGAATCTGGTGCTATAGGAATACCCAGAAATGAGACCGTTGTTGTGCCGGCAGCTTCCGCTGCACTACGAGCCAGAGCGGCAACATAGGGTGCAAGAAATACTGTCCCGATGGTGGTGCTAAAGGCAGAGTTTGCCCAATCGTACATTGCCCAACCAAAAATTTCACGTCTGTCGTTTACTTGCGGTGCGTCTGATGACATTTTGCCTCCTAAGGCTGATAAAAGCTATTGAGGAAAAACCCCTGTTTTTCATATCAGTTGCGTAGGTTGTGTGATAAGATGCTGTTCGGATATTACACTATATTCTAACTGAGAAATAGGGAGAGAGAACCAGCAAAATTGCTCCAAAAAAACGCTTGACTGAAACAAGAAACATCGCTTATAATCCCAGATTGCTTGTCCTCCTATATAGGGGGGCGGTATTGATTTAATTATATATTTTCCCAAAACGATCAGGAGAGTCGAATGGCACCTGCACTGCCTAAAAAGAGTTACGCGCGTATTCCTGTCACGCTTGATCTTCCCAATCTTATTGAAGTTCAAATTGAATCCTTTAAAAACCTTAAACGAGAAGGTTTAGAGAGCCTCTTTCGAGAGATTTCGCCCATTCAGTCCTATAACGAAAAAATGCAGCTGTACTTCCCCAGCGATAGTGCTGAGGCAAGAGAGTGGGGATTGGAATATCGATTTGATGAACCCAAATACAGTATTGCTGAGTGCGTGGAGCGAGATCTAACCTATGCCAGCCCGCTATATGTTTCTGTCCTTTTGGCAGGTAAAGACGTTCCTGAACCGATCAAACAAGAAATTTTTGTAGGCGATTTTCCTGAAATGACCAATAAAGGGACATTTGTTATTAATGGTACCGAACGTGTGGTCGTCTCTCAATTGATCCGCTCTCCTGGTGTTTATTTTGAATCTAACCCTGATCGTGCTACCGGTCGTTTACTTGCCACCGCTAAGCTGATCCCTGATCGTGGAGCCTGGATAGAGTTCGAGACCCGCAAAAGCGATTATATGATCTTGAAATTCAACCGCAAACGCACAGTACCTATTACAGTCTTTTTGCGTGCTTTGGCTGCGGTTGATGATGGTCGTCCTGATTCCCCGTTGAAAACTGGCTCAGATGAAGAGATTCTTTCTCTCTTCGCAGATGTAGACACCAATACTGAGCGTATGTATATCGCATCCACACTCAATCAGGAACCAGATTGGGATCCCGAGAGCAAGCTGACCATTGCAGAAGCAGCGCTGATCGAATTTTTCAAGAAGATGCGCCCAGGCGATCCTGCAACACTCGAAAATGCACGAAACTTCCTCGAAGAACAACTTTTCGATCAACGACACTATGATCTTGAACGTGTGGGGCGCTATAAGCTAAATCAGAAATTGGGCGTAGATGTTCCTATTGCTCACCGCAATATCACTAAAATGGATTTCATCCGTTTGGTGCGCCGCATGATCTTGATCAATAATGGCATTGAGAAAAAAGATGATATTGATCATCTTGGCAACCGCCGTATTAAAACCGTTGGTGAGCTTATTCAAAACAAATTACGTGTTGGTTTGCGTCGTATGGAACGCGTTATCAAAGAGCGTATGTCCATTCGCGATCAAGATCAACTCTCACCAATGTCTCTGGTCAATATCCGCCCTGTAACGGCATCCTTGCGAGAATTCTTTGGCTCCAGCCAATTATCTCAATTCATGGATCAGACCAATCCGCTGTCAGAGTTGCGTCATAAACGTACTCTTTCGGCTTTGGGACCCGGTGGTCTTCGCCGTGAGCGTGCTGGTTTTGATGTGCGTGATGTTCATCACTCACACTATGGACGAATTTGTCCTATTGAAACTCCTGAAGGTCCAAATATCGGCCTGATCGGACGTTTGGCCTCTTTTGCTCGTGTTAATGAATATGGCTTTATTGAAACGCCTTATCGTAAACTGATCAAAACTTTGCCAAGCGATGATTCTGCTCTTGAAGGGCGAGCGTTGCGAGGCGATCTTTTAAATAGTAAAGACGAAGTTCTCTATGAAGATGGCGAGCGTATTACAGCCGATATGCTCAAAAAGATCAAGAAGCTAAAACGAGATATTGAAATCATTCCTTTTGTTTCGCCAAAAGAAATTGAATATCTTTCAGCGGACGACGAAGATAGATTTATTATCGGGCAGGCAAATGCTCCTTTGAACGAGCACAATGAGTTCGTTCGTGGACGTGTTTCCTGTCGTGATCACTCCGGCTTCCTCTTCTCTCGCCCCGAAGGTGTAGATTATATGGATGTTGCACCACACCAGATTGTTGGTATCAGTGCAGCATTAATTCCTTTCCTTGAGCATGATGATGCGAACCGCGCCTTAATGGGATCAAACATGATGGCGCAAGCCGTTCCTTTGTTGCGCCCGGAAATTCCCCTGGTTTCAACTGGTATGGAATTCAGCGCTGCTTTTGACTCAGGGCAAGTGATCGTGGCTGAAAAAGAAGGTGAAATTGCATCGGTTACAGGCAGTCAGGTTACCATTCGAGAAAATGATGGCAAGGTACGCAATTATCCCTTGCGCAAATATCAACGCTCAAATCAAAGCACCTGTGTGGATCAGCGTCCTTCTGTAACAAAAGGACAGATCGTTGAAAAAGGCGATATTATTGCTGACTCTTCATCTACAGATGCTGGTGAATTAGCGCTTGGGCAAAATGCGGTAGTCGCTTTCTTATCTTGGGAAGGTGGTAACTTCGAAGATGCTATTCTGGTCTCTGAGCGCATGGTACAGGATGATCGTTTTACTTCTGTTCATGTTGAAAAACATGAGCTTGAAGCCCGTGATACGAAGTTGGGCGCAGAAGAAATTACACGTGATATTCCTAATGTTGGCGAAGATGCGCTCAAAGACCTTGACGAAAACGGTATCGTCCGCATTGGTGCTGAAGTTGAGCCAAATGATATTTTGGTCGGCAAGATCACGCCAAAAGGTGAAAAAGAACTCACCCCGGAAGAACGTTTGCTCCGTGCAATCTTTGGTGAAAAATCACGGGATGTAAAAGACACTTCCCTGCGTATGCCGCATGGCGCACGCGGTAAAGTTGTAGATGTAAAAGTCTTCACGCGAGCTGAGAACTCTGATCTTAAAGCTGGTGTGGATACGATGGTGCGTGTTTCTGTGGCGCAACGCCGCAAGATCACTGCCGGAGATAAAATGGCTGGGCGTCATGGAAACAAAGGTGTGGTCTCACGCATTGTTCCGGTTGAAGATATGCCTTTCCTTGAAGATGGTACACCCGTTGATATTATCTTGAACCCGCTTGGTGTTCCTGCTCGTATGAATATCGGGCAAGTACTTGAAGTCCACATGGGGTGGGCAGCCAAACGGATGGGCTACCGAGCTGTTGTCCCCGTTTTTGACGGCGCTACTGAGTTTGAGATCGAAGCCGACCTTGCTCGTGCATGGTTAATTGATCAGGCTTGGCATGAAACAGCAGCCTCGGCATGGGCATGGCTTAACGAGCAAGAGTACTCCCCTGAAATGATCGAAGACGATGATGAAGTACGTCGTCTATATCTTGAGGGCTGGCTTGGCGAACGAGATTACGATGTTTTCAAAATCGTGACAGATGAAACATACGCACGTAATGCGGTCGCAAATGAATGGCTGCGTGATCGTGATTTTGATCCTGAAACAATTTTCCGCCCAGAGGGTGTTGAAGATTTCCATAGAACATCTGACCGGGACCATAATGCAGTTAATGCCTGTCAGCGTTTGTGGCTCAAATTGCAAGGATATACTCACGATCTTGCTGATGAAAATCTTGATAAGAAGGCGCAAGAGATCATGCATCAAACTGGTGTCCCGATCCCGACTTTGGGTAAACAAGTCCTTCGAGATGGGAAAACCGGGAAGCGGTATGATCAACCCGTTACCGTTGGTGTAATGACGGTGCTCAAACTGCATCACTTGGTTGAAGACAAAGTTCACGCTCGCTCTACAGGTCCTTACAGCCTTGTTACGCAACAGCCTTTGGGTGGTAAAGCTCAATTTGGTGGTCAGCGTTTTGGTGAAATGGAAGTATGGGCTTTGGAAGCTTATGGTGCAGCCCATATTTTGCAGGAAATGCTCACGGTCAAATCCGATGATGTTATTGGGCGTGTGAATACCTATGAAGCGATTGTTAAGGGGGAGCCAATGGAAGACCCTGGCTTGCCAGCATCATTCCGTGTATTGGTGAAAGAGCTTCAAAGTCTTGGTCTGTCTGTGGAAGCAATTGATGATGTAGGCGACTCTGTGAAATTTGGTAAAGATGAAGCTAAAGTTCGTCCTCCCAAGTTGGGGACGGGGTTAATGTCTATTGGCAAACCTTTGGATAGATAATTGATAAGCAAAATATCTTGACGGTACAGGTAGCGCGTGATAAAATGCTCCTTCGTTGCCTGAAATGACGCGAATTCTTTTCGCTTGTAAAAAGATGAGGCCATCATTTTGTTTTGATGGTCTCATTTGTTGGCAAAAATTATATTTGAACTAGAAGTATTTGGAGGCGAGTGTGCCCACAATTAATCAACTGGTCCGTAAGGGTCGTCGCAGTAAGAAAGCAAAAAGCACAGCTCCTGCTTTGCTTTATACCTATAACTCGATGAAGCAACGTCGTGTTCGTCAACCACAAGGTGCACCACAAAAACGTGGTGTTTGTACTGTGGTGAGAACTATGACTCCTAAGAAGCCTAATTCCGCTTTGCGTAAGATCGCTCGTGTTCGTTTAACGAATGGTCTCGAAGTAACAGCGTATATCCCTGGTGAAGGGCATCAGTTGCAGGAGCACTCGGTTGTTTTGGTGCGTGGCGGCAGAGTAAAAGATTTGCCTGGCGTTCGCTATCATATTGTACGCGGTTCTTTGGATACAACTGGCGTTGGCGATCGTAAACAAGGTCGTTCAAAATACGGTTCCAAGCGACCGAAATAGTTATAAAAAGTAATGGAGTATTGTCATGCGACGATCTAAAGCAGTAAGACGAAAAGTTTCCCCAGATTTACGATATAACAGTTTGCTTGTGCAAACTTTTATTCATCATGTTTTGAAGCGTGGCAAGAAAAGCACTGCAACAAAACTGGTATATGACACAATGGATCTTCTTGGCGAACGCACAGGGAAAGATTCTCTCGAGGTTTTTGAGGTGGCACTTGCTAAAGCTTCACCACGTGTAGAAGTACGTCCACGCCGTGTAGGTGGCGCAACCTACCAGGTTCCTATGGAAGTTACTCCGGAGCGCCGCCTTGCTTTGGCAATTCGTTGGCTTTTAGGTGCTGCTCGTGCACGTAAAGGCAAGGCTTTTGCTGAAAATCTCGCAGCCGAATTGCTGGATGCATATAATGAGACTGGTGCTGCTATTCGTAAGCGCGATGAAACTCATAAGATGGCAGAGGCAAATCGTGCCTTCTCTCATTACAGTAGATAAGGTAATTGGGTAGATATAGACAATGGCACGCGCTTATCCTCTGGAGCAGTATCGTAATATCGGTGTAATTGCCCATATTGATGCTGGTAAAACAACAGTAACAGAAAGAATTCTGTTTTATACAGGTAAAACACACCGCATTGGTTCCGTGGATGATGGCACAACCATCACTGATTGGATGGATCAAGAACGTGAGCGGGGTATCACAATTGTTTCGGCAGCCGTTTCTGCAGAGTGGAAAGGCTACCAAGTCAACATTATTGATACACCTGGGCATATTGATTTTACTGCCGAAGTGCAGCGTTCTTTACGCGTGCTTGATGGTGGTGTCATTATCTTTGACGCTGTTCAAGGTGTAGAACCGCAAAGTGAAACGGTCTGGCGACAAGCAGATCGTTATGGGGTGCCGCGACTTTGCTTTATTAATAAAATGGATCGAGTTGGCGCATCTTTTGATCGCACGCTCGACATGGTTAAAAGACGTTTGGGGGCAAATCCGATTCCCTTGCAGGTTCCTATTGGTAGTGAAGCTGACTTTGTCGGTGTAGTCGACCTTCTTGAGATGAAGGCGACTGTTTTTGATGATGAGTTAGGTGCAAAACCGAAAGTCGTCGAGATTCCGGCTGAGATGCGTGAGCAAGTTGAAAGCAAGCGCGAAGCACTCATCGAAAAAATCGCAGAGTTGGATGAAGATCTCACCATGAAGTATCTTGAAGGTGAAGATATCAGCATCCCGGAACTTAAAGCTGCCCTTCGTAAGGCGGTTATTGCGAATGAAGCAACGCCTGCTTTCTGTGGTACCGCACTAAAAAATAAGGGTGTACAGCCTCTTCTTGATGCAATAATTGATTATTTGCCATCTCCTGTGGATATTCCTGCTGTTGAAGGTGTGTCTCCGGATGATGAGAGTGAAATAATTACTTTGCCAGCGGAAGATGATGCTCCTTTGAGTGCACTTATTTTCAAAATTGTGACCGATCCTTATGTTGGACGTTTGGCTTATTTTCGTGTTTATTCAGGGGTATTAAAACAAGGGCAAACACTTACGAATACAACAAAAGGCAAGCGTGAGCGAATTGGGCGTTTGATCCGTATGTACGCAGATCGTCGCGAAGATGTGGAAGAAGTACGGGCAGGTGATATTGCTGCCGTTCTTGGTTTGAAAAATACATTTACTGGCGATACGCTCTGTGATAATAAAAAAGTAGTGTTAGAGAATATCACATTCCCTGATCCAGTGATTTCCGTGGCTATTGAGCCGAAGACACAGGCTGACCAGGAAAAGATGGCAAAAGCTTTGCATAAGCTCTCTGAAGAAGATCCAACTTTCCGTGTTCGTAAAGACGAAGACACTGGTCAGACGATTATCTCAGGGATGGGTGAGTTACATCTTGATGTATTGGTTAATCGTATGCTGCGCGAATTCAAAGTGCAAGCAAATATCGGTCGCCCGCGCGTCGCTTATCATGAGTCCATTACTCGTACAGTCGAAAAAGTAGATTACCGTCATGTGAAACAAAGCGGTGGTCATGGTCAGTATGCTCACGTTGTTTTTAGGTTGGAGCCTGGTGAACGAGGTACCGGTATCTCATTTGAAGATAAGATATTTGGTGGCTCTATTCCAAAAGAATATATCCCGGCTGTAAGAAAAGGTGTAATGGGTGCAGCTGACAGCGGAGTTTTGGCTGGATACCCCGTTACTGATGTGAAAGTTACCTTGATCGATGGGTCTTTCCATGAAGTTGACTCAAGTGAAATGGCATTTAAAACGGCTGGTTCAATGGGTTTCCGTGAAGGTATTCGTAAAGGTAAGCCGATCTTACTTGAACCGATGATGAAAGTAGAAGTTGTAGTCCCTGAGGAGTATCTTGGCGATATCATGGGGCAATTGAATAGCCGTCGAGGCAATATCGGGGGTATGGAAATGCGTCCCGGTAATGCCCAAGCTGTAAATGCTATGGTTCCTCTAGGTGAGATGTTCGGTTATGCAACGGATTTGCGCTCGGGTACAAAAGGGCGTGGCGTTTTTTCAATGGAATTTGATCATTACGCGCCGGTTTCGGCTAAAGTAATGGAAGATATATTAAAGTAATTATTAGGTAAGTCTTTTTCAGAAGGAGAAAGAGATGGCAAAGGAAACATTTGATCGATCAAAACCGCATGTAAATG
>CAZOOX010000142.1:0-10204 GCA_964581545.1 uncultured Anaerolineaceae bacterium
AAGTTAATAAATCGGCAAAGTCGTGTCCACATCCTCCGCCCATTCGTTGATGCCGTTTTCAAGGTTCAACAGTTTGCGGAAGCCCGCGCCGAGCAGCATCTCGAGGGCATGTAGTGTGCGATTTCCCGTTCGGCAAATAAGGACGATCTCCTGGGCGGTATTCAACTCCGAGAGACGGCTGGCGAGTTCTCCGTAGGGAATGTTTTTTGCGCCGGGAATCGCAGATATCTTGAGTTCATGGGGTTCTCGTACATCAAGGATGAGCGGGTCTCTTTCTTTGATGATCTTTTCCAACTCCAGCGCACTGATGTCCCACTCAGAGGGCATTTCATCGGTGTGATGTCCGGGAACGCCGCAAAATTCTTCGTAATCAATTAGTTCGGTGATGGTCGGGTTTTCACTGCACACCGGGCATTTGGGGTTTTTCTTGAGTTTGACATAATCGAAGGTCATATCCAGCGCGTTGTAGAGCAGTAATCTGCCGACGAGGGAGGAGCCGATTCCGAGCAGCATTTTGATCGCTTCGGTGGCCTGGATTGAGCCAATCGTACCGGGAAGAACGCCCAAAACGCCGCCTTCTGCACAGGATGGAACAAGATGCGGCGGTGGCGGTGAGGGGAAAAGACAACGATAACAAGGACCTTCTTTGGCGTAAAAAACGCTGGCCTGCCCGTCGAATTGGTAGATCGAGCCATAAATATTGGGGATACCAAGAAAAACAGCCACGTCGTTGCTCAGATAGCGGGTGGGGAAATTGTCTGTCCCGTCAATGATGATGTCGTAGCCGCTGGCGATTCTCAGCGCGTTTTCAGTGGTAAAAGGCTCGTTGTAAGTATCAATTTGAATGTGCGGATTCAAGCCCAACATCCGCGTGCGTGCCGAATCCACTTTGAGTTTGTCGAGGGTATCGTGGCTGTGGATGATCTGTCGTTGAAGATTCGATGTATCTACTACGTCGTAATCCACCAAGCCGATTCGCCCTATCCCGGCTGCGGCGAGATAGAGGGAGATGGGGGAGCCTAATCCACCTGTGCCGATGATCAGTGCAGAGGAGGATTTGAGTTTTTCCTGCCCATCCAGGCCGACTTCGGGGATGAGGAGATGGCGAGAGTAGCGCAGAAATTCTTGATCGGTGAGTGTTGTCATAAGGTTTTTGCCTGTTTTCCACCAGCAATGGTGGGGATAATTCGCAAAAAATCGTTATCTTTTAGGGGCGTTTGTAGACCCTGTAAATTGCCGATAAAATCTTTATTTACGACGATTTGAATGGAAGCATTGAGAAGCCCTTCTCTGTTGAAGAGGTTTTTCTCTACGGATGGATATTTTTCGCAAAGTAAATTGAGTGCCTCTACGACACTTTTTCCTTCGACTGGAATATCGGTATTTCCTTCTGTGTAGTAGCGCAATGATGTGGGGATTTTTATGATCGGCATAATGGTGTGATTATATTCGTTCAAGCTCTTTCTTCAAAGGATTTTTATAGAGGTTGTGACTCTGACGCGTATGTCTCTGCGAGCCGATGCTTTTCGGCGCGGCAGTCTCTACTACTGTTTTGAAACCATTATCTTATTAACCTCAGTTATGGATAAGTTCAACTTTTAGCTCTTTAGCCACAGATTTCACGGATTTCACAGATAAAACTTTAAAAATCCGTGTCAATCAGTGTAATTCGTGGCTGTTTTTCTCTGAGAGAAATCCTTATCCATAATTCAGGTTATTATCTTTATGGCTTTTTCAGCAAAACCGTTACGATTGTCATTGAGGCGCCAGGAGCGAGATCCAATCGCTTTCCCGTCTTGAACACTGGTGATAATATAAGAAAAATAAGAAGCAGCCCATTTTAGGTCAAATTCGGAGGGTTTGCTGGGGTGATCGGGGTGTGAATGAAAAACGCCGATGATGCCTAATCCCATTTTATCTGCTTCTTCATCTGCTCGGATTATATCTTGTGGGGCGACTGTATAACGATTGTGGCGTGCTTCTTTTTCACGTGCGTTTGCAACAGGATAGATGGTAACGACCTGACACGGATCTGCTTCCGTGCCAAAGAGGAAGCCAACCCCTTCTTCGGGGTAGGCTTCTTCTCCGTGCACGTGAATTTTTTTTAGCAGTTCTTGCGAAATCTTGAGCATATTTAGTTTAGTTGACTCATGTTACGCAAACAAGCTGTTTTTAGGTTGTTCTCGTGTTTCGCCCCCATCCTAGCCTTCCCCCAAAGGGGAAGGGACAAATTCTCCCCCTTTGGGGGAGATGTCCGTAGGACAGAGGGGGCAAACTGCGTAACATGAGTTAGTTGATTCTGCGAGAAAGACGAATGTCTGACAAAGCAGGTTGCTTCGCTGCGCTCGCAAAGTCATCATTTCCATAATTCTTTATTACTCAGATATTTGTATCCCGCATCGGGGAAAATAGTCACGACTACGCCGCTTTGAAGCGTTTCTGCTACTCGTAGTGCTGCAACTGCTGCTGCACCTGAGGAAAGCCCAATAAAGAGACCTTCTTCGCGTGCCAGACGACGCACCATTTCGTGCGCGGCTTCTGTCTCGATCTCTACATAGCGGTCTGGTAAATTCTCATCATAAATGGCAGGGTGTTCTGCGCTCAGCATATGTTTCAAGCCTTCCAGTCCATGCAGGGAATTTGTCGGCTGCCCGGCAACCAATTTTATTTGCGGGTTTTGGTCGCGCAAATAACGTCCTGTGCCCATCATCGTACCAGACGTCCCCAACCCGGCGACGAAATGAGTGATTTGCCCCGCTGTTTGAGTATATATCTCAGGCCCAGTGCTCTGATAATGTGCCACCCAGTTGGCGGGATTTCCATATTGATTGGCATAAAAATACTTCTCAGGCGATTTCTGAAGCATTTCACGGACTACATTCATGGAGCCTTCCGGACCTTCAAGCGCCTCCGTCAAAACAAGTTCTACGCCAAGGGCGCGCAGAATGCTGATCCGCTCCTGACTGGCGTTTTCGGGCAGCGCGAGCGTAACAGGGATCCCCATCGCCGCGCCGAAGGTGGCGTAGGCGATACCGGTATTGCCGGATGTTGAATCGAGTAGGCGTTTTCCGGACCTTAGCTCTCCGTTAGCAAGAGCGGTCTGAATGATATTGAGCGCAGCGCGGTCTTTGATCGAGCCGCCGGGGTTGAACCACTCGGCTTTGGCGTAGATCTTTACAGAGGCTGGCAAGCCCAGGGTCAGGCGGCGAAGCGGTAAAAGGGGAGTATTTCCCACATGGGCAGATAAATTATCCACCTGCAATTCCAAAATTTTCTCTTCAAGGGTAAGTGTATTCATCATATTCTCTCTTAAAAATAACAGCTAACAGAAATAAAAAAAGATAGTGCGAAGGCACATCAATTTGATGCGGAATTCGTCCACTATCTTTCAACTGTTAGCTGGCTTTGAAGAGATGGCGGTTACGAACCCCGCCCCAGACACGAGCAATATTGAATAAGATGGTCTATGTGATTTAAGAACATGTTCGATATTCTACCAACTTTGTCCAAATTGTCAAGCGAAATTAATCCACCGCGAAGATCAATGTCTCATACGCCGGGATAGGCGCTGACAAATCACTCTCGCCAAGAATTTTTTGCAATGAATGGGCTTCGGGAAGCACATACTCCTGCACAGCTTCATCGGTCAAGTTGATGACGACCAAAATCCCTTCGTTGCCTTCTGTGCGCAGTGCGGCAAAAAGGGCTGTTGTGCCCATGTTTAAAATTTGCGTTTTGCCCGTTCGCAAAGCAGGATATTTGCTGCGGAGGGCGATCAGCCTGCGATAGTGAGATAGGAGCGAGTCTGGATCATCTCTCTGCTCTTCAACATCTACGCCCTCATCGCCCGCTTCGCCCGTGCGCCAAGGCTGGCTTCCGCTAAACCCGTAGTTTTCTGCCCCCGACCATCTCATTGGCAAACGGATGTCTTCATCGGGTTTCTTCCCCAACATCCCGATTTCTTCACCGTAGTAGATGAAGGGCGTGCCCGGCGCTGTCAGCAGCATGGATGCAGCAACCTTTGCTTTGCCAAGATTTCCATAAAAAGTGCTCATTGCGCGGTTTTGGTCGTGGTTTGTTAAAAAGGTGGCGTAATTGCCATCGGGCATATGCTCCAGCGTGAAATGATAGGCACTGTTGATGCCTGTGCTCGAGCCGCCGTTTGCAGAGTTGACAAATCCCGATGCCAGCTCAAAATTGAAAACATGATCTAGTTCGTCGCCTGTATAAGTGCGGGCAATATAGCCGCCTGCGCCGTAAACTTCGCCGACCACGTAAGTTTCGGGGTTTTCGCTTTTGTAGCGTCGGTAAAAATCTTCAAGCCATTCGTGCGTAGCAACCGTGTTTTCAGTGATCTCGCCTTCTTCGATGAGATGTTTAATGGCATCAAGGCGGAAGCCGTCCACGCCGATTTCATCCGTCCAGTAACGGACAACCTGCTCCATTTGCGCGGTTACGTCAGGGTTACGATAATTCAGGTCGGGCATCCCGCCCCAAAAGAGTGCGTAATAATAGCCGTGATTTGTTTCGTGCCAAAGGTTGCCGCCCCAGCCGGGATAATTATCTTCCCAGATATACCAGTCGCGGTAGGGGGATTGGGGATGGTTGTTGGCATCTATAAAGAATGGGTGCTGGCTGGATGTGTGGTTTAGCACCAGATCAATAATGATGCGGATATCCCGTCTATGGGCTTCGTCGAGGAGATTTTTAAAATCGTCCATTGTGCCGTATTCATGATTGACAGCGTAATAATTGATCACATCGTAGCCATGATAAGAAGGCGACGGATGAATGGGCATTAGCCAGATCGCGTTGACGCCGAGGTCTTCGAGATAGTCCAGTTTGGCGGTGATGCCGTTGAAGTCACCGATCCCGTCGTTGTCGCTGTCGTAGAAGCTGCGGACGAAGATTTCGTAAAAGATGGCATCTTGCCACCAGTCATTTGGCGGTATCTCTTCGATGACGGGAGATGTTGGTTCAGCGGGGGCAAGCCCAGGGTCAGGAGCGCAAGCGGAGATGATGGTGATCGTGAGAATGATGAAGATGAGAAGATGTTTTTTCATGGTTGGCAAGTTGGGGAGATTAATCAAAAAAAAGATGTGCATTGCATCTGAGGAGATGCGTTACACATCGAGTCTGGTCAATACGCGAATTTATAGACCCGAACTGCAACGCATCCGCTTTTGGATGCGTTGCAGTTCTATTTGGTTATCCTTTGACACTGCCGGAGGTGAGGCCGCCGACGATCTGTTTTTGGAGGGCGATAAAAATTATTGCGACGGGCAGTGCGACGATAACCGCCATTGCCGCAAAACGATTCCAAGGGATGCTATTGGCGTATTGACCGGTCATATTATAGAGGGTCATGGCGAGGGTGTAGTCTTCGGGCTGGGTAAGGAAAAGCCATGATGTGGCGAATTCTTGCCAGTGACCGATAAAGCCGATGAAAAATGTGACGGCGAGTTGGGGAATGGCAAGTGGAAGCATGATGCGGAAGAAAATTTGATTGGCATCTGCGCCATCTATGGCAGCGGCTTCTTCGAGGGCTTCTGGGATAGTGTCTATATAGCCTTTTAAGTTCCAAACAGCAAATGGGAGTGCGCCTGCGATCATGGTGATACCAACCCCGTATAGAGAATCCCGAAGATTAAAGATTGTTTTGCCCATGCCTACCGCACAACTTGTAAAGGGTGTGAGTGCCATTATTCCCTGACCACAGTCCACAAAGCGAACACTGTTTAAGAGAAGATAGAGAGGGGTTAGGAGGCCAATGGCAGGCATGAGGAGAGGAATAAAGACCATTACCATGAGTACTTGGCGCATTTTGAATTTGAAACGGGAAAATGCGTAAGCGGCAGAGACAGCAACGAGGACAGCAAGTAGACCAACAACACTGGATAGAACAACGCTGTTTCGCAAAAGTTCAGTGAAGCTGACAGGATTTGCTGTTGGGTGATCAAGTACTTGTTGGTAGGCGACAAAAGAAATTTCTTTGGGAAAAAGTTGCAAGCTGGATGGGCGTGTTGTTTGCGAACTGAGTGACATTGTAATGATATACATGATAGGAAACATCACCGTTGCGCCGATAAAGAGCGTTATTACTTGTAAAAGAAGTTGTCGCCAAAGAGGTAAATCACGTCCACTAGTTTCACCAGATGTGTTGATACTAAGAAAGCGAATGATGAAGTTTTGTCTGTTTTGTGGGTTATTTGTCGTTGTCATCTTATTAAGCCTCCGTATAAGATTCGGTCGCGCTGGTCAGCTTATTGGTAACCAGGAAGACGGCGAGCGCAACAAAGAAGACGATCACGGCAAAAGCGGCGGCAACCCCAAAGAGATTCAGGTTACGTACGAGGTCATATGCAAAAGTAACTAAAATTTCTGTCGAGCGGGCGGGTCCACCACCTGTGAAGAAGAAAACAAAAGCAAATAGATTAAACGATAGTGTAAATCCATATATAGCGGCAGGGATCATCGCCGTTCTTAAGAGGGGAACAGTAATATTCCAGAATTGTTGTGTATTGGACGCGCCATCAATGGATGCTGCCTCATAGAGATCTTTCGGAATACTTTGTAGAGCGCCTGTAGCTACAAGGGTCATGAAAGGCCAGCCAAGCCAGAAATTGGCTATCATCATCGCGTAGTAGGCGAGAGGTAAGGGTGATGTTGGTAGAAGCCATTTTATGGGTGGGGTGAAGTCTTCGAGCCAGCGAAGGCGGACAGGGTCTGTTGAACCAAAAAGTTCCATTACTATTGTCAGAAATTGATTCATCGCTCCGTATTGTTCATGGAAGATGTTTTGCCAAACGGTTGCGACAACGATAGGAGGAACAACAACGGGAAGAATATAAATAGCACGATAAATGCGTTTCCCCCATAAACCAGGGATGTTGAGTAAAACTGCGATCACAACGCCTGCAGGGACATGGAGTGCCACATTTGAAATTGCCCACCAAAAGTTATAAGTCAAAATACGAAAGAATTCGAAATTTTGAACAGGAAGTGCGTTTGTGAAAATATCAATATAGTTTTTCAAGCCGACCTGATTTAAGTTTGGCGATGCCAGGCCGTGCATGAGATCTTTGAGTTGAAAATCTGTGAAAGAAATGATAACCTGGTAGACAAGGGGATAAAAAGTGATGAATGCCATCACAAGAAATGCAGGGAATAAATATACATAGGGGAGCGCAAAGCGACGGAATAAAACCCAACGACGCGCTCTTTTATCAGAAGTAGTCATCATCAGATGTGCCTCCAGACCAAGAGAGTAGAGCAATTAGCGTGGACGAGAATTCTCGTCCACGCTAATTATTATAGTGCTAATTCTGAATCACGACGAAAATTTATTCGCTCTTATTGGCGTTTGTGGTTGCTTCAGCGACCCAGTCAGCAGCGGGAGTGCCAGCTTCGAATACTTGATCGGTGCCGCAGAAGTTGGACCAGTAAAGACCCAGTTCAGGAACTTGCGGGCGAACGTAAGCGCTGCCAAAACCTTCGAGGAGACCGAGCATTAGTGGATCGGTAACTTCAACAGTGGTGAGAGCGGGAACGTGGCCAGCATCATTCATCATCAGGGTTTGGGCATCAGCGCTTGTCAGGTAAAGAGCAACTTCGAGGGCTGCTTCCATATTTGCGCTGTTGGGGTTGAAGTAATAGCCATCAACGCCGAGGAGAGGATTAGCAGCGCCACCGGGTCCTGCGGGAAGCGGTGCAACAGCCAATTTTTCGCCGAGAGCGGCTTTATAGTCGCCCATTGCCCAGTTGCCGTTGGTGATAGCAGCTACAGCACCTTCGCTGAAGGGAGCCAGGCCGTCGCCATCGTTCTTGGGCCAGCCATTTTCTACAGAAACTTGATAAAGGTCATTCAAGTAGCTCATTGCGTCAGCAACACCGTCGCCAGCAACAACTGTCCAACTGTCGTCGAAGATCTGACCGCCGAAGGAGCCATAGAAGCCCCAGTGGTGGTAGCAGCCGAAGCTCAAGGCAACGGGGGTGCCGCCTTCCATCATGGCTTTAAGGTCGTCAGTGGTTGCGGGAGCTTCGGCCATCATATCTGTGTTGTACCAGAAAGCAACGGCTTTGAGGGATTCAGGAACACCATAGAGTACGCCATCAACGCTCATGCCTTCAACGGAAAGAGGAGCGTAATCGCCAAGTTTGCCATCGGCTAAGGCGGTGATGTCAGCGATCAAGCCGGCACGTGCATCGTCGCCCAAGGAATCGTTGGGGGCAATGAACATGTCTGGGCCAGCGCCTGAAGCAACATCGGTGCGGTACTTGGTATAGATGTCGTCAAAAGGAATCTGGAGGGCGTTGATCTCATATTGAGGCATATCCTCAGCGGCTTTGGCGAGAAGCGTGGCCATTGCTGTTTCTTCAGCAGAACCCGTGCCATATGCGTGCCAGAAGGTTACTGTAGTTTTCTCAGCAGGGGCAGGTGCAGCACCACCACAGGCGCTAAGCACAAAAGCGGAAATCAGCAAAAGGCTGAACAGTACGAATAGGGACTTCTTCATTCTTCTTATCTCCTTAAATTGGGTTGAATAGTTGTCTTTGTGTGAAATATCAATTAGCGGCATTTGAGGGGCACCACCTCCTTAATAATTGAATTTATTATGCGAAGCAGAATACCCAGTAGCTTGCTACGGGGTTCCACGCTCTAGCAAAACCCGATCCGAAGGGGAAAAATTCCGTAATACCCCGTCAGCTTGCTGCGGGGATAGGAATTTTTAGGGTTTTGCAAATTTATTTTTTTTCTGCTATCGTGTATAGAGCGATGCTCAGTGCTTGGGCAATAGCGCCCATGCTGGACGCGCGCCGTCCAAGCAAAGCCGTTGTAATACGCATTTTGGTTGTAGCAGCAAGCAGACTACGCTCTTCTACTGTTTTGCGAATTGGCTCAATGAAGAGATCGCCAATTTGCGCAATACCTCCGCCAACAACAACCATGTCCGGGTTGAATACGTTAACCAAACCAGCGATAGCAATGCCAAGATGCTGGCCAGCATCTTCGATGATGCGTTGAGAAAGTAAGTCACCACGCTGTGCGGCTAAGGCGACATCTTTGGCTATTATTTGTTTTAATGGTAATTCTTTGAGTTGAGTGTTTTCTTTGTTTTTTATGGCATCTTTGGCAATGCGCGCAATAGCGTGTCCGCCAGATAAGGTTTCGAGACAGCCTCGGTTGCCGCAAGAGCAAAGAGGTCCATTGTTATCAACAGTCAGGTGTCCTATTTCTCCGGCAGAACCAGTTGAGCCCTGATAGATGTGTCCGCCGATCAGTAAACCGGCGCCTACACCTGTGCCGACTTTTATATATGCCAAATCTTTCGAAGCACGTCCGGCGCCATATGCCCACTCTCCCAATGCGCCTAATTCTGCATCATTGTTGACAGAAACAGGGATGCCCCACAAATCTTCAAGCGTCTTGCGGATAGGGTATCCATCCCAGCCCGGCATGATAGGCGGGGCAATGACCATCCCTGCATCACTAGATACAGGACCGGGAACGCCAAATCCGATACTCGAAAGTTGGAGTAATGAAATATTGGCTTCTACGAGAAGTTCTCTTAATAAATTATCTGTTTCTTGAAGGCAGGTTTCAGGGCCCCAATCGACCTGTAGAGAGATTTCCTTTTCTGCAATAACCTGTGCTGCAAAATTGGCAAGAGCGATGCGTAAGTGGGTGGCGCCTATATCAATTCCTGCCACATACCCAGCATCAGGGGAGATAGTCAGGGGCGTACGTGGACGTCCACTTGCTCCCGTTTCCTTGGCGGCTTCCTGAATAATACCTTTTTTCATCAAATCGTTGATGATTGTTGTGACCGCAGAACGAGTTAGCCCAAGCTGACGCGCTAACTCGGCTCGTGAAATACCCCCAGGCGTAAATTGAATTAAGCTCAAAATTACGCGTTTGTTAATATTTTTCACTTTTTGGTTGGTGGAGTGTTGGAAATAAGCAGTAGGTAGCATTTTTTGAAATTGATTACGCTGTGTTTGCGCTCCCTATGGTAGCATTTCAAAAATGGTTTGTCAAATTTTCTAACTAAGTGATCGCCTAAAAATAACTACCCAAAAAAACTCGTTAGATTGCTTCATTCTCGAAGAATGAAGCAATCTGGGCGGGAAGTAAATTTTAGACAATTGCTAGTGCATAATCAAGGAATCTTTTTGGAAAAGCCCCTCTCTAACTCCCCCCGCT
>CAZOOX010000143.1:0-10071 GCA_964581545.1 uncultured Anaerolineaceae bacterium
AATAAATATCTTCATAAGGGGAATATCTAAATCGCTAATCCGATAAAATTGATGGCTCGGCAACCTGGATATTATTACGCCCCGCTTCTTTTGCTACATAGAGTGCTTGGTCTGCTAATTCGATCATCTCGATCAGGTTAAGTTCTTCTACATTATCCCCCGAAACACCTCCGCTGATCGTTAAGTGAATAGCCCCTTTATCTGTTTGGATCGGTGTATTAGCAAGCAACTGATTTACTCGTTCGGCTACATTTCTTGCTGAATTAAGGTCTGTTTCGACAAGCAGAATTACAAATTCCTCGCCGCCATAACGCCCAATAATATCGTGAGCGCGCAAAACTGTTTTGCAAATTTCGGCAGTTTTTTCTAAAACAGTGTCTCCGGCTAGGTGACCAAAGGTATCGTTGATCATTTTAAAATGATCAAGATCAAGCATCAAAACAGATAGAGGGTGTCCGTATCTGCGTGCTCTATAAAATTCTTCAAAAGCGAGTTCAAAGAAGTGGCGGCGCGTATATAATTTTGTTAAGCCGTCGGTAAGGGCTAGATCTTGTAGTTCTGCAAAAAGACGGGCATTTTCCAGCGTGGATGCAACCTGGGCTGCAAAGATCGATAAAGCATCCAGATCTTCTTTTTGCAAGTTTTCCCCCCAAAGCCAGAGAAAGCCCAGATTTATCTCCTGATAGATCAGGGGGAAATGTCCGATCAGTGCTCTTTCTGCAAATTTAATCGAAGAGACGACCCTTCTTATAATTTCGATTGAAAAACCAGGTAATAATGCTGAAACCGCTTTTTCATAATTATGGAGAAGCAAAGGATGCTGGTTTTTTGCGAGATTAAGGTCCGCGGGCAGGTCTTCGGCTGAAATGCGGAACTCTCTTCTATCTTTGATCCTTGCCAGACGTTCAAATTTTCTGACGATATCGGGATCAAGCGATGTATAACGGATCTCCATCTCTTGAGAACCAGGGATAAAAAGCGTAACCAATGCCTTTAGTCCCAATATATCCAGTTCTTTGCCCATCAGTTTCATGACCGCATCTGGGTCGGAAGAAATTTTCATTTGCGAAGCAACATGTGCAAGAGCGTAGATCAATTGATTGGAACGATCTATCTTTTCTTTATACTGACCTTCCAAATGCTTCAAATAGCCGACCAAAATAGGGATGGTAAAAAGAGAGAGCGTTCCGATCAAACCTTTTTCAAAAAAAATAGACCAAGTACCTGAATTGAAATATAGTATCGCAATACACATTATCAGAGTAAGAGAAGAAGTGAATAGCCCACCCCAAACCCCAAAAAACCAACTGCCAACAAAAACAGGGAAAATAGCTAATGCAGTTGCAGAGGCCCCAGCTCTTTCTTCAAAATAAAAAAACGCAATCAAAAATATCCCCAAAGAGATTGCGAGGTATAGCCGCTCTCTTAATTTTGTTTGCGTTAGAGAATGTTTTGCCATATTTATGCTACTGAATTAACAGAAAGCAAGAGTAAGCATAGTGATTGCTCGTGCTTAAAAGGGGGCAAAATCTTGCTGGAACAAAAGCCCTGTTTATAAGTCTATATTATTCGCATTCATAATATATTGCCACCAATTATTATGAATACCATTCAAGCGCCCTGCAACATGAGGGATGCGTTCTTGCCACCATTGATGATGCCGACGGATATCTCCATTCCCCCATTCATTTGCATTGACTTGTTTGGTAAAGCCTCGCAAATGTGGAAAAACCAGCCAGTCGTCACATTTGCTGGGGACGAGGCGCATATTGCCCCAATCGTAGTCTCTCTCACTATTTGGGGCGAAGTGGACATTGCCTACTTCGGCTTGGCCGGGATTTTTCTTGTCGTAGCGTGTATATCGCTCCCAGAAATTAGCATCACCGCGTGTTTTGGCGAAGGTTTTTGCCATGAGGGATTCTAGTCTATGCCCAAAGGATTCTAGCATTTCGCCAACGCCGCGTTCGTAGGAGAAGCCCATCATAATAAATTGCCGCCCGATGTGGTCAGTCTGTTTAAGGGGAGGGGCGTTGCACCAAAAGGCATCTTTACCAACCATGATCGACTCGTAAAAACCAGCGTGCGGAAAGGCGAAAACCCAGACCTCGTCAATTTCATTATTTCTAACACGCTCTGCGATATTGAACCTGTCAAGAATGGCATGATAATCTACATCTTCCGGTTGATGTGGAGGGGTGACACCATGAAGTACATCAAGATATAAAGAGGGTGTATAGCGGAAGCCATCTACTTTTTGGGGGAATTCATCCACTTCGATGCGTTCGGCGATTTCATAACGCGCCATGCCGTGGCTGGTTTGCAATATATCTGCTGAGAAGCCGACAACAAGGTCGTCGGGGTTTTGCCAACCAGACTGGTCGCTGAGTTTTTCCCCTGTGGCAGGATCCATCGTGGGGTTATAGATGATAAGGAGGACGCGGTTAACGGTAATTAGCGCGGGTTCGGAGGGGTTATCCACAGGGGAAATAGGCTTTGGGTCCACGTGCGGAGCGGGGGTGTTTTTCCCTATCCTAAAAAGCTTTTTGAGAAATTCTATGAGAAATGACATGAGTGCCTCCTGATCTTCTTATGGCGCATCTGCCATATAGACTTCGTTTCCCTGCGCGATAAAAAGAACATGGCTGGGGTTTTGCGTCATTGCCGTTAGCGCACCGGCAGGGATACTCTTTGTTAAAGGATGGAGTTGGTTTTGGAGCGCGAACGCGCGCGGACTAAAACGAAAAATTGATTGATTATCTGGTGCCATGAGCAAAAGGGCAGAATCGGGTGGCGTGGAAAGATAAATTTGTTTAAAAATGACCTCATCAAAGCTATTGCTTCCGCCCGCTGCGGGATGAGGGTCGTTAAGTGGCGCAGGGTTGATACAACGCGTGGGAACCGTATCGAGCAGGCTTGAGGTACAACTTGCGAGATGACCATCGCCGAAGAGAATGAAAAGGTCACTGCCGTTGATGCTAATATCCTGGGCAAAGCTCATCCCTTCGGGAGCATTTTCAAAAAAGGCAGTCGGATAATTATTAAAAGATGCTGCTTGGCCGCTATAGATCCAGATCTCATTTGAAGCGGCATCCAAAATGTAGAGAACACCACTATCGAGCGCAATGGCTGTAATTTCTTTGAAGCCTACCGTTGGAGGCAAAAGAGCCGCTGCCTGTGGGACACGATTCGCAGCGCAATAGAGCAGATTTCCTTTCCTGTCTATGCCTAATACGCTTGCACCTAGTGCGTTAGATGTTGGCAGTGTTTGAAGTTCCACTATTGCATCTAGCGTATGTTCACCATAGTCGCCGCCTCTGCAAATGAAGCTTGTGTCAAATTGATAGCCCTTATCAATGCGGAAAGCGCGCAAAACTTCGCCTTTTTCAGAATCGAGCATAAATAGCTCTGTATCTGTGGCGACCATGGCGGTGATATTTATGTCGTTGGGTAATGCATTAATGGCCGGCAAAAAATTGAGCCGAATGATCCCAAGCAGCTCATCGAGTTGGTTTTGTGCCTCAGTACGCATCGCGCGTGAGTTGGTTGTCGAGTCGTGTTTTTCGGCTTCGTCCAACTTTGTGATCACATTTTCCCAGGCAATTCTTTTGGCAACAGGATCATTTTGCACAAGAGCGCCAGCACGCAAACTCTCTGCTTTTTTATATAAGCGCTCATATTCCTGATTTCCCCCAGCGTATTCATAAACTGTCACGCCAATAGCCGCAATTAAGATCGGAATAATAAAAGCGATCAATGCCATCACCCTTGTTGGCAAATGGACAGGTGTTTCAGAATCGCTCGAGGGCAATAAACGCGGCAACATTGTTGAAAAACCCTCTTTCAGCCGCGTATTCCCCGCGCGCGTTAGCTGCATGCCTTTTGCTATCGCGTGCGCGCCTTTTCGAGCAATAATTTCACCAAGCGATGGCCCAGTACGGACTTTTTTCTCTTTCTTCTTTTTCTCTCGCCTTTTCTCTTTGATCTCTTCTTCGATCTCAATTTCTGTCTCTTCAGGAGCAGGGATAGGATCAGGACGTTGGCGAGGAATAGAATCGGGAATCACAAAATTATCACGTTCCTGTGGCGCGACACGCTCTTGCGGAAGCTTGCTCACGTTATCGAAAGCTGCTGCGGCGACCGGATCATCTTCCTCTATCGCGGGCGGAATGATAGGCTGTGGTTCAGGGCTATGGCTAGCGATCTCGGGCGCGTAATCATTTTTTTCTTCGGGAGCTTCTTCTTTACTTTCCAGGCTTTCTGCGTAATTTTCAGGGGCAAAACTTGTTTCCTGGCTTTCTAAGCTTTCTTCAACGCTAATGTTTTCAGCGCTTTCTTCTTCTGGCTCTATATCTTCTTCATCTTCTACGCTCGCCACAAGAGGCTCTTCCGCGATTTTGCGCGAAATACTCTCCAGCGTCGGTTTTTCTATGCGAGCGGGCTTTAACATTTCGATATTTCCCGCCCCCGTTTCTACTTCGAGCAAGACCGCATTGCGGTCATCCATACTTTGCCGCATCAAGACGCTGCGCAAAGTCTCCAAAGAAGCGAGGCTGTTATCACGTTGCAGAATCTGCGTCCAACCATCGGGGAGTTCGGGTGAAATGAGCAAGCGTCCCCCAGAGCGAAGCGTTAATTGGGAGAGATAAAAATCAGTCGATTGCCCTAATCCCAGGCCGCGACCAGACATATCCGGGGCATGAATATCCTTCCGCTCATCTTCACTCATCCAATAAACATGTGTCGAACCTGCTTCTAAAATATATAATTGCTCTCCACGTATCGCCCCCAAAACAAGATTTGCCAAAGAATAACGCCCCTGACCACTGGCAGCCATATTCCGCTCTAAAAGATCGCCGTTTAGCGTGGTTGCAGCCGCGCGCAACGCCGAAGTGACCGAACCGGGCGTTTGGTAAAACTCCTCTGCAGCATGCGAGGTCATTTGAAGATAATTTACAGTGGAAAAAGGAGCATTCCCCCCCAGAACAAGATGAATAAGCAAAAGATCACGCGCACGACTGCGTGCCTTTTTGCGTGGCGGCGTTAACGCCAACAAACCCGGCGGTGAGGGCAGCTCGTTTCCGCCCAAGCGATAAAGGGGGAGGAGGGTAAGGTCGAAAGATTTTGACACGTCTAAGGCTCCAGATACTTCCCTACATTATACTGGTAAAATTAAGGGGTAATTGGAGAGATAATATATTTGGAGAAAAACATGAATCTGTCTTATGTAGAAGATAAAAAACTCAAAGAGTATTTGGCTAAACAAGATGATCGTTCTTTAGAGTTTGTTTTCATCGCGACAGGAGCTTTAGAGAATAATTCTGAAAAAATTTTATCGCTATTAGATGATGCGGTGCGTGTTTTAAAAAACGGAGGGTTGCTCTTTGTACAAGGATTACCACAGGTTTTGCCTGAGTTTGGTGCTTCTCTAGATAAACATCTGAAATTCAAGTATTGGTTTGCAATAGAATCTTTACCAATTGAAAAACCACATTTGCCTTCTGTTCACGCTGCTGTGATGTTATTTACAAAAGGGAATGGGCGTTTTAATGCACAAAGTGTTCGATTACCTCATCAAAAATGCAAAGCCTGCGAACGCACACTAAAAGATTGGGGGGGAAAATCACATTTGATGAATCCAAATGGCTATGTGATTTCTGATGTAATCAAAGATATTCCTCCCGCAAATAATTACACACAAGTTTCAAAACCGCTTTTTGATCTTTTTATGGAAATGATTCACTTTGCACCGAAAAAGAAAAAACAAGGGGATGTTTTAATAGAAGTTCAAGCATCTGAAATTTCTGGCGTAGCGGCTCCCCTAGAAGCCTTTCCATGGAAGAACAAGATAATATCTGAAAATGATACTCAATATATTCTACCTAAATTCGATTTTCTAGAACCAAAAATTAGCAAAAAAGCATCGCAAAGAAAAACTTCCTTTAGTGGCGAATTATTCAACACTATCCATCAAGGTGATGCAATTGAGATTCTGAAAGAATATCCTGATGAATCTATAGATTTAGTTTTTGCCGACCCTCCCTATAACCTGGACAAAGCCTATTCCGTTTACGATGATGAAAGACCCGACGAGAAATATATAAATTGGTGTAACGAGTGGCTCTATGAATATGCGCGTATTCTTAAGCCTACAGGATCATTGTATGTACTTAACCTGCCTCATTGGTCTCTACATCATGCTCACTTTTTAAATCAACATCTTCACTTTCAAAATTGGATCGTCTGGGATGCACTCTCCGCTCCACGCGGAAAAATTATGCCCGCTCATTACTCTTTGCTTTATTATACAAAATCGCAAAATAATTTCACGTTCAACACAGAGCAAATAGCCTCACTGGATGCGCGTCACTATTGCCTAAGAAACTCTTGTGTTCGTGAGCGTAAAAAAGCAGGGGATGACGATAAAGTTACGCTTAATGACATTTGGTGGGACATTCATCGTATCAAGCATCGCCGAGACCGTGACCATCATCCTTGCCAACTACCAGAACCATTTATGAGCCGCATTATTCAACTGTCCACAAATCGTGGAGATATTGTTTTAGATGCTTTCGGCGGGGCAGGTACAACACCGATTACCGCTCTACAATTAGGTCGAGGGTATGTCGCAATTGACCTTGACCCCGATTATGTAGAAATTATGCAAAACAAAATAGCACAATTTCAAAATGCAGGAGAAATTAACAGAGAAAGTATAAAAAAAGTTTCATTACCTGTGCCCAAAAAGACTCTACAGCTAGAACTTCGCCATCTCGCTAAGGAATTAGGGCGTTTACCAACACAAGAAGATGTGAAAGAAAAAAGCCAATATGACTTAGATTTATTTTTGGATACTTTCCCTTCATGGGGGAAGGCATTAAAAGCCGCTAAATTGGAGATTCAACCCCGATGAAACCAAAAAAGTTAAATTTTCAAGAGGCATGGGATAGTTCAACAATTTTTTTTGTTGATGATGAGCTAGAAGATGAAATCGACAAGAAAGTAGCCAAACTTCTCCAACTTTCAGAAAATCCACATTTAGCTTCTACAAAAGAAAAAGAAGCAAATGATATTCTCGCTTTTCTTAGAGACGATGTTGAAGGTCTTGACATTATTCTAAGAGATATTGGTCTTTCCGATGAAAAGTTTAAACGTATGGTCTCTCTTTTGCGCAAAATAGGGCGAATATCGGGAGAGTTTGACCAAGAGTGGACGGTACGTCGTATAAAAACAGAACTTCAGAGAAACGATGCTTTTGTAAAAACAATAGTCTCTTTGTTACTTGATGGTTTGCGGGATGTTGAGTTGAAGAAACACATTCCTCGTTATTACCTAGAAAAACTAAATTACCGTGAAATTGGTAATATGCCAACTGCATTACGTAAGCTTCGATATAAAGAAGCTCAGCTCGGTTCTTATGGCGGGAAAAAAGGATACAAAGTCGAAGAACGCATAAAAGAAAAACTTGAAAAAATGAAAACGCAATATAACATTGGTTACGAACAAGGAAAATCAAGAATTGTGAATGTAGATTTAGACTTTGCTATTCCCACCCTTGAAGACCCTTGGATAATTATTATGAGTTCCTTTCAAGAAACGACCAGTAGTGGACAATCAACTAAAGCAAGGGATATGCAAGCTGCATACACACGTATTGAGCAATCGAATAGCCGCTATAACGAAAATCGTGTTTTTGTAAATTTTGTTGATGGCGGAGGTTGGCTAGCCCGCAAACAAGATATGAAACGGCTTGTTGACGAATGCCATTATTTTATTAATTTGCAAAACCTTGATCTTCTTGAAAATATTATCTTAGAGCATCTTCCAAAAAAGTATTTCAAGAAACGAACATGAAATATACCCTGATCGATACCCTCGACAACTTTGAAAAACTTGCCCCTGCGTGGAACACCCTTCTCGAAGAAAGCATTGCCAACATCCCCTTTTTGCGCCACGAATACCTCCTTGCCTGGTGGAATTCTCTCGGCGGCGGCGAGTGGAAAACAGGCGAGCTTGCCATCATCACTGCGCATCGTGATGATGAACTGGTCGGCATTGCCCCGCTCTTTTTATCCACATATAAAGACCTATCATCCCTGCTCTTTTTAGGCAGCATCGAGATTTCAGATTTTCTGGATTTCATCGTCCGTGAAAGTGATCTAAAAGAATTCATTCACGGCTTACTGGATTTTCTCGATTCGCACGCAACCCTATCTTGGTCGGCGCTCGACTTACAGAATCTTGTTGAAGAATCTCCCTCCCTAAAATTGCTCCAAACAGAATCTGCTACCCGAGGCTGGGATTTTGCCCAAACAACCCTCCAGCCTGCACCCTACGTCAAACTCCCCGGCAATTTCGATGAATATCTGGCGGGCATCAAAAAGAAACAGCGTCACGAAATTCGCCGCAAGATGCGCCGCGCAGCCGCCGACGAACGTGAAGTAAGTTGGTATATCGTTGATGACAAAGAGAAACTTGATAAGAATATCGAAGCCTGTTGTCAACTAATGGCGCAAGACCCTGAGAAACAAGTCTTTCTCACCACCACAATGAAATCGCAAATGAAAGCGACCATTCACGCCGCATTTGAAGCAGGCTGGCTCCAACTCGCCTTTCTCGAAGTGGATGGCGAAAAAGCAGCGGGCTATCTCAATTTTGATTACGGGAACAGGATCTGGGTTTATAATTCAGGATTAGACATGAAATTCCGCGATCTTTCGCCCGGTTGGGTCTTGCTAGGACATTTGCTCCAGTGGGCAAATGAAAATGGGCGCGCCGAATTTGATTTTATGCGCGGCGACGAGCCATATAAATATAGGTTTGGCGGCGTAGATCGCTTTGTAATGAGAGCAAAGATAACGCGCTAAAGGATATAAACGATGCCCTACACGATTACTCATGTAGAAGAGAAGAATATTCTCGAAGTAACATACAGGGGCAGAGTAAAACCAGTTGAAGTGATGACTGTCATTGCAAAAATTCTGGTTTTGGCAAAAAAACACAAAACATATCTCTTTCTGATCGATTGCCTCGAGTTGATAGATGACAAAGCGCTTGTCTTCGAAAACTATAAACTCGGTGTAGATATAAGTAAAATAACACAAAAAATCCCGGAACAAGTTAAAGACGCCATAATATTGCCTCGCTCAGCACAAGCAGCAGATAATATTCGTTTCTTCGAAACAGTCGCTATAAATAGAGGGTTGAATGTCTGCTTATTTAAAAACCGTGAAGATGCAATTGAGTGGTTACTTGATAATTAGAAAGAAATGCTGGCGGGACTTCTAAAATGCCTTATATTATTGACGGACATAACCTGATCCCCCGCGTGGGGCTGCGTCTTGATGCGCTTGACGACGAGATGGCTTTGGTCGAAATGCTGCGTGAATTTTGCCGTGTCAAAAAGAAACGCGCTGAAATATATTTTGATGGCGCTCCAGCGGGGGAAGATGGCACTCGTAAATTTGGCTACGTGACCGCACATTTTGTCCGCAAAGGCCGTACAGCCGACAGCGCCATTCACGCACGCCTAAGAAAAATGGGGAATTCCGCCCGAAACTGGACCGTGGTCTCCTCCGACAGGGAAGTATTAGCCAGCGCAAAATATGTGCGCGCAAGCAGCATCTCGGCAGATGAATTCGCTCAACAGATCGAAAATGCACGATACCTCACACAGAGTGACCCCAACGAAGATAAGCCCCTATCAAAGCATGAAGTAGATGAATGGATGAGACTTTTCTCTCCAGACGAAGAGGAAGATTGATAGATTTTTTGGTACAGTAGGAACTTCTACGAGGAATTGGACAACTCTAATTTTCTTTTAATACAATTTAGACCAAAATACTGTATATTATCTCTAATGGCACTTACGTCCCCCTTTACTGGTATCAAGTAAGTGTTAACCGCCAAAAGCATGTCCCCCCCATGCTAAGGTGGTGTCCCTCCCCCCTTTGGTCGTCAGGCTCTATGCTTGACGACCTTTTTTTATTCACGTTCTTCGCTGTATAATAAAGGCATTAATAGGACTTTCGCTTTAGGCAGGCTGAAAAGCTTTGATAGTAGGGTTCTGCAGTT
>CAZOOX010000144.1:0-9956 GCA_964581545.1 uncultured Anaerolineaceae bacterium
TTAAAAAGAACACCATCTTTCAAATATGCCGATAACCTTTATGAGTAGCCCTTGCATCTTTCAAAAAAAGCCCTTCAGAGCGATATGCTTTGAAGGGCTTTTTACTTTTTATAACTAAGGTGAGAACGTCACGCTACAAGCGTGACCTACATTTCTTTGAGAGAAATCGCTATGCAATACTTTTACTCTATACCTACAACCATTGCGATGGCATGTGATTGACTGTGGCTCAAACTGACCGACCAGGTTTTGAGTTTTTCTTTTTCTGCAAGTTTTGCGGCTTTTCCGTAAAGAACTAAGGTTGGGGCACCGTTTTCTGCGCGTTGGATTTCAACTTCATCCCAGGCGATCTCGCCAAAACCTGTGCCGAGCGCTTTGGCTGCTGCTTCTTTTGCTGCGAAGCGCGCCGCAAGGGATTCAGCACGTCCTTTGCAGTCTGCAAGTTCACGTGCGGTGAAAATGCGATTCAGGAATCTTTCACCATGTCGCTCGATGGCGGTGGCGATGCGTTCTATTTTGATCAAGTCGATTCCTGTTGAGAGTTTCATTTACTGTTTAGTTTACGCACCCGCAGTTGCAATAGCGAGACGCTCAATTTCTATATACTTACGCGCTACAGCTAAAATATCGTCGTGCGTGACGGCGCGTACAAGGTCGGGATATTGGCGATAGTAGTCCAGGCCAAGGTCATAGCGTTCTATATTAAGCAACGCGCCCGCAACACCACTATTTGATTCCAGGGAAAGGGGTAAAGAGCCTATATAGTTGCTTTTATTGTCCTGTAACTCTTCTTTTGTAACGCCGTCTTTGATGAAAATTTCCAGTTCTTTGGTGATCAGGTCTATTGCTTTCTCGACATTGCCGGGATTCACACCAGCGCTAATATACCATGCGCCGGGGCCTTGCCCCGCGCTCACGCTTGAGTAAGCATAATAAGCCAAACCGGATTTTTCACGAACAGAGTCGCCGATGCGTCCCATTAGCCCGAAACGTCCAAGAATGGAATTGCCAAGCGAAGCAGCCATAAAATCATCATCCAGACGTTTGGGGCCGAGAAAACCCATCATCAGATCGGTTTGAGATTTTCCGGCAATAGGATGGTGGCGACGACTTTGCTTTTCAAGAGGAGGCATATCCGATACGGTTGGTTTTGGTGGTTGATCGGGGTTTTGCCAATCGCCGAGAATCGCCTCGACTTGCTTAATGGCTTCTTCAGCTTCGATTGCGCCGACAACAGCGACAACCATATTTTGTGGCCCATAATGTTTTTGATGGAAAGCCACCAGATCGTCGCGGGTAATTGAGCCAATTGTTTCTGCTGTTCCATCACCTGTATGTCTATAGGGATGGTCATGATAGAGAATTTCATCGAAGACAAGTTCTGCCATATCGCGTGTGTCCTGGTCGCGCATGGCAAGTCCGGCTATATGTTGTGCGCGTAGTCGTTCTGTGTGTTCAGTAGGGAATGTTGGTTTACGGAGACCTTCGGAGAGCATTTCCATTAGAAGGGATAGATCTTCGCTAAGGGCGCGTCCGCCAAAGCCGATGGTATGTGTGTTGGCACTAAAATTAAAGCTTGCACCTACAGATTCGAGAGAATCGTAAATGGATTGAAAGTCATTCTTTTCGGTGCCACGCATCAGCATGGAGGCGGTGAAATCTGCCAAGCCAAGTTTGTCTTCGCTGTCAAAAAGTGAGCCAGCGGGCAAATTGCCACGCAAAACTATAGAAGGGCTATTAAAGTTGGAGCGGCATAAAAGAGTGATGCCATTTTTCATTTCAACGCGAGTAATATCGTCTGCGCCAGGGTATGCTTTGTTATTCATTGGTGTTTTCCTCGTTGACGGGCAAATAAGTGCCTACCACACGGGCTTTCTTTTTGAAATATTTTTTCGCTACGCGCTGCACATCATCTGGGGTGACGGCGGCGAGATTGTCGAGATAATTCTCGAACCAATCATAATTTGCGAACATTTCTGTGTAGCCCATCCAGAAGCCCTGGTTAGTGATGCTTTCACTGCCATAGGCAAAGAGCGCCTTTGCTTGTTTTACGGCGCGGGCAACTTCTTCTTCTGAGACCTTTTCATCCTGCACGCGGGCGATCTCTACATCTAATGCGGTGAGGGCTTCGGCGGGAGTTCGTTTGGGATGAATGACCATGACGATACTATAAAGGTAGGGGTCTATCGTAGCTTGTGCGCCACCGCTCATCCCGACGGTTAATTCCGATTCGACCAAAGCTTTATACAGACGAGATGTTTTATTGGATATGCCTCCCCCGAACATATTCAGGCTGCTGGCACCAGCTAAGAGACTATCTAGAACGGTTAATGGGAAGAAGTCGGGATCAGTGGCTGCCGGGAAATGGTAGCAAACCTGAACGTAGGTCGTATCGCCCGTCCCCTCCACGGTCAGACTCATCTCTCCGCTTGCGTCAGATTCCGGGCGTGAGAGCTGTCTCGGGGCGGGTGCGGCGGGAATCTCCCCAAAGAGTTCTTCTATGCGCTCGAGCATTTTCTCTGTGTCGAAATCTCCCGCTATTGCCATGACAGCGTTGTTTGGCGCGTAATAAGTTTTGTAGTGTTCATAAAGATCATCGCGGGTCATGCTTTTCAGGTCTGCCATATCGCCGATGACTTTGTGATGATAGGGGTGAATACGAAAAGCCGCTGCCTGTGTGGCTTCACTGAGTTGGAACATGGGAGAGTTTTCGTTGCCTTCGCGTTCAGAGATGACGACGGTGCGTTCGGAGGCAACTTCCTCAGGATCGAAGAGACTGTTATGCATACGGTCAGATTCGAGTTGCAGCGCGAGATCGATCTTGTCTGCGGGCATGGTCTCATAATAGGTAGTGAAATCGAGATAGGTGAAGGCGTTCCAGACACCGCCTTCTCGGGAGATGGCTTTGTCTAGCACGTTTGCAGGGAATTTGGGAGTACCTTTAAATTGCATATGTTCTACCCAGTGAGAGATGCCGGTTTTGCCAGGCACTTCATTGCGTGAACCAACGCGATACCAAACCCATGAAGAGATCAGCGGGGCAGAGTGAATTTCTTTGAGTAAAACGGTCAGGCCGTTTTTGAGAGTGGTTTTAGTGAATTTTTGGGTCATAGGGTTCCTAATTTATTTAGTAAAGGGTGAAGACGATTATGGGCAAACTGCTTCGCCACCTATTGCTTTTGCTTCAGGGGCAACGAGACAGTAAAGTGGTTGGACAACGTCCTGTAAGCCAACAAAAGGTGTGTGGAGATCGGTTTCTTCGAGGGCAATATCTACGGGGACATTGAGTTTGACGGGGACTTCTTTGTCTACTGGGACGACCAAGTCCAATACGATGGGCAAACTGACCCCGGAGGGGAGAACGACTGTTGCGGGCGCATTAATATCGAAGAGAGCCGTGTCGATGGTGACGAAGGCGCCGTTAATTGTTACATCATCGCTTAGGACAACATTGGTCTGCTGTTTGAGATCAAGGTCAAATTGAACAGGGATCGTATCTTCAACGGTGATATTTGTTTTGATATGTGCTGTGTCCATTAGTTGAAAATTATCATAGAGTCCCTGAAGCAGATCTTTTGGTGTGTCTACACCTACTTCTTCCGGAATTTCTAGGATCGTGTAATTTTGATAGAGGCCAATAAGTACCGCAACCACGACGATATTGACCAACATGGAGATCACGCTTGCCATTGTCCATAGGGCACGGAGGAATTTTTCTTGCCCACTGCGCTCTTCTTTTTGGGGAGGAATAAGTTCTGTTGGTGTAGAAGCTTTTTCAAGAGAGGGATGAGCAGGTTTTGGGGTCTCTGTTGCTTTTGTACCTTTTCTGGGAATACCTGCGAAAAAATCTTCCTCGTTCTTTTTTTCTTCTCTTAGATCATTCTTTGGAGAGGAAAGAATATCTTTCATTTTCTTGGCGGGTTCAGAATTGGTCATGAGCTTCCTCCAATTTTTTGATATTTTAGGTCTGGGCAATCTTAGCACAGAGTGGACAAAAAGGGCATATTTTGAGTGATAAGTCCAAAAAAGACAAAAGTTTTCTACCTTTTGGGTACTTGTAGATTAGTTTAAACCCTTCTATAATGAGACTATTGAAAAGAAAAGCGAAAAGGAGAGTATCAATGAAAAAATCTAAGCACCTTTTAATTTCTATCATGATCATAAGCGCGATCTTATTGGGAGCTTGCAATCTCCCTACTGGAAATAGTGATGAAGATACTGCCGCAACGACTGTTGCAGAAACTGCTGCGGCTGTTTTTACACATGCGGCTGAGACCGCTGCATCGACATTGCCAACAGCAACAACCGCGCCAGATGCAACAGCGACAGTCACAAATACACCTTTCCCGACTTCGCCGGCAGCTACAGCAACAAATACGCCTATTCCTTGTAATCGAGCAAGTTTCGTAAAAGATGTTACTTATGCTGATAACTCGGAAGTTGCTGCTGGAACGACTTTTACGAAAACATGGCGGATCAAAAATAATGGTTCTTGTTCATGGACATCGGGATATGTCTTGCTTTTTGATAGCGGCGACCAGATGGGTGCACCCGGAACAGTATCTATTACGGCGGGGACAGTTGCTCCCGGTTCTACGGTGGATATTTCTGTTGATCTGACCGCGCCTGCCAGCCCGGGCACTTATCAGGGCAAGTTCAAGCTCCGTTCACCGGATAATATTGTTTTTGGTATCAATGCTGATGGTCAGGGGCCATTTTGGGTCAAGATCGTTGTGCCGAATCCCACACCTACACCGACAGCTACGGCAACTACTCCTCCTGTTCATTCATCGGGAACAGCTAATATAAGTGCATCATTTCATGGCAATTTAGATGATGTAGCAGATGATATATGGTTCCATTCAGTAGCAGCAAACGATAACTATATTGAACCTGAAAACGGAGCGGTCTTGGTTGTTTGGGGAGGTTCAGCTCCTAGTAAAACAGAGTGTTTGGGTGCTGCATTGGCAGCTTCTGCTATTACTTTAGATAATTCCTTAGTAAACAAGTATATATGCTACAAAACCGATCAGGGCAGAGTAGGAAATTTCAAAGTCACTGCTTTTAGTCATCCCACTTTAACAATTGACTATGTGACTTGGGTAACTCCATAATTTCCTTCTGATCATCTCTTTTGACAAGCACATTTAGTATAAGAGCTAGTTTGGTCATAGAGGGGGATCTGACCAAACTCGCTTCATTTCTTATATGTGGTTTTATTCAAAGCACTGATTGTGAAATTTGGCACTTGTATTTAATTAGGCTCTTCTGCATAATAAATAAGGTCTTTTCTTAGTCAACTGATGTTATGCAGTTGTATCAAAGCAAAACAGATTGTTCTGCGTTCCAATCATCTCCACGATACGGACATCTCTCCAAACTAATTAGGTGCTAATATCAGATAACAGCGTATCATTTTTATGGAGGATTGTATGGAAAAGCAGAAATATCAAGTCGCAGTGATCGGGGCAGGGCCAGCAGGACTTTATGGCGCACAAGAACTCGCCAAAGCAGGGGTTGAAGTATCGCTCTTTAATCGGGATATAAAGCCCGGGGGGCTTGCTGAGTATGGTATTTATCCCGATAAAATTGCGATGAAAAAAGGCCTGCGCAAACAATTTCAGAAAATTCTCAACACACCCGATCTTCATTATTTTGGTAATGTGACCATTGGGGAGAATGCTGACATCACTCTTGATAATTTGCGTGAATGTGGTTACCAAGCCCTCTTTGTCACCACCGGTGCACAGGGCACAAAATGGCTTGGATTACCAGGGGAAAATATGACTGGTGTTTACCACGCCAAAGATGTGGTCTACTTCTACAATCATTTACCTCCTTTTAGTCAACATGAATTCCGCTTTGGGCCTCGCTGCCTTGTTGTTGGAGCAGGGAACGTGATGATCGATATTGCCCGTTACCTTATTCGTGAAGCAAAAGTGGACGAAGTGACAGCTCTCGTTCGTCGAGGTCCTGCTGAGATCAAATTTGACAAGAAAGAGTTGGCTTATGTTGTGGCAAATCTTGACTTTGATGCGCTCGATACCGAAGTTGCGCGTGTCGCCGATAATATGCTCGAAGTAGGGCAAGATCCGCAAGCTGCCAAAGAAGCCTTCTATGCTGCATTGCCGAAAGCTGCCCCTAAAGTTTCTGAGACAAAATTCCGTTTTCAATTTTTAACCTCGCCTCAGAGAATGCTAGGTGACGACAAAAAAAAGCTCACATGCGTTGAGGTTGAAGATAATAAACTCATCCTAATGGAGGAAGTTACCAAACCACGAGGTTCGGGGAAAACCCGCATCATTGAAGCCGAGACGATCATTTTTGCGATTGGAGACAAAGTGGATGAAAACTTTGGTTTACCGATCAACAAATGGAGCGAATTTGTGAAAAATGAGAAGCCCCGCTTTTCACAAAACGGGAAAAGCTATGAAGCCTATGACCCTGAGAAAGGGAAAGTCATCGAAGATGTTTTTTTTGCGGGCTGGGCGCGTAAAGCCTCCGAAGGCCTGGTTGGCTATGCTCGCAGAGGCGGCATTTATGGAGCCAAAGCGGTTTTAGATTATCTGGCAACGCTGGAGGAGGGCAAATCTGCTCTTTCGGCGCTCGAGGTGAAACTCGCGAGCCTCAGCAAGCCTATTGTCACGAACGAGGCGGCGCTTCGCTTATATCAAGTTGAAAGTGAAGAGGCTGAGAAGCGCGATCTCGAGGAATTTAAATTCAATAAAAATGAAGAGATGCTCGCTGCAATAGGATTGTAAGGTAATTGCAAAGAACTTTCTGCGCGTCGGTGGGTTTAGATAATCAAACCAAAAAGGAGGTTGATATGTCTATACTTGCAGTCGTTACGCTCGTTCTTGTTAGCCCCTTTATGGCGATCAGCCTTCTCCCCGCGCTGCGCCATAAAGAAGACGAAGATGATGATACTATCGTCCGCTGGCGAAAATAAATTTTTAAGGATAGATAAAAGTCCCCGCTCACAGAGCGGGGACTTTTTGATTCGTTCTTGATTTGGGCTTGCTGGCGTTTAACGAGCATTTATGCTAATGAGGACATTACCGTTAAATTACCGCTCCATCCAGATCGTGACCGGCCCATCGTTATCGATCTCGACCAACATATTTGCCCCAAATTGTCCGCCTTGTGTGGGAACGCCTTGCGCAGAGAGCATTTCCATAAAATTTTCAACCAGTGGCTCAGCAATATCGGGGTGCGCAGCATGGATGAAAGAAGGGCGGCGACCTTTGCGTGTATCTGCATAAAGGGTAAATTGCGAAACGACAATTGCTTCGCCCCCAACATCCAGCAAAGATAAATTCATCTTGCCTTGTTCATCTTCAAAAATGCGGAGTTGGGCGATTTTTTTTGCCAGATAGCCTATCTCTTCTTTTCCATCCCCTTCACCAACCCCCAAAAGGATGACAAGTCCCTGCCCAATTTGAGCGATGACCTTGCCTTCTACTGATACTTTGCCTTGAGAAACTCGTTGGATTAATGCGCGCATTATTAAATATGTAGGGGCGGGGTTCAAACCCGCCCCTACAAAATAGATTAGGGTAGTTGAATGGCTTCGCGAACTTCGACCATTGTTTCTTCGGCGAGTTTTCCTGCGCGTTTTGCGCCATCGTGGAGAATCTCCCAGACAGCATCTGGTTTCTCAGCGATTTCTGCGCGTTTTGCGCGGAAAGGTTCTAGGTTTTTGTTCAGGTTTGCAGCGAAGCGTTTTTTGCAGTCTACGCAACCAACCCCCGCTCGGCGACATTCGGTATTGATCTCTTGCACTTCTTCTTCAGAAGAGAAAATCTTGTGCATCGTGAAGACATTACAAATATCGGGGTTGCCGGGGTCAGAAAGACGCATTCTGTTGGGGTCTGTGACCATCTGCATGACACGCTTTTGAGTTGCTTCGGGTTCAGCCGCTAATTCGATATGGTTATCGAGGCTTTTGCCCATTTTCTTTTGTCCATCAAGTCCTAAAACCTTGGGAACAGTGGTCGCTTTCATTTGTGGTTCGATCAAAGCTTTGGTTTTAAAGCGATAATTGAAAGAACGTACAACTTCACGCGCAAATTCCAGGTGTGGAGCCTGATCTACACCGACGGGGACGATCCCCGCTTTGTAGAGAACAATATCTGCGGTCATCAAGACGGGGTAGCCGACCAAACCATAATTCACGTTTTTTGGATTTTCGCGGATCTTCTCTTTGAAGGTTGGTAGATCTGTTAACTTTCCTAATGGCGTGACCATGGAGAGATAAGTGTGCAACTCAGTCACTTGCGGTACATGGGATTGAACAAAGATAATGCTTTCTTCAGGGCGCAATCCTGCTGCCAACCAATCGAGCGCCATATCGTAGGTGTTCTGTTTGAGCTCTTTGGTTGTTTCTACTGTTGTGAGGGCGTGGATATCTACAATACAATAGAGAGCCTCATATTCATCTTGTAAGGCAACATAATTTTTAATGGCTCCGAGAAAATTTCCCAGATGTTGTTTGCCGGTAGGGCGTGCGCCGGAAAAAACCCGACCTTTCTTCTTTGTCATAAAATATCCTCGTTATTTAATTTTGCGCACCAAAGCCAGTACTTCGCCTGCTTCGGCGTGACGTCCTGTTTTTAGTTTTGAATAGACCAAAGTGTTGTTTACTGTGATCTCGAACTTTCCTCCATCAGAAGGGACAAGTGTAATTTCTTCAATTTCGTATTCCAAATCTCGTACTAATTCAGCCATCAGACCGACGGCTCTGTCTGTATAATGTCAAACTGCACAGTATACAATGCTTATTTTGAGCATTTTCTTTCTCCTGATCTTTCTTTAAAAAGTGTTAGAAAATTATAACACGCACTCTTTGTAGTCTTGTCACCTCTATATAAGCACGCTATAATCACGCGGCATTTGAGACTTATTAAGGAATTAGCTATGCCTGTATATACTTATCGCTGTGATAATTGCGGTATCCAATTTGATGAAAAAGAGGGTTTTAATGACCCGACAAAAACGATATGCCCTGAATGTGAAGAGGAAAGCCTGCATCGTGTCTATCGTCCTGTAGGAATCGTTTTCAAAGGTTCAGGATTCTACGCAACAGATAATCGCTCTCCTTCTGGGAAAGAACCTCGTAAAAAGAAGGACGAAGAGGGAGATGCAAAGAAAGAAAAAGTAGAGAAAACGGAAAAGAAGACCAGTGAGAAAGATAAATCGCCATCTTCGAAAAAAGAAAATAAGAATGAGAAAAAGAAGAAATAATTCTTTTTTGAGCCAAAAAGAAAAATGCGCCTGAACTCAGGCGCATTTTTTGTTAGTATAGGGAGAGTGCCCAAGCATATTCAGGCTCAATTTCCATATGGCTACTATTTACCTTTATCCGATGGTGCATCTGTGAACCAATCGGAAAAACGTTCACTGATTATGCCGACGGTGAATCCGCGTTGAGTTTGTAAGGGAGGAGACACCCGTTGTTTTCGTGGCTTGGTTTGTTCTGGTTCTGTTTTTTTTGAACGGGAAAGTAGTGCTCTAATATGAGCCTGAAGTTCTATTGGATGAGTAGGTTTAGTTAAATAATCATCTGCCCCAGATTCAAAACCTGTTATCTTATCATCTATCTGGGATTTTGCAGTGAACATAAGGATGGGAATCTCCGCCGTTTTAGGGTTTTTGCGCAAACGACGGGCAACTTCGTAGCCGTCCATCTCTGGCATCATTATGTCTAGCAGAATCAGGTCTGGTAACTCTTCGCTCATTTTGAGCAAGCCTTCTTTTCCATTGTTTGCAGTAATGGTCTGATACCCTTCTTTTTGAAGTACTAAACCAACAAGGCGGAGTGTATCTATATCATCATCAATAATTAATATTTTTTCAGCCATGGACATATCCTTCATTTTCTTTTAGGGGTATCAGATGCTAATAACCTGAGTTATGGATAAGAAAGGGTTCCTGATTAGATTAAACTATTAGTTAGC
>CAZOOX010000145.1:0-9879 GCA_964581545.1 uncultured Anaerolineaceae bacterium
CAGTAGTACTACCATCTTCAAGGGTAACAATATACATCGGAAGAGGATCTTCGTATCCAGCAACCTCAACTGTGCTTTGGCGATAGGGTAACAAACGTGGGGGAAACTTGACCACTTCGCCCGAGGTTTTGAAGGAAGAAAGCACCAACCAGATCACTGGCCCGAACATAACGATTACCCCTAATATCAGGTAGAGATAAGTTAGGAAATCGGTGATATGTAGATTGCCATTACCTCGAGTGCGGGTTAGAAATTTCAAAATTTTACCCATCTTATTCCTCCTCGCGTTGCAAAAATTGCTGAATTAAGGTCAACACAATCAGCACACTAGCCATAAGCAGTGATGCGGCAGCTGCCAACCCAAATTGTCTGCTTGGACTTGCAAAACCCTTGCTATAAATATATTGAACCAAGTACAACGTTGCTGTTCCTGGACCACCGCCAGTAAAGGCAAAAACCAAGTCGAATATTTGCACAGCTCGTATCAGCGAAAGCACTAATACAACCACCATAGAAGGCATCAAAAGAGGTAGGGTGATTCTAAAAAAAGTGTCCCAACTATTTGCTCCATCAATGGATGCGGCTTCATATAAATCAGCAGGAATTGCCTGCAAGCCGGCAAGGAGTATTAGCGTGTAAAACCCCATAAAAGCCCAAACACTGATAATCACTACCCAAAATCTGCCCCATTGAGCATTTACCAAGAAAGGTATTTTGTCACTTCCTAATGCTACCAGGATGCCATTGAAAAGACCATTTTCCTGGAGGATCCATCTCCAGATCAAGGCAACAACGATCGGAGACAATAATACAGGGTAAAAATAAACGCTGCGGAAAAAACCGCGTGCCTTGATGTTCCGGTTTAGCACAACAGCCGTGATAAGCGAAATAATTACCATCAAACCCACTTGGAAAGTAACGTATCCAGCTGTATTGAATACGGATCGCCAAAAAAGATCTTCTCGACACGTATTTGGGTCTAGAAAACTTTCACAGGTTAGAAGCTGTTCAAAATTAGCCGTGCCTATCCATGGACGTTGATCAGGGAAAAAATCAGTCCCACCCGTAAAAGCATAAACAAAGTTAAGCAACATCGGGAACAGGATAAATATTCCAAATATGAGCAAGTTCGGTAGCACAAAAACATAAGGCATACCGCGAACCCCAACCCACCGCTGGATCGTGCCAAAGATCAAATCAAAGGTCGAGACAAAAAAATTAAGGATCGCACCCGATATTTTTTCGTTTGCATCCTTGATGGATTTTCCTAAAGAGCGCACAGTCATAGCACACCTACCCCAAACTAGTATATAGAGGCACAGACCTGAAAACCAGATATGTGCCCCTATACTTATAAACTTAAACTTTCGTTCTATCCGCCAGCTTCAGCGATAGCATCATTAATATCCTGCTGAAGGCGTTCAAGTGCCTCATCGAGGGTGAGTTCGCCGGTCAGATATTGTCCAATGCGATTAGCTGAGTTGCGGTAGTAGGCAAAAGCATAGGGATGTACGTTAAGGCCTACTGCTGCATCTTGTAGTTTGGGTACTTCGGCGGTGAAAGCTGCCAAAGCACCTAGCACGGAAGCATCATCGGTTTCAAATTCAATACCGGTAGCTGCTGCACCTGTATGAGCAGGCAAAGCCAGTGTGCCGGCAGAGAAAGCTGCATAGTTTTCTTCCTGCGCCAGGAATTCCATAACTTTGGCAACAGCTTCAGGATGTTCGGTATCTGCAAAAGCGACTACAGCTGAACCACCAGCCACACCAGTTGAACCACCATCACCAGTTGGGTTAGGTACTACTACCCAGTCGAAAGCATCACCAACATCACCGGCTAAGCCGTTGATCTGCCAGGAGCCAGACATACACATGACCAAATCGCCACTCTTGAAGAAATCAATACAATTGTTCAGGCTATCGCCTACCAACCATACTTCAGAGGGGGTAATACCATCATCATGCCAACCTTTGATCACTTCAGCGAAGGCACCAAAACCGGGGTCTGTTACTGTGAAATTACCATCAGCGTCGATCAAGGTTGCTCCCATGCTTAAAGCGGGGCCAGCATAGCGATGACCAGTGCGGTCAATAGAAATAGCGTACTGAACACCAGTAGCTTCAGCAACTGCTTTGGTTGCTTCAGTCCACTCAGCCCAGGTAGCACCTTCGCCAAGTAGTTCAACGCCAGCTTGCTCAAACAAGGTTGCATTGACGTAAGGGGCTGTTACTGTGAAAGCATCAGGGAAACCACCGTAGCCAAGTGCGCTCAAAATGGGAGCAGGGAAATTCGCTTCATAATAAGCTGCATCTTCCAAGAGGGGGCGAAGATCAAGTAATTTTCCGTTGTATGCACCAAAGTTAGTGATACGGGCCATATCGGGCCCTTCGCCGGTCTCAACCTGAACGGGCAATTGCTCGTCAATCGTTGAATAGGGAACCACATCTAACACAACAGTGATCTCAGGATTGGCAACCATGAACTCATCCAAAAGGGGTTGCATTACATCCGCTTCAACACCATCAGCATAGTATGAAAAACGCAATTCAACAGCTTCTGCTTCAGCAGGCTCTTCTACTACTGGTTCTTCAGCTGGTTCTTCTGCTGCTGGTTCTTCAACGACAGGCTCTTCAACAACAGGCTCTTCAACGACAGGCTCTGGGGAACAAGCCCCAAGAAGTAGCGCCAAAACTAATAGTGATACAAAAATCCATCGCTTCATTTTTTCTTCTCCTATATGTTATGATTTGTTCGTCTTTTGACAGAGGATTGCTGCAAAAGTGGCAGCTTTCCTCACGATCATTCTGGGCGGTGTCGCGCTCAGAATAATCTTTTTTTAGATAAGCATTTTTCTACGCAATATTTCTAAAAGTCCTCACCTCCTAGGTTATCTGCATTACAGGCAAATTAAGCATATCGGCTAGCGCAAGTAATTCATCTTTGAAACTTCCATAGGTGATGGAAATATGATGTTCCAGCCCTTTGCCCAAAATAGTGTCTAGCACTTCTAGTGCTGGCTTATCAAATTTGATTAAGCCAGATGTACCTGAAAAACTTTGTGATGACTGGATCATTTCCCCCTCGCCAACAACAAGAACATAATCTCCACTAGCCTCGCTCAGGCGCGCAATAGTGACACGCCCTGGTTTTAGCGGGAATTCCATTAATAATGGCAATTTTCGATTGGAATGAATAGTGACGCGTTTTTCAGCGTCTGGGTCTGCCATCGAAAGGGGCGCCAAACCACAATGCCATAACACCAGCGCATCCCGTTCCTCATCTATAGAAACCATGTCGGTACCAAAAGCTTGTTCCCCGCTCAATGACTGAAGGATCAGTTGCGTGATGGTTCCATTTACATCGGCTTCACAACTGCTTGGGATTAATTCATTGGATAGCATGGACATCGCACCGCAAGCTGCACACCCCAGCTCTGTAAAAAATTCTGGCCAACAACGGATCGCATATCCTTGGATTTTGGCTTGGGAGGCGGTATCCTGAAGCGTTTTATAGACCCCAAGCGTCCCATGCACAGCATCCATATCCATATCATCGATGCCATTAACCTGTTGAGAAAGCTTATCGACAATGGGCTGTGTATCTGCTGGCGCCAATTGTTGAATTTTGCTAAAGACATCATCCTGCAAATTGAACTGAACGATCTCAAGCCCAAAACGTTCGGCGAGACTATCAGCATCAAATAAACAACTCTCAAAACCATCTGGGTTTTCGCCCACACGCCCCAAACGAGCGCCCTTTAATACTCTGCGAGCACGCCCCGCCCTGGCCTGTAAAGTGATCGCATCAATAACAGAAGGATCTCCGGGCGCGGTATAAAGATGTTCGTAGTAGACTCTGTCTCGGGTAAGAGCGTGTCCGGCTAAGTTGATCCCGCACATCGAGTTCAATCGTAAACGTCCACCCGTATGTGGCTCCGGAACAGCCCAGAGAAATAAGGGGGCATCAATCGCTTGCGCCAATTCCATAACCATTGAACTATCGGCAAATGTAGCCTGAAAAACAAGTAATAGATCAATATCTTTGCCATCCAAGCCCAATATAGCTTCCTGAACTCCAGCAGCGTCCGTAATCAGATATTCAGAGCCTAAAATCTCAAAGGCTTCCTTTGATAGCTGCTTAAAAGCTGCTGTTGTTTTCTCGCGAGCATAGTCAAGATCAAAAGTAGTGCGAGCAATAGGAAGGAAGGCGATATTAAGAGATGTCATAAAACTCCATCAGGGTGTTGGTAGAAAAATTCCATGAGGGCTAAAGCAGCGGCACCGATGACGCCAGCCCGCCAGCCAAACCCCGTCGGCTCAATGACCACATCGTCACCGAGTCCACTAAATGCCGTCTCGCGCATCACACGACTGGCGACGGGGCGAATAAGATCGTCCCCTTGTGCGAAAACGCCCCCCAGTATTATTTTTTCGGGGTTGAGAATATTGACAAGGTTAGCCAGAGAAATACCAAGATACTGGATCTGCTCTTCGATCATTTCTTTTGTATCTTCATCCCCATCACGAGCGGCAGAAAATATACTATTTATGGTTTCAGTGCCTTCACCTAACGTAAATTTTTGTGAAAGAATACTTTCGGGATATTGCTCAATAAGCTCCTTTGCCCGCCTGATAATTACAGGTTCAGTGACCAATGTTTCAAGACAGCCCTTTTGCCCACAACGACAAGGGCGACCATTCTCTGGCACCATGATCGTATGCCCGATCTCACCTGCCCCCGCGCCGCTTCCCCGAAAAATCTGACCATTGACAACAAAACCAGCACCGATCCCCATACGTCCATAAACAAAAGCCAAGACATTTACGCCCTGCCCTGCGCCGAAAAATGCTTCGCCAATCGCCATAGCACGAACGTTGTTATCCACTTGCACCGGCAAAGCGAGCCGTTTACCCAAGATTTCCCGAATATGGATATTTTTCCACCCAAGTCGTGGCGCTAGCACATTTAGCCCCTCATCGTAATGAACAAGCCCCGAAGCGCCCACACCAACACCAAGAATACGTTCACGGTCAATAGCTGCTTTTGAAACTAAACTCTCTATCTCAGAAGCGATCTGCTCCAAAATATCAGAAGCGGGGCTTTCCTTGTCAAATTTAACGATACTGTTATCAACAAGCTCAGCATGCAAGTCTGTAATAGCAACACGAAAAAGTCCAATACCGATATGGACGCCAATGGCATATCGAGCACGCGGAAGAAGTTGCAACATTCTTTGGGGACGCCCAACAGCACGCTTTCCCTCAATATCTGATGCCTTTGGCTTAACTTCAGCAATGATTCCCAATCTGATTAACTCATTTACCAGATTGGTAACAGCGGCAGACGATAGGGAAGTGCGCTTTGCCAAACCCGCACGTGATATCTGCCCTTCTTCAAGCAAACCCATCAAAATAGTCTGAAGGTTATGAGCTTTAACCCAAGTTAAATTACTTCCTGATCGTTTTTGTGATGACACCATAGTTATTTTTTTAATTTGATAAAATAATTTCTCCCCCATTTTACACATTTATTCTTCTGTGTCAAGAAAATAACCACAGCCTTAGAAATATTGCTCTTTCGCCTCCCCATAAACTCATGCCAAAAACAAAAAAAATTGCCCTTTTCAGGACAACCTTTTTTCTCTCAAAACTTAGAAGTCAACTAATCCACTTCGACAAGCTTCTCTCGTAATTCTTCAAGTTGATCTTCATTCAACTCTGCCTCCCCACCTTTCACGCCAAAGAGCAAAATAAATGCAATGATCTCACAGACGACGATAAAGGGGAACATGAGCAGGTATTTGTCGCTCCCCATCCCCTTACCGACCAAGTCGAAAACCAAGCCCATGATCACAGGGCCAAAAACGTAGGCTGCCTGGTTAAAGGAATAATAGATCCCAGTGTAGGCACCTTCATCACCGCGCGGGGACAAATTCCACAGAACGGGAAATACGTTCACAATAACCGTCATCCAGAAAAAGCCTATCGGCACGAATAAGATCGCGATTAAAAGCGTCTGTTTCAAGGTCACAACGAAGGACATCGCAGCCATCACAATGATCAGACCGCTAGTTCCCAGCCTAAGAGCTTTTTGACGCCCGATCTTCTGCCCGATCATGCCCGAACCAAAAGCCGAAACGATCATGGTCGCTGAATAGACCAGCAAAAGCTGCCCTGCAGCTTTATCATCAACGCCCAGATAGTTATTCGCAAAAAGTGTGAAGAAAGCTTCAATGGATGCAAAAGCCGTATAAGAGAACCAGACATAGATCATCAAAAACAACAAGCTGCGATTCTCGCCAAAGAGTGCGTTCTTGAAATAAGCCCAATCTCGCTTTTTCTTTTCTTGCATAGCAGCAGAGGCACGGTGTTCAAAGCTGACAGGGTCTATTTCGATCGGCTCATCACCAATCTCCAGGAAACCATCCCCCGTCGGTGTCTCTTTGATCGTCTTGAAAAGGATGGCCATCATAATGATCATGATCGCGGCAATGATAGGGAAGCCAAGATACCGCGAATCAAAATTCGAGATCCCGGGGCGAACGATGCCGATCAAGGTGGGCAACAAAAAGGCAAGGATCGCGCCACCATTGGCAACCAACTGCTGCAATCCACTCCCCTTGGAGCGTACGGCATCGGGCGTATAATCGGCCATCAGCGTGAGCGCCGCACTCCGATAAAAAGCCATCGCAATATTGAAAAAGAACAGGATCGCGATCAATCCAAACAAAACCTTGAATAAAGGCGTAACGATGAAGAAGAAGGCAGAAGCCAGAACACCGATGATAATGAAAGGCATACGGCGGCCATGTTTACTTCTGGCACGATCACTCAGCGCAGCAAAATAAGGTTGCAACAAGAGCGCCAGAATATTATCAAGCACCAAAATCCCGCCAATAACAGTTTGCTGACCAAAAATACCGAATAATAGAATATCCTTGGGAACCAAACCAAATTCACTATCCCCTAAGAGCAAGGGCACAGCCAGGTTGTAATAACCCAATCCAGCCAAAACAGACATAAATGCCAACGATAGAAAAACGGTTCTTTTAACGTTTAACTTATCGGGCTCGTTGGGGGGCATTCTAGGTTGATATTGAACTTCTGCTGTGCTCATAATCACTCCTTCAATTGGGGTTAATAGTCAAATAAGTGCGCATATTTTACTAAAACCCGCCACGCACATCTCAGGATTATACATTCATCTTCATCAGAATTGCGGATCGCTCTTGGATTTAGACTTGCCTCTCCTATCCCAAACTTCATTTCATCCCCCCAATATTTTTTCGTTAAACCATCATCCCCTTCGGTCTATACTGCAAAGCCTCCGCCAAATGCGTGGATTGGATATTCTCTTCCCCCGCTAAATCTGCGATTGTACGTGATAATTTTAGGATACGATGATAGGCGCGCGCGGAAAGTTGAAGCTGGGTCATTGCAGCCTTGATAAGAGTCTGTCCCGCAGCATCTAACTCGCAAAATTGACGCACTTCTGCCACGCGCATATCGGCGTTGGTCATCACCCCGTTATTGATAAAACTACAACTTTATCTTATTCAACTCATCCTGCAAAGCGGGTAGCCTTTTATATTTCTCTAGCAATTCAAGGATAAATTTCTCCCAAGCCGGAATATCTCCCATCTGTCGATATATATCTCGCACTTCATGGAGCCATTGCGCTGCTTGTGCGTAATTATCACGTCCGCGACGCTCTATAAACTTCTCGACATCTTCTGCAAGAATACGAAGAGCATCATGTGGAAAATCCGCTTTTGCCAGTTGCGCAACTTTAAAGCGCAAATCTTCCAAATGCCAATGCCTGTTTATTTTCCCTAAGGTTGCAATCGCATTTTGAGCTTCTTCTTCAAAAAGATATATCTCAACAAGAAGATGAAGCTTTTCATCGCTCTCAAGTTGGACGATGGTTTTCGTTCGTAACGCCTGCCACCCACCAAGTTGTTTTGCCAAGTTCGAGAGTTCTTCGTATTTCACAAGGTCGGGGCGTTCCCAAAAGATTCTTTCTTCTAACGCCAACGCGCCTGCCAAGTTTCCTTTTTCTTCATATCGTTCTGAAAGCCATTCCAGCAAGCGACTATCTTCGACCAGCACAACTCTTTCTTCGACAAGTTTTTCGGCAATGTCTGATTGACCTTGTTCTCCAAAAACAGCCAGCGCCAACAAAAGATCATAGTCTTTCGCCTTGCGAGCAGCGTCTTTTGCTTCATCAATTCTTTTGAGTTTCAACAAACGTTCGACCAAATCATTCAAACGACCTGTTTCGCGGCAAATTCTCAAATAGGCTTCGTCATCCAGAATATCCGCTTCAAGATCAAGCAGCAACCTTCCCAAGACTTCGCGGTGGTAGCCGTCGCTCCAGCTATCGCCCCCGGGAAGGATTTCACGCACCCAAGCCGAAATTTCAGCGCGTTCCGTAGAAGTTGTTTGGCGCACAAGAATATCGGGGACGCAATCTGCTGCGCCAACGCCGCCCGCATAGAGCACATCCCAGCGGTAGGCGCTGAATAAAACCTGCAAAATATCGCGTCGTTGCGTTTCGTCGCTGATAATCTCCAGACAGTTTCCAAGTGCTTCACTGCAATCATAGATAAGCCCTAACAACGCTCCTTCTTCATCACTCATAGCGTCATTACCATTATCCAAAATAGCCTCAATGACGATCATATAAACCGATACTGCATCATCTAGCTGCTCATTATCAAGATGTACAGAAGCAATATTCAATAAAACCCGAAGCGACTTCTTGATCTCACGCGCATAGCCCCATTCGTAATCATGATTTTTGAACGCCTGCTCTGCCTGCCTGCGGATTGCGCCAAGATCAATCGGTTGATCGCTTTTTGCCAACAAAGGTAATTCCAGCAGATATGAAAGCTCAGGGTTTTGATCGAGCATTTCTTTTATCAGCACGATCAACTCGGCTTTGGAGCGTTTTTCAAGAGAGTTGTCCAGCGCTTCAAGCTCAACAAAAGAATCAGAGTCATGCACCCAAGTGAGCAGTAGGGCAACTGTATGTTTACAATAGCCTCCGTCTCCAACCGGGCAGGAACAATCTGCCCGCAAAATTCCCTTCCGATCAAATTCAACTTCTTGGCGATAAAAATCCTGATATGAGCCTGCGCATTGAGATTTTATTGCCATCCCCTCTTGTCGCTGATTATAAATAGCCCCGCTATGATAATAATTCTGCCCGCGCTGAAAATATGCGCTATTTGTCCAATTTCTGACATCAGTTTCTGTTAGTTTGGGAATATTTGACATCTCTACACCATCATCCCCTTGGGACGGTACTGCAATGCCTCCGCCAGATGAGATGATTGGATACTCTCCACCCCAGCTAAATCTGCGATGGTGCGTGCCAATTTTAGGATGCGGTGATAGGCTCGCGCGGATAACTGAAGCTGGGTCATTGCAGCCTTGACGAGTCGCTGCCCCGCTTCATCTAATTCGCAAAACTGACGAACTTCTGCGACACGCATATCGGCATTGGTCATCACCCCATTTTCTAAACCGCTAAATCGCTGTCGCTGCATCTCTCGTGCGGTTTCTACTCGCGCACGAATATCTTCTGAGCTTTCTCCCCTTCTATTATCAGACAATTTTTCAAAATCGACGCGCGGCACTTCAATATGAATGTCGATACGGTCAAGCATGGGACCCGAGATGCGTTTTTGGTAGCGGGTCACGGTTTGGTGTGAGCAGGTACAGGCGCGCTCGGGGTCTCCTGCATACCCACAGGGGCAGGGATACATACAACTGGCATGTTTTTTGAGGGAAAACATGAGGGTATTTTACCTGTTATCTCCATACCGTGAACAACAGCCTCATGTATTTCGTTCCATATATTGGGCATGAGTGAAAG
>CAZOOX010000146.1:0-9876 GCA_964581545.1 uncultured Anaerolineaceae bacterium
TCGGCAATAAGTATGTAAAAAACTTTCTAAACTCAATCTAATTATTATATGGAGAAAAAACTATGAACGAGCACATGAACTGGGGCATGAAGAACAGAATGTCCCGCATTTTCAACCCTGAAACCGGACGCACCCTCATGTTCGCCGTAGATCACGGCTACTTTATGGGACCAACAACCGGTCTTGAAAATATTACTGAAACCGTCAACCCGCTTCTGCCTTACGCAGATACCCTGATGCTCACTCGTGGCGCACTTCGCAACTATGTTGACCCCAATAAAGACACCTCCATCATTATGCGTGTCTCAAGTGGTACCAGCATTTTGAACCTGAACCTGCTTCACGAAGGTCTTTCCGTTTCGATGGAAGAAGCTATTCGTATGAACGCTTCTGCGGTTGCTTTCTCCATCATGGTTGGCGCTTCTTTTGAGCGCGATACGCTCCTTGACTTCTCTAAATTAATCGACGAAGCAGAACGCTATGGCATGCCTACTCTCGCAGTGACTGCTGTTGGTAAAGGCCTCGAACGTGATGCCCGCTACCTGAGCCTTGCTACCCGCATTGCCGGGGAATTAGGTGCTCGTGTTGTCAAAACCTATTATTGCGAAAACTTCGAACGTGTTACCAGCACCAGCACCGTTCCCGTTGTGATTGCTGGCGGCAAGAAAGTTCCTGAAGCCGATGCGCTCGAAACCGCTTATCAGGCAATTCAGGCTGGCGCAGCTGGCGTAGATATGGGGCGCAACATCTTCCAATCCTCTGACCCCGTTGCTATGGTGCAGGCTGTTCGCTCGGTTGTTCATGATAATAAAACAGGCACTGAAGCCTACGAAATGTTCCAGGATTTGAGTAAATAGTTTACCTGACCAGATTGGTTCGTTCTGTGAGAATGAACCAATCTTAAGCAATTTTTGAAACGGGAGATTGAGAGATTGGGAGATAGGCATCTTCTCAATGGCTCGGTCTCCCGTTTTTCTTCCCCCCTCTGTCCTTCGGACATCTCCCCCCAATAGGGGGAGAATCAGTCCCTTTCCCCATCGGGGGAAGGTTAGGAAGGGGGCTTAAACGGGAGATGTTTTTCTCCTCATCAATGAAATTTAAAGGGAAACAAGCCCAAATCACGAGCGGAGCGGCTTGTCATCCCATAAAAAATGGAGTTAGCAATGCGCGTTGCGATGTATTATAAGAATGACGATGTTCGTTTGGAAGAAATGGAAAAGCCGAAGGCTGGCGTTGGCGAAGTTTTGGTGAAGGTGATTGCAAGCGGCGTTTGCGGTTCGGATGTGATGGAGTGGTATAGAATCAAGAAAGCGCCAATTGTTTTGGGACATGAGTTGACGGGCGATATTGCCGAGATTGGCGAGGGTGTGGAAGGCTTTGAGATTGGCGACCGTGTCATTTTTACTCATCATGTTCCTTGCAATAATTGTTATTACTGCAATTTAGGGCGGGAGACGCTTTGCCATACTTTGCATAACACAAAATTTTATCCTGGCGGTTTTTCGGAATATGTGCGTGTGCCGAAGATCAACGTGGATAAGGGTGGTGTGATCAAACTGCCCGAGTCTGTTTCGTATGAAGACGGCACTTTTGTAGAACCTTTGGGATGCGCTATTCGTGGGCATCGTAAGGCGAAAATTCAGCCAGGGGCGAGTGTTTTGGTTTTGGGCAGCGGGCTTTCGGGTTTGCTGCATATCCAGCTTGCAAAGACGTTGGGCGCTGGGCGGATTGTGGCGACTGATGTGAACGAATACCGCCTGAATTTGGCTCTGGAGAGCGGAGCCGATGCTTCTTTTAATGCCCTTGAAGATAATTTGATGGAAAATCTGCTTGTCGCCAATGATGGGCGCGGCTATGATTTCATCATCATTTGTACGGCTGTGCCCGTTGCATTCAAACAGGCTGTTGAAGCCGCAGACAAAGGCGGAACAATTTTGCTTTATGCGATCAACACCCCGGGTACGGAAGTTCCTTTTGCGATTTACGATTTCTATATGAAAGGTGTAAATTTGATCTCTACCTATGGTGCCAGCCCGCGTGACCTGCAAGAAGCTTTGGCTATGATCGAGTTTGGGCGCGTTGAAATGACGCAGTTTATTACCCATCGCTTGCCTTTGGAAGAAACCGTGAAGGGTTTTGAACTGACGGCTAAGGCAGAAGATTCAATGAAAGTAATTATCGAGCCGCAGGTTTAATGGCTTTTTATAACTGTGGTAGCGGCGGTTGAGTAGAATGACAGCTTCATCGTCATTCGTATCGAAACCATAGCGGTTTACTAAAAGCCGCTGCGATTTCGATACGCTCTCGCACGATAAAGCTGTGCAAGAGCTACTCAATCTTCTCTAGAAAGTTTGTGTGATTGTTTTGTTTTCCTAAAAAGGAGAATTCATGACCCTAAAAATCATCGGTCCAAACGACCCCGCATTAGATGTGCTGGAAGCCGCACTCGCTCGCTACCCTGAGCTGGATACCCTTTTAGAAATTATCCCCTGGCCCGAATATCGGGAGGCGTTGATGGCAACCCTCACAGCGAACTTTGCCCCTAATCAGGCGGTTTTTGTGCCTGGGCATATTTGGCTGCCCGAATTTGCGGATGCAGGTTACCTTGCCGATATTGGCGCATTATTCGAAGGTGTTTCTGCTGATATTCTAAAAGAATATGATGCCGACGACATCGTCCCCTCTATTGCAGATGAGAGCCAATATCTGGGCAAGCAATATCAGCTGCCCTTCTTCTCTGACGGTCATATTCTCTTTTATCGCGCCGATTTAATTCAATTGGATGAGAGCGACGGCATCCCCGTTGTGTCCACGAAGGAGTTGGCAGAGATGGCAGCCACCGTCCACAACCCGCCTGAAGTTTACGGTTTGGCGCTCAAAGCCGATGCCAGTGAGATTTTTACCGATTTTCTCCCCTATCTCTGGGAAGCGGGGGGCTGGATATTTGATGAAAATGGCAATCCCGATGTGGCGAACGAGAAGAATATCGCCGCGCTGGCGTTATATTGCAGCTTACGGGAATTTTGCCCGCCAGAAACACATGCCTACGGTAACGGTGAGATCGCCGATAGTATCCGGAAGGGCGAAGCAGCTCTCGTTGCGAATTGGGGCGGGCAAACTGCGCCTCTTCAAATAGATGTTGACGGGCAGAACCAAGCCGAATACAAGAGCGCAGCCTTCCCCATCCCGTGGAACGCTACCTGGGGCATATCCATCCCCGCGAATCAACCGAAATCCATCCAGCAAAATACTTTATCCACGTTGATGCAATTGCTCAACAAAGAGCAAGATAAAGAGATCACGCGTGTGGCGGGCAGCCCTGTGCGGCAGAGCAGTTACGTTGTAGAAGAGTTGGCGAAATACCCCTGGTTGGCTGCCCAGCGTGAAATGCTCGAGCGTGCCAAGCCGCTCCCGGCTCGTCCTGAGTTGGGTGCGTTTTTGGGCGCGCTTTACGGTGCAGTACACGATGCTTTTACGGGAAAATCTACCCCCGCCGAAGCCCTTCAAAAAGTACAAAAAGAAGCAAGTCGTTAACGAAATTGGTTCAATCTTTAAGATTGAACCAATTTATAAGGAGAAAAAATGGCTTTCAAAAGTTTAGAATGGCGCGAACCCGCCACCCTGCGGATGCTCGACCAGCGCAAACTCCCCACCGAGACAGTTTATAACGATTACGAAAATTACGCCGACATTGCCCAAGCCATTAAGGATATGGTGACGCGCGGCGCGCCCGCCATTGCGATTGCCGCATCTTATGGATTGGCTCTCACAGCCGTGCGCTCCCAAGCAGCGGACGTGGATGCTCTTAAAGACGAGCTTGCTACCGCTATGGCAACCTTGCGCGCGTCTCGACCCACTGCTGTTAATCTCTTTTGGGCAATGGACAGGATGGAAGCATTGATTGCCGCTTCTGATTGGGAGAACGTTACCGCGCTCAAAGATGCAGTGATGGCTGAAGCCCATACCATCGCCGAAGAAGATGTGGAGATCAACAAATCCATCGGCAGAAATGCGATGCCCCTTGTGCCACAGGGCGCTAATATCATCCATCATTGCAATACGGGCAGCCTTGCTACAATGGATTATGGGACTGCGCTAGGCATTATCCGCATGGCGCACGAAGAAGGGAAAGAAGTCTTCGCCCTGCTCGACGAAACGCGCCCCCGTTTGCAGGGTGGTCGTTTGTCGGCTTATGAGTTGAAAGAACAAGGGGTTCCGTTTAAAGTCATCGCCGACGGGGCATCTGGGCATTTTATGCGCACCCTCGGCATCGACCTGTGCGTCGTTGGGGCAGATCGTGTAGCCGCAAACGGCGATACCGCCAACAAGATCGGCACCTACAATCTGGCGGTTGTAGCGCATGAGAATGGTGTCCCCTTCTACGTTGCCGCCCCGACAACGACCATTGATATGGCAACCCCGCACGGCGACGAGATCGAGATTGAAGAGCGCACCCCGCGCGAGATTACACATTTCCGCGAGTGCCAGATCACGCCCGACGATATCGAAGTTGGAAATCCCGCTTTTGACGTGACTCCATCCAAATATATTACAGCTATCATCACCGAGAAGGGCGTTGTTTATCCGCCATTTGAAGAAGGCTTGAAGGTGTTGATGGGATAAAGTGCATAAAACGTAAAGCGTATTACGTAATGACCTAAGAAACAAGATTCTTTCCCGTTCTCAAAATCATTACGCAATACGAAATACGCAATAGAATCTGTATAATGAAGTCAAAGGAGGTCCGCTATGGCAATCTTAACAATCTCCAGAAAATTGGGCAGTAATGGCAATAAAATCGCCAAAGCGATAGCCGAAAAGTTAGACTACAGGCTCGTGGACAAAGATTTTATCGCTGCAGTCTTGGAAGAATATGGTTTGGTCGAATTTGACCGTGAATACGATCATCTTCCCAGTGTATGGGAGCGCTTAGACCTTGAGAAAAAAGATCGCCGCGAAATTTTGGTCGATATGGTCAACCGCGTTATTCGCGCTGTCGCAAAAATGGATAATGTCGTTATTCTCGGGCGTAGTGGCTATATTATCCTGAATGATTTTGCCAATGTGCTCAATATCCGTATTCATTCTCCCATGTCGCATCGTGCCGTGCAAATAGCGGAGGATAATGGGATTTCTGTTGAAGAAGCAGAAGAGATTGCGATACAAAGCGACAAAGTCAGTGCAAATTTTGTAGAGACTTTCTACGGCGTAGACTGGGAAGCTACTCGCACATTTGATTTTGTGATTAATCGTGAAAAAATCCCAATGGAATTTGTTATCAATAATTTGGTAAAAGCAACTCAATACTTGGCGAAAAAAGAATTAGATCCCGCAAAAACAACTGCATCTATTGAAGATGATATTACCTTGCAAAAAATGATTTTAGAGCAGTTTGAATAGTAACTAAATATGAAGGGCGCGAAGGTTCACAAGGGGTTTTAACTTTGTGTTTCTTGGTGTCCTTTGTGTTTAACAAAAAGGATATTAGATTCAAGTAGTAAGTGCAACTTTACAAATCGGAAAAAGGCGGTAAGCTGTTATCGGCTTATGTCCCATACCGACCAAAGTAAAGGAGCACAATGTCAACCTACAAACAGCTTACCTATGAACAAAGATACCAGATAAAAGCCCTCTTGGACATAGACACCTCTCAAGAGAAAATAGCAGAAGTCTTGGGAGTTAGCCCTTCGACAATCTCAAGAGAACTGAAGCGGAATAAAGGAAAGCGTGGCTATCGCCCAAAGCAAGCTCACGAAAAAGCTATGGCTCGCCGCAGAAGAAAACCAAAAGTAAGGCTCAATGCCGAAATTTGGGCACGGGTAGAAACAAAGCTAAAAGAAGACTGGAGCCCGGAACAAATCTCAGGGCGTCTGAAACAGGCAGGCATTTCCATCAGTCATGAAAGTATCTACCAATATGTTTATGCAGACAAACGTGCAGGCGGTACGCTCTGGAAGCACCTTCGTCACCCTAAAAAGTACCGAAAACGCGCTGGTGGACGTGATCGCAGGGGAAAAATCCCCAACCGAAGAAGCATAGATGAACGCCCAGACATTGTGGATGAACGTTCTCGGATTGGCGATTGGGAAGCAGACCTTGTCATAGGAGATGAAGGTGTAGCGCTAACTCTCACAGAACGAAAGTCTCGTTTCACTCTCTTGCGCATCTTTCCCAGCAAACATGCTGCTCCGATCACAGAAGCGATCATAGAGTTACTCAAATGGGATGCGAGGATCAAAACGATCACCTTCGATAATGGGAAAGAGTTTGCAGGGCATCAAGAGATCGCCACCGCCTTGAATACAGATTGCTATTTTGCTCATCCCTATGCCTCTTGGGAGCGAGGCACAAATGAAAATACAAATGGACTGCTACGCCAATACTTGCCAAGGAAGAGGAACTTCAAAAAAGTTTCTTCTCAAGAAGAAGCTGACATTATGGATAAATTGAATTCAAGACCAAGAAAGTGCCTTGATTTTCACACGCCTTATGAGGTATTCTTCGGTTATCAAAATATTGCACTTACAAGTTGAATCCAAGGATATAAAAATAATGACAAATGAAAACTGGCAAGACGAAGCTCGCAAAGTCGCGGCGGGGATACGCCGCCGCGTTTTGGAGCATACGGTCAGAAATAATGGTGGCTATCTCAGCCAAGCCTGCTCCTCGGCAGAAATTTGGGCAAGCCTGTATACCAAAATTCTGAATATCGGCGAAAGTGAAGCACCGCTTATCCCGGCCCCTTTCCCCGGCGTGCCCAGCGCAACGAATGAGAATTACTTTACCGGCTACGCTTATAACGGGCGAAAAGCCCCTGAGCTGGATCGGATATTTCTTTCCCCTGTGCAATATGCTTTGGTACTTTACGCAACACTGGTCGAAGTTGGGCGCATGTCTCAAGAAGGTTTGGAGCAATTCAACACCGACGGTAGCACCGTCGAGATGATCGGCGCCGAGCATTCCCCCGGACACGAGATTACTGCCGGTTCGCTGGGACAAGCCCTTAGCCAAGTAGCAGGAATTGCCTACGCCCGCCGCAAAAAAGGGGATACGGGACGCAATTGGCTCTTCATGTCCGATGGTGAGTTTCAGATCGGGCAGACGTGGGAAGCACTCGCCATTACCAAATTCTACGAACTTGATAATATCGCCGTCGTCGTCGATGTAAACGGTCAGCAAGCGGATGGGGCGATGAAAGACGTTCTCGATATTGAGCCGCTCACTTCCCGCATCGAAGCCTTTGGCGCACACGTTGTCAAAGTGGATGGTAACGATGTCGAAGCCCTGGTCGAAGCGGCCAGCATCCAGCCCAAAGGCGCACCGCTGGTCATTCTGGCATATACCCTGCCTTACTGCGGTATCGACCTGCTTGAAAATCGTTTCCCGAAATTGCACTACGTTCGTTTTAAAAGCGAAGAAGAGCGTGAGCAATACGCAGCTTTATTGGAAGAATGGGATAACTAGATTCACCACAAAGTACACAAAGTTACACAAAGGAAAAGCAAAAAAACTTCGTGTTTCTTCGTGTTACTTCGTGGATCGAACAGGAAAAATTATGAAAATGAAAAGTAAAGTCCACGCAAAAAAACTTGTCGAATGGGCAAAAGATAAACCCGAAGTATTGGTACTCTCCGCAGACCTGACCAGCAACACCGAAGTCGACCTCTTCCGCGATGCCTACCCCGACCGCTTTCTCTCGATGGGCATGACCGAGCAGAACATCAACAGCTTTGCAGGCGGTCTCGCGCGTGAAGGCTTCGTGCCGTTCTTTCACACCTTCGCCATCTTCATCTATCGGCGTGCTTTCGACCAACTCTCCATGTCGATTGCCTACCCCAATCTCAAAGTGCGTTTGGTCGGCTTTTTGCCGGGCATCGTCACCCCGGGCGGCGCGACTCACCAAGCCATCGAAGATGTTGCCCTCATGCGCACCCTGCCCAATATGACCATCGTCGAACCGGGCGATGCCAACGAAGTTGCCCAAGTTCTCGATATGATCGAAGATATCGACGGCCCCGTCTACATCCGTCAACTACGCGGACAAGTGCCCGTCCTTTTTGATGAAAACGAACCCATGCAATTCAACCGCGCCCGCCAACTCAGCGAAGGCAGCGACATTAGCCTTTTCTCCAGCGGCATTTGCACCGAAGAAGCCATGCGCGCCAGCAAAGTGCTCGCCGAGCGCGGCATCTCACTTCAACATACACACGTTTCCACGCATAAACCTTTCACCGATCCCGCCATTCTTGATGCCGCGTCAAAGCCAAAATATGGCGTCATCACAATGGAAAATCACACCATCATCGGCGGGTTGGGCAGCGAAGTTGCCGAAGTAATGGCCGAGAACGGCGTGGGTAAAAAGCTCGCTCGCATCGGCTTGCAAGATACCTACGCTCACGGCGCAAGCCGTCCCTACCTGATGCGTACTCACGGATTGGATGCGATGGCGCTTGTGCAAAAAACAGAGCAAATGCTGGGAGAAAAACTCAATATAACGGAAGCAGACCTGAAGCAAGTGCGACTCGACGAAGTCCATAGCGAAGCCAAAGCCGAGGCTTTATGATCCCGAAAACTGCCGTATCGCTCTCGGACGACAGGTTTGCTACCGTCTACAAACTGCTCGGCGATGAGGAGACATCTCTCGCCAAAGCCGAAGCGATCTGCATTGAGCAGACCATCGAATTTCCCGCCGACCTGATCGAAGATGGCGATATTCGCGGCAAGATTTTTGGTCGCATCGAGAGTTTTGAGCGCGTGGATGAAAGCCATTTTGAAGCGAAAATCAGCTATGCAGTTGAGATTTCGGGCTTTGAACTGACGCAATTTTTGAACGTCCTTTTTGGCAATAGCAGCATCAAGTCCGGCATTCGTGTAGAGCGTTTGGAACTGCCCGAAAGCCTGCTAAAAGCCTTCAAGGGGCCCCGTTTTGGAAAGCGCGGTTTGCGCGTGCATTTGGGCATTGCAGAGCGCCCGCTGCTCTGTTCTGCCATCAAACCGATGGGCTTGAGCGCCGCAGTACTGGCCGAGTATGCCTACCAATTTGCACTGGGCGGCATCGATATGATTAAGGACGATCATGGTCTGGCAGATCAATCTTTTTCGCCTTTTGAAGAGCGCGTAACACTCTGCGCCGAAGCCGTAGCGCGTGCGAATCAAGAGACCGGCTACAACTCGGTCTATGTCCCCAATATCACCGCCCCCGCCGATCAAATTCTTGAAAAGGCGCGCTTTGCCAAAAAAGCAGGCGCGGGTGCGTTGATGATCGCGCCCGGCTTATCGGGCTTCGACATCATGCGCCAACTTGCCGACGATGACGCGCTTGCCTTGCCGATTTTGAATCATCCCGCCTTTCAGGGCATGTCTGTCACTAGCCCCGATAACGGCCTCTCGCATTATGCTCTCTTTGGGCAAATCGCTCGCTTGGCAGGTGCCGACAGTTCAATCTATCCGAACTACGGCGGGCGTTTCTCCTTTAGCCAGGGCGAGTGCCGTAGTATCATCGCCGGTATGGATGTGGCGATGGGGCATATCAAGCCCATTTTCCCCGCGCCCGGTGGCGGCATGAGCCTCGACCGTCTCGACGAGATGGCCGAATTTTATGGCAATGATGTTATTTATCTCATCGGCGGTGACTTACATCGGCATGGTGGCAATGTGGCTGAAAATAGTCGCCAATTCCGTAAGTTTGTAGAGAAGTAGACAAAGTAGATTTTAGAGTAAGTGACGGCCTGAATCTGCGAGGCAGTTTTATCGCCGACCTGTGCGCCGATAGGGATAAGCAGTCCCATTTACAGAGAGATTTCCCCTGTTCGGTGAGATTGCTTCGCTCCGCTCGCAAAGTCATCATGTATTTAAGAAGTGAAGAAAAAAAATGGA
>CAZOOX010000147.1:0-9681 GCA_964581545.1 uncultured Anaerolineaceae bacterium
GGTCTCTAAAAGCAATAGAAACAGTCTCTATGGGCGCAAAAATAAGGTATCAACAGAAACTCTTGTATAATGAAAATAACCCTACAAAAAACAAACAAATTTAAAGGGTAGTAACACAAACTATGTACTGTGAAATTGCTTCATTGGGCTACCGCTCCTTGCAAAACCACCTATCGTTTACTTTGAACCACTATCAATCAATTACAGAAAGGCACAAAAATGGAGAAAATAAGCGGAACCAAATTGGGGAAATATCAAATCGGTGAACGCCTGGGGCGCGGGGGAATGGCAGAGGTATACAAAGCCTTTCACCCTACTCTGGAACGCCATGTAGCAATTAAAGTTTTGCACAGTTTTTTATCTGAAGGGGAAAATTTTCTCGCGCGATTTCGGCGAGAAGCAAAAGCTATCGCTGCATTGGATCATCCAAATATCATTCAAATTTATGATATAGACACAGAAAATGAGTATTACTACATGGTGATGGAACTCGTTGAAGGGAGCACGCTCAAAAATCGCCTTGCTCAATCAAACATCCCCTTACCCATCTCGGAGACAGTTCATATCTTCCGAAAGATTGCTTCTGCTCTTGACTACGCACACAAACAAGGGATGCTACATCGTGATATCAAACCCGCGAATATCCTGTTGGGAAAGGATGATCGAGTAGTCTTGGCTGACTTTGGAATCGCTCGCATCCTCAGCGATACGCAATTCACAATGACCGGTGCACTGATCGGTACACCTTCATATATGTCTCCTGAGCAGGGAAAAGGGCAAAGCGCATCTCCTGCCAGCGACATCTACTCATTGGGTATTCTCCTCTATGAAATGCTGACAGGGAAAGTCCCTTTTGATGCGGACACACCTCTGGAGATCATTCGGCAACATGTCAACGCTCCTTTGCCTTTACCACGCTCCATAAGAAAGGATATCCCTAGGTCTCTAGAGAAGGTCGTTGTAAAAGCGACAGAAAAGGACCCCCGAGATCGTTTCACAACTGTTTCTGAGATGATCAAAGCAGTGAACACGGCGCTTGAAGAATCTCTAGAAAATATCATGCCACAGAAAACAAAAGCAATGAGCAGAAAAGAACTTCCTTCTACTAAAACGACTATCCTTGCCCAGAGACCCACAAATGGAATTTTATTTAGAAAAAAAGACTCTATAAAAGGCCAGCGCAAATTTCTCTCTATCATTTTAGCTATCATTGGCATTGCACTAATTGCGGGACTTCTCACTTGGGCGCTTCCTAAAATATCCATCGAGGTTATCGAAAATACAGCTTGCGCATCCATTGATGCATGCAACAAATTGGCAAATGAACATATGAATAAAGATGATGCTGAAGGGGCAGTCAGGGCGATAGATAGTGCGATCAACCTTGTTCCTGAGGGGGAACAACATCAATATGCTCATCTCTGGTGTTTCAAAGGGGAAATGCTCGTTGCCTTGGAACAAAAAGAAGAAGCTATTTGGCATTTTGAAGACTGCATTCATTGGAGTGATGGTAATCCGGAACTGGATGGTCTACGCGCTTTTGCCGAAGAACAGATCGCATTTCTCAGAGAGCAATAGAATAGGAGAATGGAGCGTAACGCCCCTGTTTTTTACTGGGTACCCTTTAAAAATCTCTTTGTATCCCCTCTGCATCGGAGTGTATCAAGCTCAAATCAAGTCAGTCTCGGTGCGCAATCTCTCCGAGCAAGTTTTTATTTGAGATAAGAAATTCCGTTCGGTTGATCTCGATGATCCCGTCATCTGCAAATTTGTAGAGGGCGCGACAGACCATCTCGCGGGTGCTGCCAATATGGGCTGCCATCTGCTCGAGGGTCAGGTCACGAGCAACAGGTGCTTCCCCGCTGCCACTATAACGATCCAAAAGCAAATTTGCCAAACGTCCGGGGACGGGGTGAAATGCGAGGCTTTCAACCACTTCACTGGCTTGCTGCATTCGAGAGACCATTTGTCGGGCAAATTCCCAGGACATTTTTCCATTTTTGAGCAGAAAGGGCAAAAAGTCTTCGCGCGACCATAGGAATACTTTACTCTCTTCTTCTGCAATCAAGGCAACGGGCATGGGCATTTCTTCTTGGAAAAAAGCCAAACCCCAAAAACTTTCTTTTGGCAGGATGGTAGTTGTAATCAGGCTGCGACCTTCACCAGATTCTTTGAGCGCGTTGATCTTCCCACTCTCCACCCATAATAGATAAGCCCAAATATCACCGTTATGAACGATCCATTCATCTTTGGCGTAGCTGCATTCTCTGGCTTTGCTGGCAAGCTCCTCGAGATCGGGCGCCGAAAGGGAGGCAAAAACGGGGTCTTGGGCTAGTTGTTGCAGAAAAATTTTATTCATGAAGGAGTTGTTCTAATTTGCCACGATCTGTAAAAGTGATCTCGACACGGCTGATCTCGATCATCCCTTCGCCAGCAAATTGATGCAGGGTTTTGCTTACCAATTCACGCGTAGTGCCCACTGTCTGCGCCATTTCATCAAGGGTAAGATCACGGGGCGCTGCCTGTCCCTCGACAGGTTTATAGTGATTGAGCAAAAGATTTGCCAACCTGCCTGCCACAGGATGAAAAGCAAATCCGTAAACAACTTCGCGAACCCTCCGCATCATGGAAACCAATTTACGTGTGATCGCCCAAACTGCATCTACATTGGAAGAAACGATCGGGATGATGGCATCCCCTTCCCACATGCAGACCTCGCAATCTTCCATAACTTCCAGTGCCGCTGGCATTGGTTCTCCGTCAAAGAGCGAGTGTCCCCAAACAACGCGTCCAGGCCCCATCCGAAAGACGACTTGGCGTTTGCCATCTGGAGAGAGCATAACCCAACCTAATTTACCTGAGGATATGTAGAGCGCGCGGTTCCAAATATCCTCTTGCATGCAAATATATTGCCCCTTTTTATAACTAGTGTGAAAAGCTAGATCCGCCAGTTCTTTATGAGCGCGTGCATCAAGATGTATAAAAACATCGTCTTTGGCTAGGTTCTCAGAAAATGTGGATGACATAGTTTTTCCTGCTGGGCTAAGGTAATTTTCTTTGGTCTTATTTATACAGCTTTTTGCATTAGCAAAACCTCAGAAAGCCGACATATTGATAGAAGTCTTATTTTTCTATGACATTTGACTGAGCGCAATTTATAGAATTGTAAAGACTAGGTTCATCTCTCATGCTATTTTAATGTAGAAAGCGATTATAACAACAAATTGTTTTGATAAGGAGATTTAAATGACGAACGAAACCACCCAAAAAGGACGTCTGATCATGACCGTTATTGCTGTCGTTGTCGGGCTTTTCCTGGTATTTTCAGCCCCCTTCATTTCAATGAAGGCACTCAACCCCGCATTGTATAACCTGACCAATGTGCATCAGGTTCAGCAGCCCGATGGCGTTTGGGACACCCCCGTAAAGATTCTTTCGGCTACTTTCCATGTCTGGATCGCGCTCTTCGTTTTCGGCGGCGCAACCTTGCTGGTTATCGCCAAAGATATTTATGCTGGCAAGAAATGGGCACGCCCTCTGGCATTAACCATGTTAGCCCTGCCTTCAATGGGCGGTATGACGATGGTCATCCCATGGATGGTGCTGGTCTGGTCTGATGCGCTTGGCAATAAAGTTTCCAGTAGTATGCCCGCAGCAATGCCAATCATGCTAATCGGCTTGATTGCCTACTTCACCATGTTGCTGATGGAAAAAGCGGATGCCAAAACCAAGATCGCTCAGGTTGTCACTTTTGGCGCCTTGGGCGTTGTTGGCGGCATGGTCTTTATGAATGCCCAACATGGCGTGCGTCACTTCCTTGCCAATGAGAGTAAACCTCTCTTCGATGCCAGCCACAGCTACCCCGAACTTTTCCTCGGTGGTTTTGTGATGTATGCTGCCGTTACTTTCTTCTTTATTGCGATCTATTTAATGGCAGCCCGTAAAGAGAGCGGCTGGTACTTTGCCATGATCACAGGTATAGTCACATTTGCTGCGGCTTTCTTATCCTTCGTTGATCGCTACGATGTTCCCTCCGGGCAGGAGTGGCTGCGTGGTGCGATACTTTCTGCCATCTTCATGGTGATTATTGCATTGCCCTGGTTCAGAAAACGTATTTACGGCAAAGCATAATCTTTCAGATTTTTCAAAAAGCTAAAAGAGGTGTTGTAAGTCGTAACATCTCTTTTTTGCTTTAAAGCAAATCATCGAAGACACTCCCATGTTATAGTTTTCACATCGAGTTATTTACTTTGAAGGAGCATTAAAAAATGAAAAATAATCATAGACTTGGAGCAATTCTATCCATCCTAGGCATCATTGCTGGAATTTTACTCTTTTACTTCCTCGCCAAAACCTACAACAACGTGATCTATGCCCACGTAAATGCAGGGCGCCCGGATGAAGGCAATACTGTTCGCTTTGTTTATGCTTTGCTGGGATGGCTGGGAACAGCCGCCGGAGCCCTTTGGGCAGCCGTACTCTATGGCTTTTTGAAGAAAGAAAATTGGGCCTGGTATTTTGGCATGGTCGCTGCGACAATCCAGCTTTTGGCGGGGTTTTTCCCCATGATCCCCGCAGCGGATAGTGGCTTGCCGATCCCGACGATCATTGTTTTTGGGATGGCCGGTGTTTTATGGTTTTCGATGCTGGCGATCGGTGGCGTTCACCGCAAGGTCGTTGCGCTGACTTTTGTTGCTGGTTTGGCTTATGTGCTGACCTTTATTGACGGGGTGGCTCCGATTTCCAAGTACCAGACTTCTGAAGGGTTCTGGAATGGGATCTATGTAATGTCGCAGCAGGTTAATTGGTGGGGAGCCTGGGCTTGGGCAATTTTTATTTTTGCAACGATCAAGCAAAAACCATGGGCGATCCCCGTTGGGATCTTCGCAGCTGCAATGTCGATGATCGGCGGCTATCCGATGGGCATCCATAATGTTTTTGAAGTCCAACGCTTTTCCATGTTTTTGCCAGCGCCGATCATCAGCACCATTTTGCTGGTCATTCTCTGTCTACCTAAAACGCAAGGACTTATCACGGGCGAAAATCTCGAATAATCCATCCTGTTACTCGACTATCGGAAAGAGACGCTTTTGCATAGCGTCTCTTTTTTTGTTTCAACTTGCGTTAAAGCAAATCTTTTTTGTGACAGTTGGCGTAATATGTCCAATATAATTCGTTACAGAAAGACCTTATTCCATGCTCAGGAGGCATAAAATGCAAGAAACTTCTCAGAAGAACCGCAATATCATGTCTGTTACAGCCATTCTGATCGGGTTGTTGATGGCCTATCTCATCCCTTTTTTGGCGCAAACTTCTCTCGAAAGGGTGCTTACTCACCTAACTGCACATATTGAAGCTGGGAACCCGACCTTTTCAAGCGGCATCAAGCTCTTTGATTTCTTCTATCCTGTTTGGCGTGCATTTATTTTTGTGGCGGGTGCGGCGTTGATCGTGATCTCGCAGGAGATCAAAAAAGGTGCTGAGTGGACATACCCTCTTGCTATGACGCTCTTTGCCCTGCCTTCAATTGGCGGCTTTTTCATGTTTCTGCCCTATATTAGTTTTGTGCCCGGTTTTCCTCTGCCTCTAACGATCGCATTTATCGGGCTGGCGGGTTATTGGGCCTTCATCTTCTTGCGAAAAGATGAAATAGTGACCAAATGGGTTCGTTTTGGTGCGCTGACTTTCATTGGGATGCTCGCCACGCACGCTTTCACGATCGGCATTGGTGCTCAACGCACAATGGCAACCCGCCCGGGCTACCCCTTTTACAAGGATTTCACCTGGTGGCTTTTTAACTGGGCTGGCGAAGCAAATTGGGTGGCCGTGATCCTGATCTTCCTTTCGATCCCCCTGTTGGCCGTTGGAAGACGAAAAGGTTGGTGGTTTGCTGTCACAGGTTCGGTCGCAATATTGATGATCAACATCCCTACCCAATTCATCCGCACAAAAACATTGGATTATTTCTACGGCGCAGCTCTCGCTCTTGGCGTTTTGATTTTCATGTTGGTTCCTTATTTGAAAGAACGACTTATTACCGAAGAAGAATAGAATGATGGGAGAATCTGCGTGAAAGTGGATATTTACAATTACCCGACCATAATCATCGCAACATTTGTGATCTGCGTCGTGATCGCCCTTGCCCTTGGCTTGACACCGGCTCATTAGCATCTGCCCGGTATTTTGCATCTCCTTTCCCCCCGCCCCTGAACGGGGCATCCCCCCGCTTTGCGGGGGGATATGGGGACACAAATTATGGCAAAACAACAAATCAAAGAACGTGGTTCCATCACTAAAGTTCGTCGCGCCATTCAGTGGATGCTTATCTTCGTCACCTACCTGCTTGGGTTGCGCCATATGATACCAGGGCGGGGATCAAAAGGCGGCTCATTTGATGCTTTTTGCCCAATGGGCGGGATAGAGACCTTTTTTTCATATATCACGACGGGACAGACGCTCAAGACGACGAATTTGCTCAACTTTGCCGTGCTGATCGGCGTGATCGGTGTTTCGCTGCTTGCGGGGCGTGCTTTTTGCGGCTGGTTCTGTCCGGTTGGCACGTTGCAGGATATCTTTGCGGGATGGGCGCGTCGCTTGAGCGGCGGAAGCAAGCTCAAAACACGCGGGAAGCGGAGCAAAGCGAAATTTCCCATGGAATTACCGCCCAAAGTTGATAAATGGGCGCGCTATCTTAAATATCTAATCCTATTGGCTGTACTGATCGCCAGCGTTTGGACGGTCTATCCCCCACTACGGGATATTTGTCCCGCCCGTGCTCTCTTCAGCTTTGAATTAGGCGAGCCTTTGCTGGCTAGCGTTTTAATTACCTTTATCATCACATCGCTATTGATTAAACGCTTCTGGTGCAAATACCTTTGTCCGCTAGGTGCATTTTTGGCAATTACCAATAAATTTGCGCCGCTGCGTGTGACGATTGACCAAAACAATTGCACTGGCTGCGCTCGCTGCGAAGCAGAATGCCCAGTAGACATCCCCGCTATCCCCGAAAATATGCGCAATCTGGAATGTGTGCAGTGTCTGGAATGCGTGGAAACTTGCGCGATTGAAGATACGGCTGTGCTGAAACTGGGATAATCTAAGCCGTTTTCTCTTCACTACTCTCCATTCTTTTCAAGAAGAATGGAGAGTTTTTCCTTAAAAAACGCTCATCTAATCACTATTGACGTATATCAACTCAAGAGATATAGTTAGTTAGTCAAACTAATCATATTGATTGAAAGGAGAGGAGATGGTCGATAATCTTCAAGAAACAGCACAAAGATTTCTAAACCTATCCAGCCGCCTGCGACGGCTTGGCGCTGGGAGCACTCCCTCCGCAGGTGAGCAAATATCCCCTTCTCATCTACCGCTGATCGAATATGTTGCATCGAATAACAAATGCGGCATACGAGAAATGGCAGAAGCATTGAAACTCTCAACGCCGACAGTGAGTATTAGTGTGCGTCAGCTAGAGAAAAATGAATTGATCGCACGGGAACCAGACCCCAAAGATGGTCGTGCAGTGCAACTTTTTCTCACGCCAAAGGGTGAAAAGGTTCATCAGAGCGCACGTGATTTTCACTGTCAGAAATTCAGAAAGCTTTTAAGCGGGCTAAAGCCCGGTGAAAGAGAAAACCTGGTAAGCCTGCTTGAGAAGGCTCTCAACGCAGCAGAAGAAAACTAAAGGAGCTTTATTTATGTCAAAATCCTGGAACAAATGGACTCGCAAAATTCATCGTTGGTTTGCTATTCCCACACTCGTTCTCATCCCGCTTGCTGTCTTTGCCAAATTTTCAGGCGGCGCACTTCATCTACCATCCGCTTTCGAGCAATTTCAATCCCTCCTAATGCTCTTGCTTGCCATTACCGGTGGATATTTATATTTGATCCCCTATCTTGCCAAAAAGAACCGCAATAAACGCAAAAAAACTAAAGTTGTTGCCGTAAGAACTGAGAAGATTTCATAGAAGAGATGAAACGTATTAGAACCGCGGCTATTCTCGCTTTCATCATTGGAGCAATGGCCGTTTTTGTGGGAGCACGAGTTGCTCTTCTTAATAGAGGAATGCCTTATTACGTGATCGGTTGGCTGCCCATTTATAACCTGATCTTGGGTGTGCTCAGCATTTTCCCGCTCACATTTTTGATTTGGAAGAAGGCTAAATTTGCTATTCCCGCATCCATCACAATATTAGCCAGCCACAGCGTTGTTTTGCTGATCCTGCTAGTTGCCTACTTGGGCACGGTCTCTGTGTTCAGCCTCGGAGCTATGATCTTCAGAATAATTATTTGGATCATCATTTTAAGATTATTGCTTCTTTACAGGAAAGAAATTTCTCTAGAAAACAAAGGAAGAACCTTATGATCCCTTATCTAATAATGACTTTTTTATACTTTGTCGTTGCTGTCGTAGCCGCATTAGCCGCATCATTCTCAATGTGGAACATACTGTCCTGGATCAATGGCACGGTATGGTTGCGTGTCCATTTCATTACGCTGGGCATAGCTACACAGCTTCTTTTTGGCGTAATGCCAATTCTGACAGCCAAAGCGCATAATCTACCGCGTCCCAAAATACGTTGGGATATTTGGTTGTCGCTAAATGCAGGGATCGCCTTGCTTCTAATCGGTATTCCAACGACAAACAAGGTTCCTATCATCGCTGGCGGTACATTTATCTTTACAGCTACAACGTTGTTACTTATCCAATTAGCTGGGATTCGTGCCCGATCAGAAAAAACATTGGCAGTCAATGAAGGGCGAAAGTTCTATATCGCAGGTCTCTTCTATTTCTTGATAGGCATCCTTGTAGGTACAGGAATGTTCCCGGGCTGGGAAGAAGCGCTAGGTATTGTCGGTGATATTGGGGAAGTACATATTCATGCCAATAATTGGGGCTTTATGTCGCTGGTTTTTATCGGATTTTTCGTGGACTTATATCCAAAATGGGCGAAACGCTCTTTGCATAACCCCAAAGCCATCACCCCTATTTTCTGGATGATGACTGTCGGCGCAATGGGACTCGTACTCAGCCCGTGGTTTGCCAGTAAGGTGTTGGCTGGAATTGGCGCTTTTTTGCACACATCCGCTAATATCTGGTTGCTTGTTATCGCTATCAAACCATTGCGCGGCGACAAACCCGCCTGGACAGCCGGGATGGCTCAAATGTTAGTTTCCTACTTCTGGCTATTTGCTCCCCTGTCTATGGCTCCATTTATTATCTTTGGCATCGAAGGCGTAATGCCTGCTGAATTACTTGAAACCACAACGCCCCAAGCATTGATCTATGGCTGGCTGCTGCAATTTGGATACGCAGTCGTGCCATATTTTTTCCAACGCTTTTTTATTAACGAAGAAGAAGCCGAATTGGGCGGTACTTGGCTTAGTTTTTGGCTAGTCAATTTAGGGGCAATTTTCTTATGGGCTGGTATTTTCACTCAGCCCTTACGCGGCTTATTCTATGGTGGTGCCTATATGTTGTGGGCAGTTTCATTTATTCCGATTCTAATTGATTTGTGGAGAAAAACAAAAACAGGGATGGCAAAGGCTGAAATGGCTATTTTCCACGATGAATAAGAAGAACCAGAAAAAAGCAGGCCAGATCAGCCTCCTAGCACCATCTATAAAAACATGACACATCCCTAATTTAAGGGAAGTATCTAAAAAGACAGACCTTCGGTG
>CAZOOX010000148.1:0-9594 GCA_964581545.1 uncultured Anaerolineaceae bacterium
GCGAATTAGATGAAGCGGGGCAGCAACTTGTCAAAGCTGCAATGACCCAGCTTCAACTCTCCGCGCGAGCCTATCACCGTATCCTGAAGTTGGCACGCACGATTGCAGATCTGGCTGGGGAGGAAAGTATTCAGTCCACACACTTGGCGGAGGCGTTGCAGTATCGACCGAAGGGGATGATGGTGTAGTTATTCCTTATAAGAAAACGCTCCCAGCTTTCACAGAGAGCGTTTTCTCTTTATCCAAAATCCTCTGCTGTGATCGCCACGCAGTCTCCTCGCTCGGCGCAGCCGGGATCACGCGTTCCGACCAGGACGCCGCCACGTTCTACCTCAATTTTGGCGGTAGAATATCTCCATATCATCAAGGAGAAGATAATGAGCGAAGAAAAGAAGATCGGTTTTAACACCCTCTCTGTCTGGAGCGGGGAAGAAGCAAAAGGTGGCTGGGAACGCACAACGCAGGTTGCTGTGGCGCATAGTGTCAGCTATGGCTACAAGGATCTGGACAACTGGCTCGATGTTGCCCTGGGTAAGGAAGAAGGGCATATCTACAGCCGCAACACAAACCCGACAGTGGCCGTCTTTGAAGAGAAGATGCGCCAACTCGAAGGCGCAGAAGCGGCAACCAGCTTCTCGACGGGGATGGCGGCGATCAGCAACACGCTCTACTCGCTGCTCAAACCCGGAGATCGGGTTGTTTCCGTTAAAGATACGTATGGTGGGACAAATGAAATTTTTACCCGTTTTCTGCCCCGCCTGAATGTGGATGTGGAACTCTGCCCCACGACCGACCATGCCGCTATCGAATCCGCCGTAGCGAAGGGCTGCGACGTGCTCTATCTCGAAACGCCCACGAACCCGACCCTGAAAGTGGTCGATATCGAAAGGCTGGCGAAAGCGGGACACGCTGTTGGCGCTACCGTGATCGTGGACAATACTTTTGCGACCCCGATCAACACCAATCCCATCAGCTTGGGTGCGGATGGCGTGATCCACAGCGCCACAAAATATATCGGCGGGCATGCGGATGCTTTGGGCGGCGTGCTTTGCGGCTCTGAAGAATTGGTCAAGGGCGCTTATGCTTACAGAGAGATCAACGGCGCTACTTTGCACCCGATGGCGGCATATTTGATGATTAGGGGCATCAAGACCTTGGCACTGCGTGTGGAACGTCAGGCTGAGAATGCGATGAAGATCGCGCGCTTCTTGAAGGCGCATCCGATGATCGAAGATGTCTTTTACCCAGGTTTGGAAACGCACGAGAATCACGAGATCGCAAAAAAGCAGATGCGCGGATTTGGCGGTATGATGTCCTTCTTCTTGAAAGGTGATTTCGATAACGTGACCAAGTTCCTGCCACGTTTGCGCTTCGCCCATCTCGCTGCGAATCTTGGGCCTGTGGAAACGGTCGCCGGTCCGCCACGCACGACCAGTCATGTCGAAGTATCCGCAAAACAGCGGGCAAAGATGGGCATCCCCGAGACGCTCATCCGCTATTCAGTTGGCATCGAAGATGTAGACGACCTGATCGCCGATCTGTCGCAAGCGCTGGAATATGTAGAAAAGCACTAGGCGAAACAGCGCGCGCATTATACAATTTCGATAATTATTTTTTAACACAAAGGATACGAAGAGACACAAAGTTTAAAAGCTTTTTCTTAGAGACCTTTGTGCCCTTCGTGTTTAGATTTTAAGGAGTAAAAATGTCTGATCGCAAGAAAGTAACCCTGCGCACCCTCTTCAGCAAAGCCCAAAAAGGCGAACCGATTTCTTGGCTTACCTGCTACGACTACCCCACTGCCCACTTCCAGGAAGAAGCGGGAATTGACATGATCCTTGTTGGCGACAGCCTCGGCATGACCATGCTCGGCTACGACGGCACCCTGCCCGTCACAATGGAAGATATGATCCGCCACACACAGGCCGTCCGCCGTGGCTCCCCGAACGCCTTCCTCGTTGGCGATATGCCCTACATGAGCTATCAGCCCTGCAACGAAGATGCCGTCCGCAATGCTGGCCGTTTCATGGCAGAAGCAGGCTGTGACGCCATCAAACTCGAAGGCGGCAAGGCAATGGCGCCCCGTATCAAAGCCATTTCTGACGCTGGCATCCCCGCCATCGGGCATCTTGGTCTTACCCCGCAGAGCGTCGCCGCCCTCGGTGGTTTCCGTGTGCAGGGACGTGGCGCCGCTCAGGCAAAACAGATCATGGACGATGCCAAAGCCCTCGAAGAAGCGGGCGCATCCCTGATCTTGCTCGAAATGGTTCCCGACCGTGTTACCAAAATGATCACCGAAGCTGCCGACAACTGCCTTATCATGAGCCTTGGCTCTGGCCCCGACGCCCACGGCCAGCTCCTGATCTATCATGATATGTTCGGCCTTTACCCCAAATTCAAACCGAAAATGGCAAAAGTCTACGGAAACGCCGGCGAAGTCATTCTCGAAGGCCTCAAAGGCTACGCCAAAGAAGTCGGCGACAAAACCTTCCCGCAGCCTGAGAATTGGTTCACCATCAAAGATGATGAGTTTGAAGATCTGAAGAAGTTGCTTGATTAATTCAATACTTGTAGGGGCACAATATATTGTGCCCCTACAACAATAAAAACATGACCTACGCAAACAGAACCAACCACCTAAAAGCCGAAGGCGCTTATGCCGTCCTCGCCAAAGCCCAAGCCCTCGAAGCGGATGGGCGAGAGATCATCCACTTTGAGATTGGACAGCCGGATTTCGACACCTTCCCCAATATTGGGATGGCGGGGATCAATGCCATTTCCAACGGAAAAACCCGCTATACCCCGCCCGCCGGAACGCCCTCCTTTCGGCAGGCTATCGCTATGGACGCCTCTGTCCGACGAGGAGTTTCGATCTCGCCCGAGCAGGTCGTAGTCGGTCCTGGTGGGAAGCCCCATATCTTCTTCCCAACCCTGGCCCTCGTCAACCCCGGCGACGAAGTCATCTACCCAAACCCCGGCTTTCCCACTTACGAAGCCATGATCGGCGTGGCGGGCGGAAAACCCGTCCCCGTGCCCCTCGTCGAAGAAAACGATTTCTCCTTCGATCTGGATGTCTTCGACAAGCTCATCAACGAGAAAACGAAGCTCATCATCATCAACTCGCCCAGCAACCCCACAGGCGGGATTATCCCCCAAGCGGATTTGGAGCACATCGCCGCCGCCGCCAAAAAATACGATTGCTGGGTCTTGTCAGATGAAATCTATGCCCGCATCGTCTACGATGGCATGGCAGACGCCCCCTCCATTTATGCCCTGCCCGGCATGGCAGAACGCACCGTCATCATGGACGGCTTCTCCAAAACTTACGCCATGACAGGCTGGCGTCTTGGCTATGGCATCATGCCCGAAGAGCTGGCTCGCCGAGTTGGCCTGCTCCTGACGCACTCCGTCGGCTCAACGGCAGAGTTCAGCCAATACGCCGGTCTCAAAGCTATCACGGGCGACCAGGAACAAGTCGCCGCCACTATCGCCGAATACGAACGACGCCGCAACGTCATTGTCGACGGGCTGAATTCCCTTCCCGGCATCACTTGCCAGAAACCACAAGGCGCCTTCTACGTCTTCCCCAACATCAAAGGCACAGGCAAAGCTTCCGATGAGTTTGCAAATTGGGCGCTCGAAGAAGCAGGTGTTGCCCTTCTGCCCGGCACATCTTTCGGCAAATACGGCGAAGGCTATTTGCGCCTGTCGTATGCAAACTCAATTGAGAATATTGAGAAAGCAACAGGAAAATTGGCGAAGATTTTAGAATAAGGAATATAGCATGTAAACATACAGACTAGCTCTGATCGGCTTCGGCAACGTGAGGCAATGATTTGCCCCAATCATCACCGAGCGAAGTCCTGGCGGATGCCCAAGCCAAAATCTACGCCGAAGCCGATGTGGTAATTAGTCTTATACATACCCTCAGAGTCACGCTCCTGTCCTTCACCAAGCACGAAAAAAGGTGTCTATTGTGTTCATCCCTAGCCCTGTGGGTATGCAAATTCTGATCGCGCCTGCACTTGCTCCTATCAAACCGTGACATGTTACCAAAAGAGAATATCTGGACCCATACTCGATAGAATCGACATCCATATTGAAGTGCCGCGTGTCGATTTTGAGAAGCTCTCCGATAACAGGCGCGGAGAATCGTCAGATGATATCCGCGTTCGGGTGGAGGCAACACATCAACGTCAACGGGCGCGCTTCGCTGGTCTCAACAAGGGGGTGATGACCAATGCCGATATACGCGTCGCTGAAGTTCGTCAATTTTGCGAATTAGATGAAACGGGGCAGCAACTCGTCAAGGCTGCATTGACTCAGCCTAAATCCACGGGCGAGCCGGATATTTCATTCTGAAAATGGTTGGGGAGGAGAGTATCCAATCCACGCATCTGGCGGAGAAGTTTTGCGCTTCGCAGTAGACCGAAGGGGATGATGGTTTAGCGGGAAAAAGTCAAATGATGAACAGCCAAAGAAACGATAAATGACCATGCCGCGCTTCCCATGTCTAAATGATGTGGGGAGTTTTTGATTTAATGGGTGTGGAGAATTGTCGGATGAAATTCGTGTTTGGATAGTGATAGCAGGCTAAGGTTACGCGCGTTTCGCAGATTTGTCTAAAAGACCTTACGAGGGGAAGGATTGCTCAGCGTTGCGTCCGTTTATGGATAAATCATTTAGACATCGCACAAATAAGATGTCATTGCGAGCCCCGATGCATTTCGGGGTGAAGCAATCTCCCTCTCAGTGTGGGGGATTGCCACGTCGCACGTATGCCCTTCAGGGTAAAACCATGCTCCTCACAATGACATAACTTTGTCCGAACTTTATTTGGGTTGTCCATTAGTTCCGAAATGGGGGAGTGGCGAGATTGAAATGTCCAAGTTGTGGAGCCACCACGAAACAAAACAAAGATGGTTTTACCAAGTCCCATTCTCAACGCTATCGTTGTCAACATTGTCAGAAGAGTTATACACCTGAGCAGAAATCACGCGGCTACTCAAAAGAATTGAGAAAGCGAGCGTTGCAGATGTACATAGATGGGTAAATTTCAGGCGTATTGGCCGCTTTCTGGGAGTACATCATCAAACTGTCATCAACTGGGTGAATGCCTATGCAGAGAAACTGCCTAATGCTCCTGTGCCTAAAGAAGTAGATGATGTTGAAATGGATGAACTGTTCACCTTTATCGGCTCAAAAAAAAGAAAATCTACATCATCCTCTTCGTAGATAGAGCAAGCAGATGTATCCTTGGTTGGCGAGAAAGCTGTATCCATGATGGTTTTGTCATGCAAGATATTCTTTTTAAGACAGTACTAAGGAAGTGCTTACTACAGTGATCTTCACCCTGGATATCAGACAGCACTCTATTGGCCAGCTATTCACCATCCAATGCCAGACAAAAGCGAAACCTATTCAGTAGAAGGAGATAATGCTGAGTTACGTCATTATCTGCCGCGTCTGGTACGACGCTCTCGCTGTTTTTCGCGTTGTGAAAAGGCACTGAGAAAAGCTGTTAGGATTTTGTCTTCGCATTCAACAAGCGACAACTGTACAAGCAGAAATACCCAGATTATCCTGCTCATATTATTGACTTTGCATACACACCTGTTTAGCCACTCCCGTCTGGTTCCTTCATAGCTGAGGAGTAATTGCTATATTTCCTTGTTGGCTCTCTTATCTGGTGTTATTATCCAGCATCAAGCTTGAAGGCGAATGCTCAAGGAATTGGCAAGAATGAATGGATTAATCGCTTTAGTTGGCTCCGGGGAATATCTACCGGAAATGAACGAGATTGACCGCCATCTCCTGGCTTCTGTCAACGCAAATGGACGCGCCCCTCGCGTGGTTTGTGTACCCACCGCCGCCGGACAGGAGGGTGAAGTCAGCATAAACCGCTGGCTAAAAATGGGCGTTGAACATTTTGAAACATTAGGCGCCGAAGTAATACCTGCTCGCATCATTGACCGAGAATCAGCGAACGATGCACAATGGGAAATGGCTCTTGAGCAGGCAGACCTGATCTACTTCTCTGGCGGTAAGCCAATCTATCTATACGAAACGATGCGAGGCAGTCGCGCCTGGCAAGCTGCTCAAAAAGCATGGACGCGTGGAGCTATTTATGCGGGCTGTTCCGCAGGATCAATGATCTTAGCCAACAGAATTCCCAACCTACGCACAGCAGGATTAAAATCCTTGGAGGCCTTTCAAATTTTTCCCGCCAAATTTATCATCCCCCACTTTGATCGTATGCGTGGTCTCGTATCGACTTTTCTTTTTGCTATCCGCCCTCAACTAAAAGATGGTCAATTCATCTTGGGCGTAGATGAAAATACAGCTCTGGTTGGAAAGCTTAATGAAGATTGGCAGGTCATGGGAGAAGGCAAAGTTCATTTGATCACACGCGATGAAGAAAAAGTGTTTACTGCGGGGAAAAAAGTAAACATACCTTGATAAAGCATAGATAGGACTTTCGCTTCGAGAGAGTGCGTGGAGCGACGCACTCCAGATTGAGCGAAAGTCCTAATAGATACAAAGAACCAATTTCCTTACTCTTTAAAAACCACCAGCTTATTCAACACAAAATTCCAGACAAAGGATGCGGCTGTTGCTGCGCCAAGGGCGACGATCTCTGGTAATTGCATCATATCAAGGACAAGAGCCATCGTGCCTGCATTAATAGCGAGCGCAAAAATGTGGGTAAGGGTAAATAATCCCGCCGCGCGCCAGATATTGCCATTATCACCAAAGGTCCATGTACGGTTCCAGAAGAAACTATTCAGCATCCCGATCACGTAGGCAATCCCCTTTGCCAGCACTAGTGCAGAGCCAAATCCCAGCCAGCGGGTCAGGGCAAAATAGGCTCCTGCATCTATAGCAGTATTCAGCACGCCGACGGCCATAAATTTCCCGATTTGGACAAAGGTTTCTCGTAGGGGCACGCTATATCGTGCCCCTACGTTGCTATTATTGAACGCAGTCATAAAGCACCTCGTTTTCGGATGGTGGACCCATGCGCACATTTTGCTGATTCTGTGCCCGATCTGCTTTTTGCTGCCGAACTTCTACCCCCGGCACGCTCGTGGGGACACAGGATTCCATTACCCAGGCAGCGATGTCACGATGAGAGTTGGAAATCTTCTCGCTGTAAAGAATGTGGCGAAGCTCACCATTTTCAACCATCTCTGCAACACCTGCTGCATCAATGACCTGATCTCCGCCGCTAAAACCACCGAAGGTCAATACAGGGCGTCCGCTTTCAAGAATATATGGGGCTGCACTACGCGCATTGACCGTTGCCAGCAGATAACTATCAGGGTCGGTATTTGCGAGCAAGTAGTTCATGATCGCTTCTTCATTATCGGACATCACGGTGTTATCCGGGGTCATAAAGGTCGTTGGTTGGGCATCGTTGATCGTTGCCGTAGGCAAGGCTACATTGGCATCATCATTTGTTGTCGCCATCACAGACCAAGAAAAGGGGGCTGCCAGCATCGCTAATAAGATAGTGGCTAAGGCTATGGTTTTCATTTGGCTGGATCTATTGACAAGTAAAATTCCCAATCCGATCAGAGCAGTGACTATGGCAAAGGGCAAAAGCCAGCTCGCTGTGGTGTATTCACTCAACATTACAGCTTGGAAGCCGAGAGTGATAATGATCAAAGAGACTAAAGAGCCAAATCCCAACCAGCGATTACGCTTGAAAAGTTCTGAAACTGACCAGAAAGCCATTCCTGTCAGAGCGGCAAGAGCTGGGCCAAGCATAATGAGATAGTAGCGATGGAAGAGACCGGTGGTGAAGGAGAAGTAGGCCAACGCCGGTAATAACCAGAGTGTCCATAAAATGAGCGCGAGGTGTTTCTTGCTCCAGGAAAAGCCTAATGTAATGGCTGTCAACAAAATACTCACCAACGCAAGAGGTAAAACCCAGGAGGCTTCAGTAACTAATGGCTCTGAGAAAAGACGAAAGAGACCTGCTTGCCCTGTTTCGCTGGTATTGAAAGCTCCTCCTCCATTGGGACGCCCGCCATCAGGCCGACCATCGTTATTTTGACCGCCAACAGGTGCATTTCCTGCTATTTGTCCATTTGGGGGAGCAGGACGGTCATTGGGCGCACAGACAAGAGCATCTTGTTGGGTAGGGCGACAGGTGCCCTCCACATCTCTATTCGGGAGATTTACAGTGCAGGCATCACCCACATCAAGATTTAGGCAGGCATCCAGTGCTTCCTGGGGAGGCTGTCCCATTGGCGGTTGCCCGTTGAAAGGCGTTTGATTCGGAGACTGATTGGGCTGAGAAGATGCCTGGGCGCGCTGCCCATCATTTGCAGGAGGCTGCTGTTGATTCCCTCCATCCCCATCTCTTCTTTTATTGTCGTTTAGTCCCAGGCGAGAGAGACCGTTATGCCCAACGATGAGTTCCATAACGGTATTGTCCTGGCTGCTGCCGATGAAGGGCCGATACTCTTCAGGAACGAGATCGACCGTGATCGCCCATGAGAGTGAAACGGCTATGAGCAAGGCTGTCGCCACGCCGAGATGCCATAAGCGCTGCCACCAGCCATGTTTTGCGCCGAAGAAGTAGAGCGCGTAAATGGCCGGGATGATCATATAGGCCTGAAGCATCTTGATATTGAAACCCAAGCCAACGATAAAGGCACCCAGCAGCAAATAGCGGAACTTTCCGCTCTGCACGGATTTCCAAACCGCCCAAACGGAGAGCAGCAGAACGAAGACCAGCAAACCATCGATAGTGTTATTGCGTTCGGTGGAAACGGTAACGGGAACGACTGCCAGTGTCAGCGCGGCGACGAGACCCGCTCCCCGGTTGAATTGCTCTTTGACAAGATAGTAGACGAGGGCAATTGAACCGATTCCCGCCAACGCATTTGGAAGCGCGAGAGAAAAGCCGTTCACGCCGAGGATGGCAGCTGAGACCGACTGTACCCAGAAACCCAACGGGGGCTTATCGACTGTGACCGATCCGCCCGGCTCAAACGAACCGAAGAAGAAATTGCTCCACGAGGTGAGCATGGATTTCACTGTCGCGGCGTAATAGGTATTGCCGATACTGTGCGCGCCAAGTTCGTAAAGACGCAAAAACGTGCCCAAGCCAATGATGAGGGTCAGGGCGATCGCGGTGAGTACTTTCGTACGTTTGTTACTTTGAATGGGAAGGGTTTCTGTGGACATATCAGCCTCCAAATGGTTTCGAATTGACCACAGTATAGAAAAAAGATGTTCAGAAGTTGTTTAGATTTGGTTTTAATCGTGTAAATCCTTCTCATATAAATGAACTCTATATTGACTACCTTGATATGAAAATCTTTTTGTGGTATTTTTTTACCAGCTTCGCGGTTAGCTTTGGACTAACCGTGTTGTTACGGGTTGGTAAAGCAGCGTCGGACAATCCAGCACAGTGAGGGTCTGTGGATAATAATCCCTCAGCACAGTGAGAGCCTGTGCGATAACCCCTCTCAGCACAGTAAGAGCCTGTGTCAAATCCTCTCTTAGCACAGTGAGAGCCTGTGCTAAATAAACTCTCAACACAGTAAGAGCCTGTGTCAAATCCTCTCTCACACAGTGAGA
>CAZOOX010000149.1:0-9179 GCA_964581545.1 uncultured Anaerolineaceae bacterium
ACTCCTCGATTTTTCATTCATCGAGGATAATACCTTATTCCCGATAGAGTCTAATACGTAATACGTAATACGTTTTAGTTAGCAACTCTCTCTTCTAATTATTAAAACACCTTTCTGAGAAACGACCATGCCAAATTCTAAAGATCAAGACGATTATCTACGCCGCTTAATTGCTTCTGAAGAAGAAACGCATATTGATATTCCTGTGCCGCGCCATCCCGAATCACCTGCTGAAGGGGTGAAACCCAGTACTGAGAATAACCATCTCCCGAAGCGCGTAGATGAGATAGATACGGACGCAACGCGCGTTATGCCGGCGGCGTTTAATCCCGCCTCCCGCCCTGCGGCACAAAGACCTCCCTCTTCCGCAAAAAAAATGGATATAGGTGCGTATCTTCAAAAAATTCGTATTAACTGGGGCTGTCTTTTACGTGCCATTATTCTGGCTATCTTTGGGGTAGTCCTTCTTGGGCTGGCAGGTGGGTCTTATGCGCTTTATCAATATAATGTCATCGCTTCCACCCTCCCCGAAGTGGATGATTTGCGAGAACGCGCATCTCATTTTGAGACGACGCGTATCCTGGATAGTGAAGGGCATATCTTATATGAGATTCTTGATCCCAACGCTGGTCGGCGAACGTATATTTCTTTGGAAAATATATCTCCTTATCTGGTTGCGGCAACCATCGCAACAGAAGATAAAGAGTTTTATAACCACCCTGGCTTTGATGCGGTCGCCTTGATCCGCGCGCTTTGGCAGAACTACTCCAGTGGAGAGATCGTCTCCGGTGCTTCCACCATTACCCAGCAATTGGCACGGATGCTGCTTCTCTCGCAGGAAGAACGCTTTGAGCAAAGCTATAGACGTAAAGCGCGCGAAATCATCCTTGCGGCAGAGATCACGCGCAAATATAAAAAAGATGAAATTCTTGAACTTTATCTGAATGAAGTAAATTACGGGAATCTCGCTTACGGAATTCAAGCAGCAGCAGAAACATATTTTGATACAACAGCTGATAATCTAACATTGGGTGAAGCAACTTTTTTGGCAGGTTTGCCCCAATCGCCCGCTATTCATGATATTCACACCAACCCAGAAGAAACATTGCTGCGCCATCGTGACGTTATTTTTCTGTCCTATATTTTGAGTGAAGAAAAAAAGTGCATAGAAGTTAGCAATAGCGATGAGCGTGTTTGTGTCGGTGCCCTGGAAGCTGCCCAAGCCGCTGAAGAAATTGAAAATTATGCTTTTACGCCGCCCAATATTTCAATTCGTTATCCTCATTGGGTTAACTTCATTCGTGGTTTGCTGGAAGAAAAATATGATGCCCAAACCATCTATCGTTCTGGTTTTACCGTATACACCACCCTCGACCCTAACCTGCAAGATGCAGCTCAACAAATGGTCACGTCGCGGGTTTCAGCGATAAGTGACCGCAATGTGCAAAATGGCGCCTTGGTGGCGATAAATCCCGTCACGGGTGAGATTCTTGCCATGGTCGGCTCGCCCGATTTTTATAATGCCAATATTTCCGGGCAGGTCAATATGGCGACCAGCCCCACACGTCAGCCCGGTTCTTCGATAAAACCGATTACCTATCTGGCTGCCTTCGAGAAAGGCTGGACACCCTCCACGCTGATCTGGGACGTGCCCTCCGAGTTCCCGCCTTCAGGCGATCCGAACGACCCGCGTGAGCCGTATATTCCTGTAAATTACGATGAAAAACACCACGGCGCAGTTACCTTACGTGTTGCGTTGGCAAATTCTTTTAATATCCCTGCTGTGAAGGCGCTTGATTTTATCGGTATCTATGACAACCCCGAGACCGAAGAAAAGGAAGGCATGATCGCCATGGCAGAGCGTCTTGGCATCACGACTCTTATTCGAGATGATTACGGGCTTGCTCTTACACTTGGTGGCGGGGAAGTCAGTCTGCTTGAAATGACCGGTGCTTTTGCTACAATGGCGAATCAGGGCGTTCGCATCCCACCGGTGGGCATCACCAAAATTCTCGACCATAACGGAGAACTTGTCTACGAGTATACGCCTCCACAAGGGGAGCAAGCCCTTCGTCCAGAGCATGCGTACCTGATCTCCTCTATTTTGTCGGATAATGTTGCTCGAACGTGGATGTTTGGGCCTAACTCTTACCTCCATCTCCCCTTCCCAGCCGCAGCAAAAACGGGCACATCTAACGATTTTCGCGATAATTGGACAATCGGTTATACATCCAATTTAGCCGTAGGAGTCTGGGTGGGCAATGCCGATTATACGCCGATGAACAACACGACCGGCTTGAGCGGCGCGGCACCGATTTGGTCTCAATTTATGCAAGCGGTTGCGCCCCAACTTGCCGGAGGGACGCCCACAGATTTTGCACGCCCTGAAGGCATTATCAACAAAGTGATTTGCTCTATATCTGGTGCAGAGCCTTCGAATTTTTGCAAAAGCGGCAAGCAAACTGAAATTTTTGCCATTGACCAACCCCCGCTCCCGCCCGGGATGGATTTGTGGCGGCGTGTGACTCTTGATACCTGGACCGGTCTTGAAGCCTCCGCAGCCTGTGATGAATTTACAAAAGAAGAGATGGTCATGCGCGTTGATGATAGTTGGGCGCGTAAATGGCTGGGGACAAAATCAGGCAAAAATTGGCTTGAAGCGCATGATTTTCCAAAAGAAGTTGAGTTCGCCCCCAGCCGAGAGTGCAACGACAACGACCCTCAACCCGACTTGCGCTTTACCAATCTTGACGAGGGAGATAAGATCAAAAAGGGCGATTTTGAAATTTTTGGCATTGTCACCGTTGACGATAATTTTGGCAGTTGGAGCCTTGACTATGGAAAGAGCGCAGAGCCATCCAGTTGGACAGCTATAGTTGAAGAGAGCGATGCCAAGCATGAGAAATCAGAAAAACTGGCTAAATGGGGCTTGGAAGATTTATCAAATGGCGTCTTTTCTTTGCGCCTAACCCTGCGCGGAGATAAAGGCGATGCCATCGCCGAGCGGATCATCCACGTCACTCTGGACTTGCCCGAGCCAACCCCAACGCCAACTATTTCCCCGACATTCACGCCTACACCGCCCCCGACAGCAACTGCAACGGAGACCCTCCTCCCGCCCACTGAAACATCCATCCCACCAACTGAGACGGATACCCCGCTCCCTAGCGAGACTCCTGTTGATACGCCCACCCCAACGGAGACCCCTACCCCAACGGCTACGCCGTAAAAACATATGCCCCCACCTAGCCTCCCCCGCAAGCGGGGGAGGGACGAATTCTCCCCCCGTAAAACGGGGGGAGCTAGAGGGGGGCGAACACATTACCACCAAAAATAAGGAACTCAAATGAAAATTCTCATAATTATTCTAACAAGCATCATCGCTTTAGAGCACCTTGGCTTTTTATATCTTGAAACCTTCCTCTGGACAAAGCCCCTCGGAAGAAAAATATTTGGCAACAGCCCTGAAGATGCCGAAAAAACAAAAACGCTTGCGGCAAATCAGGGCTTGTATAATGGCTTTCTCTCAGCCGGTTTAATTTGGGGGCTGCTGCATCCAAACCCCGCGTTTGGCACCCAAATTATTTTCTTTTTCCTGGCGTGTATTAGCGTTGCCGGCATCTACGGGGGCATCACCGCAAAACGAACGATCTTATATATTCAAGCCCTGCCCGCCCTCATCACAGCAATACTCATGTTGATATAAATATTAGGAGCCTCCGATGACATTTACTATAGACGAAACTTATCTCACAAAAGCGACTCAGGAAATGGTGCAAATCGACTCGATCAACCCTTCTCTTTCAGCGGATGGAAAAGGGGAAGCGGAGGTCGGCGCATACGTAGCAGATTCCTTAAATGCGCTCGGTCTGGATGTAGAACTCAGCGAGATTGCGCCCGCGCGTTTTAACGTGGTCGGCACCCTCAAAGGTTCGGGGGGCGGACGCAGCCTTCTGCTTAACGCCCATATGGACACAGTTGGCGTGGAAGGGATGACCATTGATCCCCTTGGCGGCGAATTACGTGACGGTCGCATTTACGGACGCGGCTCACAAGATATGAAAGGCAGCCTCGCCGCAATGATGGCAGCCGCCAAAGCCCTCATAGATGCAGGTATCACCCTTAAAGGCGATCTGATCATCACCGGCGTTGCGGACGAAGAACATAGCAGCATCGGGGCAGAAGCCCTCGTCAAGGAAATCAGCGCAGATGCTGCCATCGTGACCGAGCCAACAGATATGCACCTCTGCCGCGCCCATCGTGGCTTCATCTGGTACGAAGTCGAGACTTTGGGGCGTGCCGCGCACGGCAGTCGCTACGCCGAAGGGATTGACGCCAATATGCGCATGGGGCGATTTTTGGCAGAACTGGAAAAACTGGAACAGGAATTATTAACGCGAGAAGGGCACGAGCTAACAGGCTCTCCTTCTCTCCATGCTGCCCTCATTCAGGGCGGGACGGAGATCAGCACCTACGCCGACCGTTGCACGCTAAAGCTAGAGCGTCGAACTGCACCGGGAGAAAACGTCAGCGAGGCAACTGCTGAATTGCAGGCAATTATTGATCGGCTGGCGGAGCACGACTCAACTTTCAGGGCGATACTCAAGAGCACTTTTTGGCGGGAGCCATTTGTGGTTGAGCGCGATGCGGAGATTGTCCAAATTCTCGATAAAATAGTGGATGCCCGTCTTGGTCATCATCCTGCACATAGCGGGCAAACATTCTGGACGGACGCAGCCCTGTTTGCCGATGCGGGGATGGAGACGGTTTTGCTCGGCCCGAAAGGCTACGGTTTGCATAGCGCGGAGGAGTGGGTGGATGTGAAATCGCTGGTCGATTTAGCGCACGTGCTGGCAGAGACGGCGATTGATTATTGCAATTAGGCGTAGAAAATTTGCCCGAGTTTTTGTACAATGTCTATAGGATTTACGCATTTTCATAGTCCTTGTCCTAATGCTCTGCGTTAGGACACTATAAAAGGCTGCAACGCAGAGCATTGCAGCTAGAAAAGAAAAAAGTGTTTTGCGTAAGTCTTACAATGAAATAAAGTTGATAGTCTTATAAAGGCAATTTAGTTAAGGAGGATACAATGACCGCAGAACAACCTGAAAAGATTGATGATGCTTATGTTCTAAAACGATATGAAAACTCAATCAAATATTATTGGGGAGCAAGCAGAAATAATAAAAAAGCCTATAAATTCTCTCGAATTCTCACAATTGTCCTTGGCGCATTGGTGACATTAGTTGCTTCAATTTCATCAGCAAGTTTTATTGCAGATAATGAAATTGCAAATATAGTTTTTGCCGTTCTCACGCCTCTACTTGCTGTTGCGCTAACGATGATCAGTGGCTTTTCTCAGAGTTTTCATTGGGGAGCTACTTGGCGAGATATGATAGTCAATGCAACAAGATTAGAGGGAGCTAGAGATCGTTTTTTGGCGACCAAAGAAGAAGAAAGGGACGTTCGGAAAGAGCTTGATATTTTAAATAACCTAATTATCCAAGAGACAAGAAACTTCTTCCAAAGGGTCTTGGATAGCGAAGTAAAGAGTGATGATAAAGAACAAGGCTAATAGATAAAAGAGCGCCTAAAATACTAGAACTATGAAAATCCTCGCCATCGCCATGTCGCGCATCCCCTCGCCGAATGCCAACGGCATTCAGGTAATGAAAGTCTGCCAAGCCCTCACACAGCTTGGGCACGACCTCACCCTCCTCGTCCCAGATATGGAGCCATGGGGATCAACGCGCGCAGAAATAAGTGAGCATTATGGGCTGGAAAAAACCTTCAAAATTCGTTGGATCAGCACCAAATCTCGTCGCACCTTCACTTGGCGCGCCCTCCGTGAAGCCCGCAAATATGCCCCCGACCTCATTTATAGCTGGTCGCCCCAAAGCACCGCCTTTTCCCTTCTGCATCGCCTCCCCACCATCCACGAAATGCACGAGCCGCCGCTGGGGCGTTTTGGTTCTCTATGGTATCGCGCCTTTCTCCGTCTCGGCGGGGATAAGCGTCTCGTCACCATCACGCGCGCCTTACGGGATTTATTGGATGCAGAGTATGGGATTCCATTGGATGTCGTCATCGCGCCAAATGGGGTGGATTTGGAACAATACGAGACGAACACAAGCCCTCAACTTGCTCGGCGAAAATTGGGCATCGAAGATGCCCCAACAATCTGCTGCACCGGTCATCTTTACGCCGGTCGCGGCGTGGAGATATTTCTTCGGCTGGCAGAAAAAAGCCCGGGGGCAAACTTCCTGTGGGTTGGCGGGCAGCCAACTGACGTCCACGTATGGCGCGGACGTGCGTCCAAGCTGAAAAATGTCAAATTTACGGGATTCATCCACAACGCGGAACTTCCCCTCTATCAATCTGCCGCAGATATTTTGATTGCCCCCTACGAGAGCAAAATATCCGGCTCAAGCGGCGGGGATTCAGCATCCGTTGCCAGCCCCATGAAAATTTTTGATTATATGGCTGCCAAACGCGCCATCATCACCAGCGATCTGCCCGTCATCCGCGAAGTGCTGGATGAAGAAAGCGCAATCTTCTGTCCCCCTGACGATGTGGAGGCATGGCATACGGCAGTCATGCGACTTTTGGGTGATGATGCCTTGCGAGACAAATTGGCAGAAAATGCCTATGCTCTTGTAGGGGAACATACCTGGCTGGCAAGACAAAAGAAAATATTGGCAGCTTTCTAAAAACGAACGCCCTGAATTTTAGGGCGTTTTTTATTTGCATTATTTTGCTCCAAAAAAAATCTTCTCATTCGGTAATCCAGATCATCGAATCGGTAATTTCACAACGCGTTCCATAATCCCTATTTGTGCCAGAGAGTATCGAATACCCAAAATTGCCTTCAGTGGTTTGATCAACAGAGAGTGTATATTCGGTTATTTCCCCGTCGACAGAAATATAGGCTTTTTGGTCTTTTACAGCAATCACAAAATCTGTTTCATCAGAGCTCTCAAAATTAGTACGCCCGGAACCCCTTGTTTTTCCTATTTCGTATAAGCGACTTCCCTTCTTTCTCAGAAATAAAATTCTGCTCGAAGTAATGAAGACAACATAGTAGTCGCCATTTTCTTGAATGCCAAACACAATACCGCAGCCAGATTCTTCAGGTGTTGACAAAGCACTTGACCATTCGAAATGACTCTTATAGAGAAAATCTTTTGCGACAAAGTCAAACGCCCACCATCGGAACCAATCCATTTGAGCCCACTCCTCTTTAAATGGGTTAAGGATAGTTGTCTCTCCTATAGATGTGTCTACATATCCTTTTGCTTCGAAGCTTTCCAGTAGTGAAGAGAAATCATCATGCTGTTTTGTAAGAGCAATATTGGGTGTTTTTGTTGGCGGTATTTTCTTGGTGGGGATTGGCGTATCAGTTGGTATTGGTGTGTCGGTTGAGACCTCCACAGCGTTAAGCGTAGAGGCTACATCTGTCTGAGCAACCATCGTGATCGCGAGCTCATCACTCGACGGACCGCATCCTGTGATAAGAATAGAAATGAGGGAAAAAGTAAATACAATTATCCTTTTCATAAAACCACTCCTTTGTGTTTATATACACAAATAGTAACATTTTCAAAAGTGAAATACAAGAGATGCAAAGCTTTTGTATTTTTGATGCTTTTTTACAACTCTTTTACAACACCATTGTAGGGGCATAACGTAGGGGAATTAGACTTTAGGCATATCATCCACGCATAAGGAGAAAATGATGAAAAAAGGAATTTTAATTTTATTTGTTGTATCTTTATTAATTTCAGGCTGTTCGCTGGGGAAGAAGCAAAAATCCCCCGTGCCAATAACGCTAGAAGTCGTTGAAGAAATTACTTCTCTCCCATCTACCGCCATACCAGAAGTCACGTCAGAAACTGTGAATTCTTTGCGCTCTGATAATTTTCGACTTGGAGCAAGTGTTAATCCGACAACTACCGAAGAACAATTGAGTTTCATCAACGCGAATTACGATTTTGTGATGTCTCATTACCTTCACGAAATCGTTCGCGAGGCTGTGCAGGGACCGGATTTGATTCTCTACCGCTCTATTCAGGGAACATGGGAGGGTTTCAATCATCTCGACTGGGAGCATATCAACGCCACTGAAAATATGTTTGAGCATCATAATGGCGAGCGTATTTTAACGATTTGGAATTCCTGGCTAATGAACGCAGATGATTTAGTAGCCCCCGATGATCCGAACGCGATGGATCATTGGATTAATTATTACGCCAAAACCGTCTCAGAACAAATTTATGAATATGATTTTGACGGTCTTTTCATTGACTCTGCCAGCCACCGGCTTGGAGAAGGAGCCGTGCGCGGCATTATGCCGGATGACTATGATGCTGAAGAATGGTATCAAGGCAGAGTGGAGGGGTTGGCTTTCATCAAATCCTATTTGCCGGATAAAACAGTCGTTTTTAATGGCTTACATTCGAGAGCCGGTGCAGAAGATAGCCTGGCTAACACCGATGGCGGGATGTGGGAAGTCTTCGCATTCAAAGAGACAAGCGGTGAGTATCAGGGTGTTGAATCCTGGTTTTATGCCATAGATATGACAAATCAGTCTAAGGATGATGCCGGTATTATTCTGATGGTCAAATGGCAGCCGAATTTGGAAGAAGATATTCAAAAGCGCATCTTTTCTGTCGCCAGTTATCTTTTGGTGAGCAATGAGAATGTGATCTTCGCAATGACAAATGAAGAAGAAGGGAAAGAAGATTATTCCTTCTTTTATCCTGAATATACACTTGATTTAGGTGCGCCTTTAGGAGATTTCACTATCAGCGATGACGAAAGCTATGCCAAACGAGAGTTTGAAAAAGGATTTGTCTTGGTCAATCCCCATGAAGATCAAAGTGTCTCTTACGAATTAGATGGCGAATATTTACGCGTTATCCCCGTAGGTGGTGGCGCAATTCTCGAAGATGGGATTTGGGAAGGGTCTTTGGAACACGAATCCATTTCGGGGCAAATTGAGCTACCGCCCGTTAGCGCGATGATTTTGCTTAAGCCGTAGATTATTGGTCCACCCCTAACCTCCCCCTCAAAGACCAGACTACAAAAGTCTCCACAGAAGCAACTTTTTCATGAAATCATCGTCTATGCATAAAACGCACGATGTCGCACACCTTAAACGGTTCAAGTCGCACAGGTTA
>CAZOOX010000150.1:0-9114 GCA_964581545.1 uncultured Anaerolineaceae bacterium
ACTCTACTACAAGAAACCCCGTTTATTCATCTTTTTTTGGCGAAGGTATTGTTTGGACAGAAATATTTAAATGGCCTGCACATAAAATTCCAAGCTCTCGGTCTGGTACACAAAGCTCGATATTCGAACACTTTCAGAAGTGCGAATGGTATGAGGTATTTGATGTTGTTGAATTTGTTCTAAACTACGATGAAAGAAAACCCCTCCAAGATGCAATGAATGAAGTTTTAGCAAAAGAATTGTCTGGATATAGGTTTATAGGAGGAGTTATTACAGAAATTGTTGACAAACGAGAAATTGAAATGCTTGAGGAAGCATTTTCTCGCGATGACTTTCCTTCTGTGACAACTCATCTAACAAGAGCACTTGAGTTGATGAGCGATCGCCAGAACCCCGATTACAGAAACTCCATAAAAGAATCAATAAGTGCTGTAGAAAGTTTTATACAAATAATAACAGGAAACCCGCAAGCAACCCTTGGTCAAGGTTTAAAAAAGATAGAGAAATCTGGGAAAGGTGTCAAAATCCATACCGCATTAAAATCGGCTCTTTCGCAACTGTATGGTTACACTAGCAATGAGAATGGAATACGACATGCCATGCTTGATGAGCCAAACCTTTCGGTTGATGATGCAAGATTTTTTCTAATGGTTTGTACTTCTTTCATAAACTATCTGAAATCAAAGCTCTAATTGTGAGCACTTGATTTCGATATACAAAGAATTACAAAAACGGGACTTCTTTGAAGAAGTCCCGTTTCCTTTTATCTGCCAGAAAAGCTAATCTGCCAATGTGCTGGTATCGCCGACATCTTCGCCGAGAGCCTGTGCTTTTAGCAAACGACGCATGATCTTTCCGCTGCGCGTCTTGGGGAGACTATCGACAAAGGTGATCGTTTCCGGTTTGGCGATGGGACCCAATTCTTTGCCCACATGGTCGCGCAATTGGGCTGCCAACTCATCGTTACCGGTCTGCCCCGCGTTCAGGATGACGTATGCGTGGACGGCGTTGCCCTTCACCTCGTGCGGCAAACCGATCACGGCTGCTTCTGCGGCGCTGGCATGGCTGACAATGGCGCTTTCCACCTCGGCTGTTCCCAAACGATAACCACTCACTTTAAGAACATCATCCATGCGCCCGATGATCCAGATATAGCCATCTTTATCTTTGCGGGCAGAGTCGCCGGTTTGGTACATATTCCCAAATTTACTCCAGTATTGCTCTACATAGCGGTCGTCGTCGCCGTAGATGGTGCGCAACATGCTGGGCCACGGGCGTTTGAGCACAAGGAAGCCCTCTTCTCCAGCCGCGACGGGGTTGCCGTCGTCGTCTACAACTTCGGCTTCATGCCCAAAGAAAGGCTTGGTGCCGGAGCCGGGTTTAAGCGGCGTGATAGGCAGCGGTGTGATGACGAAACCGCCGGTTTCGGTCTGCCACCAGGTATCCATAATGGGACATTGGCTGTTGCCGATCACTTCGTAGTACCATTTCCAGGCTTCGGGGTTGATCGGTTCGCCGACACTGCCCAATAAGCGCAGGGAAGAAAGATCATATCGTTGCGCCCAAGCGTCGCCGAAGCGCATCAAGCCGCGGATCGCGGTCGGTGCGGTATAGAGGATGGTGATCCCATATCTTTCCACCATCTGCCACCATCTATTGGGATAGGGATAGGTGGGTGCACCCTCGTACATAAAGCTGGTTGCTCCGGCAATGAGCGGGGAGTAGACGATATAGCTATGCCCCGTGATCCAGCCCGGGTCAGCAGCGCACCACCAGCGGTCATCATCCTTCACATCAAAAACGGATTTGAGCGTGGCATGTGTATATACCTGATAGCCGCCATGTGTGTGCACAATGCCTTTTGGTGTGCCCGTTGTACCAGATGTATACAGGATAAAGAGCAGGTCTTCGGCATCCATTTGCTCGGTTTCACAATGAGGGCTGGCTACAGGGAGTTCGAGCAGATCGTGATACCAATAATCGCGTCCCTGCTCCATATATATTTCATTTTCTGTTCGTTTAATAACAATACAATGCTCAATGGTCGCTTGCCTTGCCATTGCCTCATCAGAAATATCTTTGAGCTTGATGATATTTCCACGCAGCCAGGCGCCATCGGCAGTGATGAGCACGCGACTTTTTGCATCTTCAATGCGAGAAGCCAAAGCCTCCACGCTGAAACCGCCATAAACAACGCTATGCGCCGCACCAATTTTGGCGCAAGCCAGCATTGCAAAAACCTGTTCGGGAACACGGGGCATATAAATGGTGACAATATCCCCTTTTTCCACGCCCATGCTCTTCAGGATATTTGCCATTTTGCTGACTTCGCGATTCAGCGCATGATAAGAGTAGGTGCGCCTGTCGCCCGGCTCGCCCTCCCAGATCAGGGCAAGTTTATTTCGATGAGAATTTGTCAAATGGCGGTCAACAGCATTATGAACGATATTCGTCTTCGCACCCACGAACCACTTATAGAAAGGCGCGTTGCTATCGTCGAGTACTTTATCCCACTTTTTGTACCATTCAAGTTCGTTCGCCCTATCTGCCCAAAAACCCTCAGGATCATCAATGGATTGCTTGTACCAGGTATCATAATCTGGCACGTTGGCATTCTTAACAACTTCTTCAGAAGGGAAATAGACTTCGCCTTCATAATTTTCTTTGTCAGACATAAAGACCTCCTAGGAAATGAGTAAAAAGATATTCTTTTGTAGAAAAACAGGGGACACGTCGCATCCAATATTTTCGGATGCTCACAATGCGTTACTTCATTATACAGGAGAAACACGATAGAGTTTAGAAAGTTTTGGGAAGAAATAAAAAAGAGCGGAATCCAAAGATTTTTCCTGCGCTCCGCTCGTGATTTTGGCTTGGTTGCTGCTAATAATGATTTTCCCCGAAAAAAACAGGACCCCGCTTCCTGAACGTTATCCGAAATGCTATATGTGCATTATTTTCTTTCTATTCTCTCTACGGGTTAGCAGAAATAGGAGCAAAAATCTTTATCGAGTCCATTATTCCACCATTTTTTTATTTGCAGTAAGACTCACAATCAAACGTATTCAGGCTCAACTCCAAGCAGGCTACTAATTTCCCTTATTTATCAAGTAATTCCCTTTGTATTAAGCAACTGGAAATGTTGACTTCGTTTAATAATTTCTCTAATGCTCTCCGACTTAAATTCAAGTTCTTTTAGAAAAGAAACTTCTAACAGTAGTTGCAATTGTGCCGTAAGAACTATAAATTCATCATCGAATTTGTTAACTTTATCCTTAGACTCTACAGGATAGTGTGTCCAAATATTTCTGATATCGACTACTTTCCCAATGAATATATTTCGTTCCTTGCTATTTTGCACGAACTGAAAATCCAATTCTTTTTCTAAACTTAGAATAATTTCTCGCAATCTTTTCCGTAACGAATACTCATTTAAGTATCGAAACCGTCCTTTGATACTCTCTTTGTATTCTTTATCAATTCCACTTGGTATTGCTTCAATAAGTACAGGGTAAATCTCTTTCAAAAACGTATTTGTCTCTTGATAACTTCCATCAAATGTTCTACGGTGATATGTTTCCAATGCCTGAGTGAGACTTATAAATTGATTTTCAAGATAAAGGCTTGGATTATACAAAATCGAAAAATAAAGACTTATTACTGGTTTAAGATTATCATATTTTGTAATCCAGTTTTTTAGTAGCTCATTAAATTCATCATGAACTGCTGGAAGGGTAAATAACATTCTCGGAAGATAACGCTTTTCAAATTTTTTAGGCCATCCCGAAACAGGATAATAAATTTGAATTTCTGTGTGAGATACTATTTCAGTATCAAATTCTTCTTTATGATTTTTTGAAAATCCAACAATGTCAATTGGAAATGTTGGAGCTCCCATTGCTAAACCAAAAAAATTTTGGATTTGCCTAATAAGCTTTCTGATCTCATCAAATTTTTTTTCAATAGTTGAGACAATTTGTATTCTTGCTTCGTACGAAACCTTGATTTCATTTATATCTTGGGACAAACTTGGTCCTGCAAATATAAATTTGAACTCGGTATCGCCAATTTTTGTCTCTAATGGTTTGGCTAGCCGAAAACGATATGTTTCTTCGTCCGTTTCGTGATTGAATTCACGGCTAAAAATATTTCGTTTATTTGCCCATTCTTCCAGATCTGATAGTCGAATAGAAATACCTGAAAATTCTATTTTTTCCTTAGTATCAAAATGAACACCTTCAAACGCTGCCATACATTCAAACGATGTCACATGTGTATCTGCCCTAGTTGACATAATTGATATAGTTTCGTCATAGTGTGACAGGGAACAATCAGATAGTGTAAATTTGTTCCCCCCTTCTGTTGACAATCCTAGAATTATTGTTGGTGAAAAGAATTCAGTGTTTATTCTTGTTTTCGCTCTATATTTCTGGAATACTCCTTGAAGTTCAAGTACTAGTATTTCTCCCGGTATAAATTGTAGAGTTCCAAATACTTTCTCGTCAGGCTGCTCTGGTAACCACCAATAGCCATTGATTTTTAGTTCTGTTTTCATTTATTTCTACTCTTTGTAATTCATGCTAAGGCTATTCTGATAATCATCATTAGCATCAACTAATAATTGTCAAAGATAAAGCGACCCCGAAGGTTGCCGGAATAGAAACGAGTTCCTTAAGTGGCAAAACTAGCTATTCTTCAAAAACTCTTCGGCCTTTGCGACAAGATCCCGATTGCCAATAAATACAGGCGTGCGTTCGTGAATATCTGTAGGCACAATATCCAAAAGCGCTTTATGTCCATTTGAGCCATATCCCCCGGCTTGTTCAGCAAGGAAAGCCAAAGGCGCCGCTTCGTATAAAAGACGGATTTTCCCATCTGGTTTATCAGGCGTTGCAGGATAGGCAAATATCCCGCCATGCACCAGGTTTCTGTGAAAGTCAGCTACCATAGAACCGATATAGCGATAAGATAAAGGAGGCTGGTACGAATCCCTCAGCCAATTTGCATATTTTTCCATTTCTGGAGCCCAACTTCTGCCAGCAGAATGATTAAAACTATAATAAGAAGGTGTATCAGGAAATAACATTCCCTCTTGTGAAAGTAAAAATTCCCCAAGAGAAGGTTCCAAGGTAAAGCTATGAACACCATTGCCGGCACTATAGACCAACATGGTGCTTGTACCGTAAATAATATACCCAGCCGCAATTAATTTTCTACCTGCTTGCAAACAATCCTCTATACGGCCACGGTTTTGTCTATCTACAACACGATAGATACCAAAAATTGTCCCGATGCTGATATTTGTATCGATATTTGAAGAGCCATCCAAAGGATCGTAAACCAAAACATAAGATCCTTTTCGATAACCTTCAGGGATCCGTACCCAATCCTTTTGTTCTTCCGTTACCATCGCTGCTAATCTACCGGCATGGTCATTCAAGCGAATGATCACATCGTCAGCAAGAAGATCAAGTTTTTGCTGCGATTCTCCCTGCACATTCACCTTTCCCGCCAAACCGAGTACATCCAGCAAACCGGCCCGCCGCGTTTGAGCGCTGATAATTTTCCCTGCCAATGCCAGATCATAGAGAATTGTAGTCAAATCCCCTTTAGCATATTCGGGTTGTCTGTCTAGCAGAAAGCGTTCGATCGTGACAATTTGCCCATCGATCATTGGGAGATTGCTCAAGCCGTTCGGAGGTAACATTTTTACTCCTTCCTTTTGAGAAACTTTTTTTGGTATGAAAAGTCTATCACAAAGAGTATGCGGACTTCCAGTCAAAAGGCATATAATTTAATGCCAATAATAAATATAAATCGTATAATATCAAATCACGGCCATTCCCAAATTCCAGGAGATCCCATGAATCTCAAAGCCTTCCTCACCTTGCTACAAAAAGGGCAATTCTTTTTGCTCCTGCAGATCACCCGATTAATGAAGCCCTTTTATCAGCTCGGCTATATCGCAGCGCTGGTTGAACACGGATATTTTGACATCTTATCAGCGGGACCGGCTTCGCTCGAAAAGCTGATGGCTGAAAGCGGCATCAATGAGAAAAACGGATCGGCGTTTCACGCCTGGCTTCAGGCTGGCTCCCGTTTAAAAATACTTCGCCTCGACAAGGGGCAATATCACCTTAACGGCTTGGCGAAGAGCTTGGCTGCCATCCCCGAAAATGATGCCCTGCTCGCCATCATTCAGGAGATCGCCACCCTGCACCATAAACTCATCCTGTACACACCTGAAAAGCTTAAGTCAGGCGAAAAATGGTCACTCGACGATCAGGATGGCGAAGTCGTTGCCCGTTCGTCGCGCATCGTGGAACCTTTCCAGACAGCCATGATCCAAAGCCTTTTCCCAAAAGATGAACCTGTTCACTTGCTCGAAGTCGGTTGTGGCTCAGGCATCTACATCAAAGAAGCGGCGATGCATAATCAGCGGTTAACTGCCGTGGGCGTCGATTTGCAGGAAGATGTCGTGGAGATGGCACGCACGAATATTAAGCGGTGGCAAGTTCAGGATCGCGTGCGTATCGAGAATGGTGATATCCGAGAAAAGAATTACGAGAGCGAATTCGATATCGTTACGCTCTACAATAATATCTACTATTTCCCCGTCCCCGAACGTGTTGCGCTGCTGGAGCATCTGAAAGCTTTTCTGAAACCGGGTGGATCTCTCATCCTCGTCACAGGCTGCCAAGGCGGACAACCACTGATGGAAATGCTCAACCTGTGGGGGGCAGCCACCGAAGGCGCCGACAGGCTCCCCGCCCCCGACGAGATGGCAGCGCAAATGCAGGCAGCAGGGTTTGAGCGTGTACAAGCAAAGAATTTTATGCCTGGGGATTCTTTTTATTATTTTGTGGGTTATCGCAAAGGCTAGAGAAGTTGTCATATTTTGATAGGAGAATAACGATGCAAGCCATTAAAATTTTCACTACCGGCGGAACGATAGACAAAGTTTATTTTGATGCCAAAAGCAGCTACGAAGTTGGCGGGCCGAATATTGAAAGAGTTTTGGGAGAATTACCGCTGAATATAGACTATACCGTCACCTCCGTTTTGCGGAAAGATAGCCTGGAGATCACATCCGCCGACCGAGACGTGGTTGTTGAAGCCTGCCAGGATGCTGCCGAAAAACATATCATCGTTACCCACGGCACCGATACAATGGTGGCAACCGCCAAAGCCCTGCAAGAAGCGGTGATAGACAAAACCATCGTCCTGACCGGTGCCCTTGAACCGGCTCTCTTCAAAACCAGTGATGCGATGTTCAATATCGGCTGCGCCATCGCTGCTGTGCAGGCTTTACCCGCCGGTGCCTATATCACGATGAACGGCCGCATCTTTGAGAGCGGCAATGTGGTTAAAAATGTAGAGTTGGGGCGTTTTATGACTTTGGATGAAAAAGTATGAAAATGAGAAAAACCCTTCGCATAATCCTCCTCATCCTTATCCTACTTACATCTCCCTTTGCCTGCATGGGCGCTGGCTCGCTTATCTTTGCTCTTCCGGGCATGGATAGCATCGGATTCTTTCACGGAGAAGTCCGTGTGGAGAATCACAGCGATGAAACCCTCTACATCACCCCCATCACGACTACCTATGCCGAGCCGCGCATCATCACCCAAACCCTTTCTCTCTATTACCGTGACTTGCCCATAGAAGCAGGCGAAAATATCAATATCACCTACGATACCGCCGATTTCCCTCTCGCAGGGATCGCTCTCTGCCGTGATGACGGTGATTGCCGCCTACTCGAATATACTCAGCAGGAAACGCTGACGTTCACCGATTTCAATGCCCTGCCTCCGCTGGAAGAAAATTGGCTCGCCACGATTCAGAGAGCGCCAAAGTATAATCTTCAATTATTCATCTTTACAGGCTTTGCACTGACACCCTTTGTTCTGCTTGCGCTCTGGTGGCGTTTGGGGAAGAAGGCGAAAAACTAGATGAAAATCACTTTTAGAAAACTCACCACGCCGACACCCAAGATCGTCAGCACCCTTAATAAATGGGGAAATGACCCTGCGCTGATCCCCGTTATCCGTCCAAATTTCAGCAAAGAAGCATTCGAACGCCAAGATGAGATCACTTTGGAGTCTTTACTGAGACGGCTCACATACACTCACATCTATCTTGTCTATCTCGATGAGAAATTGGTTGGTGAGATAAGCTTTCAGGTTGATCCCGAGCAACTTTATCTAAAAACCCCTGGCAGCGCATGGATCGGGATCAATATCGGCGAAACTTCCGCACGCGGAAAAGGCATTGGGATGCGAGCAATGCAATATCTCGAAGATGAAATCAGGGCAGAGGGATTAAAACGGATCGAGCTGGGCGTTTTTGAATTTAATGCAAAGGCGATAAAGCTCTATAAAAAGATGGGTTACAGAGAGATCGGGCGGATCGAAGAATTCACTTACTGGGACGGCAAGATGTGGACAGATATTCGAATGGAAAAAAGATTGAGATAGCAAAACGGGACTTCGTGTGAAGCCCGTTTTTTATTTATCAATGAGATTCTAATCTAGTCAGTCAGCTACTTGTATCACCATCCTTTTCACCACATGCTTCTGCGTTCAAACATAATCATTCTTTACGTTTAGTCTGCCTTAGGATAATTGTCATTATAGAAGAAGATAGAAAGCTCCTGTATAATCTGTGATGTATCTTTTGCGATATGTAAACAAGAGGAGTTTTTATGACTAATGGTAATTGTGCGGGAATCACTAAATTAGGAAAACCTTGCAAAATAAAAGCTGGAGAAGCAGGTTATTGCCCTCTTCATAATCCAGAAAGATTAGCAATTTTGCAGACTGCAGAAGAAGAAGCTCTTCGAATTGAAGAAGAAAAGAACCAACGTTTGAGATCTCCACGGTTTAGTCAACGAAGAGGTTTCAAAAGCAGAGATGTTGTTCAGCTAGAGGAAATGACCAAAGATTTACGAACTTCAATATGGAATGTTTTACATCGTTTTATTATGCACCGCTACAATGGATCGCAATTCGATGCAATTACACCTTTTACTCCAGATGACTTTATATACTCGCTTTGGCCAATACCTTTGCCACTTAGGGCGAAGAAATCATTGATTTAGCAGAGTGAACGCAA
>CAZOOX010000151.1:0-8979 GCA_964581545.1 uncultured Anaerolineaceae bacterium
TCACTCTGCTAAATCAATGATTTCTTCGCCCTAAGTGGCGAAGGTATTGTTCTTGGGATGCTATAAAGATTTAGGATGTTCTGCTTTTTGAAACCCCTTGTAGAAGAATAGAGTACCATGCAACCGCTGAAATTTGTAAAGGGATAAGCCCAGCTAGGATAAGACGCCAAAGTGCCGCTCCCATGATGATCGGCATAAAAGTTCGGGTTAAAGTAACAACAAAGAAAGCTACCCAAAGAATGGATGGCTTTCTGTAGAGAGCGAAAAAGATGGATGGGACGATCATCCAAATAATATAGGGGTAGATCTGGAAGTAAAAGGTGGGTAAGGCTGCGTTTATTTTTCTTTGGATATTGATTAGATATGGGATGCTCAATTTTTCAAGGTCGTAGAAATTTTCTTTTACGGTGCCAGGATCGGGTGTTTCTCCGGGGAGGGGAAGGCTTTTTATATGAGTGATAGCAGGGGTTAAGCCTTTACCCATTTTTAGTTTTAAGAACTGAAAGGTGAGCCCCCAGTCATTTGTGATGGAATCGAATGTAGCTTGTGCAAAAATATCCATCGCTTCTTCAGATGTATAACCCGATTTTAGGAGACTCGGGTAGATTTCCCAGCCTGTGGCAACATTGCTTTTGTCTGTGATAATAATAGGGTGCTTTTCAATGGATTGATTGATGAGCTGAATAGCTTCTGAGTTTTGATTAGAAAAATTCAGCTTGCTAGCATCTCCGTAATAGACCCAGCCATCGTAGAAGGATTCTCCCGCATAACTATTAAGCCCAAAGAAGCCGTGTATTCTATTATTATGCGCTGCAGATAAAACAATAGGGATGATGGCTAAAAGGAGAGAGAAAATAGTTTGCCATACTATTTTTATTGTTTTGCCTTGTTCTTTTAAGGCTTTATTATTTTTCCATGCTTTTAGATCAAAGAAGCTAAGGGCTTTCCAAAAGAGAAAAAACGCACCTATGGGAAGCAAAACAATGCTTTCTGTACGAAAAAGTATTGCCATCGAGTTAATCAGCATCAGAGCTAGAATGCGGGAAAATGTGGGCTTTTTAAGGGAGGAAAGTAATGCTGTCAGATAGACCAAAGCAGCAAATAAATTGATAAGATCTGACCATAAATAATTTGAATAGAGCATCAGGTCAGGCGATATCATGGCAAAAAAACCAGATAGAAACGCTGCGCTCTCTTTTTTTGTTAATTGCCAGCCAATTTTATATGCTAGAGGGATACATGCTATTGCAAAAAGATGCAAGAATATTTTCATACCCCAAGGGTTACGTCCAAAAAGAAAAAGGATGGGCGTAAAGAGAAAAGTGGACCCTATGCCGCGCACAGGGCTTGTACCATCTAAATTCCCGTGTTCTATAAAATAAGCAGCACCCTGTAAATAACCTGGTGTATCCACATCCAGGATGAGGGGGACGGTGAGAATATTGAATAAATGGATTGCTATACTAATTCCTAATAATATGAAAAGATTTCGCCGATGATTAACGGGAATTGGCTGCAAAGATGCTGATAGTATCATGCCTCTTTCTTGAATGAGTAATAATATAAGTACGATGGCACTAAAGAAAAGAAGATCAGAGAGCGCTAAAAGAGGGGGGAATATCCAGTTTGGGATGCCTCTATATTGGGATGTGAGTGTCAGTTTAGTTTGCCCCTGAGTTTTACGGTGTGTGTCAGTGCTTCCTCTATCTCTGTTTAGAGAAATATCTATTTTCCCCCCCTCAGGAAAGGCATCTAGTAGGATAATTACAGGGGCATTGCTTTCGGCCTTGAAGGAAATAATAATTGTTTGAGCGTTTTCTGTTGCGACAATAAACTCTTCTTCTCTCTGCCAACCTGCTTCTTTAATTTCTGTTTCTTTTATTTCTAATACTCTTTTCCCTGCTTTGATTTCGGCGATTCTGATGCTTTCACTGCTTTGAAGCAGAGGGGTAATTTGCACAACATGATAAGCTTCAGGGTTCCGATAGTTCTTTGCACTAAGAAGACTTCCAACGATTAGCGCAGAGATAATAAGAAGATACAGGCGTTTTTTAGGGGTTTTTTCAAGCAGCGGCATTATCCATTTTATAAATAAGGATAATCCTATAGCAAAAAGGGGGGCAAAGAGAATAAATAGAAGGAGCATTTTAAGAAGAGGTTGCTCCCAGAAGTTAAGTAGATGATGCCCTGCGCTAAAAAAGAGTAGGCTGCCTAAGATCGCATTTAAAATCAGGTCTTTTTTGTTTGAAAATATTTTGTTCATGGAGTGATGTCTAAATCATGTTTTTTATGCTTGCTTGTTTTTTTGAAGCAGCAATTTTATAGGAATTCTTTTACCTAATAAGACTCGGAAAAACCCAATTGTTGTCATACGAGAAAGTTCCAGCCCATTGCGAAAACGACTGATATTTGTTTCTCCGTAAGTTCGTGCACGATATTGAATGGGAATATCGATTACGCCAAGGGCTAATTCAGAGGCGGAGAAAAGCATTTCAAAATCACCAAATGGATCAAAGTCGCCGAATTTGTTGCGCCAGAGAATAAATCTTTTGTAGTCGTGGAGGGGATAAAATTTTGTGCCACATAAAGAGTCGCTAATTGGTAACCCTAATACCCATGATAGAACCTTGCTAAAAAAGATATTCCCCAGGCGATTTAGAGAACGCATTGCTTCATTTTCCATGGGGTATACAAGACGGCTGCCGTTAATAAAATCACCTAGACCCTTATTATAAGCATTATAGAAACGCGGCAGCATCTCAGGTGGAGTTGTTAGGTCTGCATCCAGAATGGTGACAAGTTCTCCTGTGGCGTTGTCAAAACCAACGCGGACAGCATCGTTTTTCCCTTTGCCTGGTTGCTTGAAGGCCTTGATGGAAAAAGGCTCTCTTGGTTTTTTAACTTGTTCCTGAATTTGTTCCCAGGTGTCGTCGGTTGAATTTCCTTCGACAAATATGATCTCGATATCGGTATTGGGGAATTCAGGTATTCTTTTTATGGCGTCTTCTATATTTCCGCTTTCGTTACGGGCGGGAATGATAATTGATAAAGAAGGGCTATCTTCTTCAGGAATGATGGGACGCAAGACAACCAACCAGACCAGAGATAATTTTCTTATCAGTGGAATTATGGGGAGAAAACTATTGAGAAAGTCGGATATAAAAGGGATATAGAAGGGGAGAAAAACAGTAGGTCTTGTACGAACAATTTCGTACTTTGCTAGTTTCGTAAAGGTATTTAGATCTTTTTCTGTTATATAAACATTAGGTTTGGGGGCTTTGCGAATTCCCAACCAACTTGCCAGGCTATAAAAGAATCCAAAGAAAGGATTGTAGATAACAAGGAAGATGCGCGAATGACGTGATAACTTCTTGTGTAGTTCTTGCAATTGAGCCTGAATATCTGATAGGTAGTTGAAGTTTCCATTAATCAGGAATGTATAGCGTTTTTTCTTCTTTTGGCGGTGATCTTCAATTTCACTGATGTCCTTCGCTAATGACTTGGATTGGCAGGTGATTGCTTCAAACAATAATCCTGTATCATGGTTTTCTGGCGCGATTTGAATGCATTCATCAGAAAATTCGGTTGTAGTTGATATCTCAGCTCCGATCAGTTTATAGACGTATTTTTTCCAAAGGCTGCGATATTCTACAGCCCATTTGCTTATGTTTTTTGATAGGTTTTCTTCCATTTTGCCAGTGTTTTCCTTTTTCTTTTGTAACCTTGTAGATGTGTTTTGTGCCGCCCAATTTTACCCTATTCGAGATGAGTTAGATATTTTTGACGAGGAGGATTTTACGAAAAGCTGCTCCTCGTCATATCTGCTTTTTTTAAACCCTCAGCAAGCTAAAAGAAGAGCGAAGTGGTAGTACATCCTAGAAAAGACAGGGTAAAATAGCTTTGTGAAAACTTTCTAATTAGGAGAAATCTATGAATATGAGTCGTTTTGACGGAGTGGATTGGCGGAGCATTATCAAGAAATATCAACCCGATGCATGGCGTAGCATTTGGCAAATTGTGAATACAGTTGTGCCATATATTACGCTTTGGGCGATCATGTTTTGGAGTGTGGGTATTTCATATTGGCTGACGCTTTTGTTGTCCATCCCCACTGCGGGATTTATGGTGCGCACATTTATCATTTTCCATGATTGCGGACATGGCTCTTTCTTCAAGTCGAGACGTGCAAATTTGATTGTGGGCATTATCACTGGTATTTTGGCCTATACGCCATGGCAACTTTGGTGGCACGAACATAATGTTCACCATGCAAATGCAGGTAATCTTGACAAACGTGGAATCGGTGATGTAGATACCTGGACAGTAGAAGAATATCTCGCCGCGCCCTTTTGGAAAAAAGTTTGGTATCGTATCATGCGCCATCCTTTGGTGATGTTTACAATTGGTGCAATGACTGTTTTTGCAATTGTGAAACGTATCCCCTTGCCTTCGCACGGTAAAAAGGAACGTGCGAGTATTTGGTGGACAAATCTTGCGTTAGTTCTGATTGTTTCTGGTTTGATTTGGCTTGTGGGCTGGAAAACTTACCTGCTCGTGCAATTGCCCGTTTTGCTTTTTGGCACTTCGGCAGGCGTGTGGATGTTCTACGTGCAGCATAATTACGAAGGCGTTTACTGGGAACGACAAGAGAACTGGGATTTCTACAAAGCCGCAATGGATGGCAGTTCGCTTTATGAACTACCTGCTATTTTGCAGTGGTTTACAGGGAATATCGGCTACCATCATATTCATCATTTGGGGTCGCGAATTCCGAACTATAAATTGCAGCAATGCTTTGAAGAGAACCCGCTCTTTCAAGTAAAACCCCTTAGTATTTGGTCGAGTTTAAAAACAATGCAACTGCGTTTGTGGGATGAAGCAAACAAGAAGATGGTTGGCTGGGAAGCCTTGAAAAAATATCGTAAAGAAACCAATATGGCTTAATGAAAAAAAACGCCGCTGAAAATTTCAGTGGCGTTTTTTTATAAAATGGGCTCTATTTAGCCTTTTATATACTTTGACCCTGGAACATTACAAATCGGGCACTTTTCAGGGGGCGCACCAAACTCAATATGTCCACAGATGGGGCAAAGGAAAAAGTCTGTGTCTAGGTCTTTACCTTCTTTGACAGCTTCAAGAGCCTTTGTGTATAGCTCTGCATGAACTTCTTCAGCCTCTACAGCATATTTGAACATGCGTTTTGCTTTATGACTTTCTGTTTCAGCTTGTTCAAGCATTGGGGGATACATCTTTTTAGCTTCGTAGGTTTCGCCGTCAATAGCTGCCTGCAAATTATCGGCAGTAGAGCCAACGCCATCGAGGGCTTTTAGATGCCCGGCTGCGTGGATCTGCTCGGCTTGGGCTGTCAGACGAAATAAACGAGCGATATTGCCAAAGCCGTCTTTTTCGGCTTTAGCAGCAAAGGCGGTATATTTTTGGAATGCCTGGCTTTCACCGGCAAAGGCTTCTTTTAGATTATCGGTTGTTGAGGGCATAGGGATAATTCTCCTTTTTTATTTTCCAACTATACTAAATGTCAGAGAATCGGACTTGTGGGAGATGTCACTACTTTTGTGTGAAAGAACACCTTATCGAAAAAATGTAGTGTGAAAAAATATAGCCATGTTTTTGCGAAGAAGTTTTTTCGTTAGGTAAACTTCGCTTGCAATGATATGGCCAGCGCTGTAATTTCAAAGCATTGCGGAAAGGTCAACGCTTTCCTTTCTTTGCCGCGCGTCTACGATGCGTGAATTTATTCCCCTTTGGCTTTTTCTTTTTTGCTGGGCGCGGCTCGCCACCGCCCGGCGGCAGGAGTTTTGCATTTTCTGTGGCAACCCAAATAAAACGCGAGTTTCTTTGTGTCCCCGCATAGGCTGGAACTTTGTAACGCCGTACATGAAAGCGACAACTCATCAAAAGTTGCTCAAATTCTTTGCTTGACTCCGCCGACCAAATAGCCAGGCATCCCTTCTCACGGAGCGCACGCCTGCAATTTTCCATGCCAGCTCGTGTATAAAGCTGGTCATTCCCTAAATCCGTTATTGCGCTGGGGCCATTGTCAATGTCGAGCAAAATTGCGTCAAAGCTATTTGACGATTTGGCAAGCAAGGGGTTTATATCGCCAATTTTGATCTCGGCACGTTCATCCTTCAGAGATTTCCCATTAAGCTCTTTTAGAAAAGTGCTGTTCCACTCAACGACATCAGGCAAAAGTTCGCTCACGATCACTTTTCCGTCTGCACCGAGCATTTCCAGTGTTTGGCGTAAGGTGTAGCCCATCCCCAAACCGCCGATCAATACGCGCGGTGCTTCTCGAGCAGAAAGATGGGCGCATCCCAAACGCGCGAGCGCCAATTCAGATTCGTGCTGTCTGCTGCTCATTAATTGTTGTCCGTTGACTTTGATCGCAAAATCCCGGTCGTGCTGATAAAGTCCCATTTCTCCGCCATCGGGCGTTTTGGTTGTTGCTAATTTAATCTGTGGTTTCATTTCTTTTCCTGATCGGTAGATTCTCGCCTTTGCTCATCTTGCGTTTTAATCTCTTTAGTCGGTGCGATAATTCGTCTTCCCAGTGGCTTCGCTCGTAATCCTGAAGCTGGCTCACGTTGACCAAACTGAGTGCCCGGTGAGTGGCATCTTCTGCCAATTCGAGGTCTTTGATGCGATGCTCATAGTGTTTTGCTAACTCAACATGTGCATAAATATGACCCTCACCTGCTGCCTGTTCCCACCATCTGACAGCTTCCTCAATATCTCCGCGCCTGCGTTGCAGTACCGCCAATCTTTTTACCGCTTTGGCGAAATCCTTTTCGGGGAGTGTCTGCGTTAGGCCGTGTTCATAAAGCTTTGCGGCTTCATCCCAATAGCGCAGGTCTTCAAATATCTTGGCGATGGCGATCACATCAAGGCTATATTCCACGCTTTCGCCAAAAGGGTCCGAAAGCATCGCTGCTGCGTGGTTGAGCAAGGCTGCCAACGAAAGGATATCTATCTCGTTGTGGTAGAAAACACCTTTCATTGGGGTGGCGTCTCTATCGCGAAGATAATCAAAATAAAGGTAGGGGATTTCGTATCCCGGCACTTCTTCGGCGGTGCGTTCTACGCCGAGAATATGTTCTTCAATAGATTGCAGCGTGCGTGATGTGAGTCTATCTCTCCACAGGCGGCGGGCGAGATGTAGAAGGTCAAGGTGCGCGTAACCTTCAAAGGGGATGGGTATTGCATGCAATTTGTAACGTGTTTGCAAAAGCGGCGCATCGAAAGATTTGCCGTTATAGCTAACTAGAATTTCACACGGCGCAATAAACTCGGCAAGGGCTTCGAGCACGGCTGGTTCTTCGGCAGGGTCGCGCAGGAAGAATTGTGCGAGAATGAATTCATCCCCTTCAAAACGACCTGCGCCGACCATGAAGGCGTATGTACCTGTGCCACCTGATAATCCGCTGGTTTCTGTGTCGAAGAAGAGAAATTTCTCGATGGGCATTTGGCTAATGCGCTCATCTTTAGCCCATTCTGCCAAAATTTTGGGGAAAGGTGTGGGGCGCAGTGAGATGTGCCCGTGGGGGATATTTAACGGAAACTGTTGTTCGTAGACGAAGCTCTCTCCATAATGCGTTTGGCGGTAATCGCCTTTCAACACCTGCTCGATGGGGACACGCGCAGCAAGTTTGGGTTGAGGGTGTTCCGACCTTCCTTTTTTCACTCCCAAGGATTTTAATTTATCAGCGAGCGATTTTTTTGGAGCAGTTTCCATAAATCCTATTTTAGTTCTTTTCTAAAGAAATAGCGCTGATAGCCTGGAGGAAAATCGGCTAGTTCGCCGAAGACTTTGTAGCCGTGATCTTTGTAGAAGTCGGGGACTTGGAAACTGAAGGTGTCGAGATAGGCGTGTTTTGCGCCGCGTTGGATGGCTTCGGCTTCGAGTTTTGTGAGCAACTGGTGCCCATAGCCCTGCCCGCGCAGTTCGTCTTTGACCCAAAGTAGGTCGACATAGAGCCAGCCCCAATAGATCTCGCCGAGAACGCCGCCAACGATCTCATCGCTTTCGTTTTGGATAGCATAGCAAAGGCGCTCAAAATTGTTGTCGCCTGCCTGCTTTTTGTTGAAGGTGGAAAGACCGCCTCCAATGATGCCCCAGGCGCCTTCCTCGGGCTTTTCGATGTGGACGAGTTTGTATTCTTTGTTCATTTTTTATTCCTTATTTTATTAAGAGGGCTAATAGCCCATCGGGTTATAGGGGAAACTTTCCGGCTTGAAAATCAGAGATCGGCATCCATTTTGCTTCAAAACTTTCGCCGTTATCTTCTTTTCCAATAATAACATCTTTATTATAGAAGCTTTTATCTGCAAAATTGCCTTCGTAGATGAAAATGGCTTCATGGCTGGGTTTACCGTAAGCGGTAAAGACATTTTCGAGCGTCTGTATGTAACGGAGATTGAGTAACTCTGTGCCTAACTCCTCGCGGAATTCACGGCGGAGCGCATCAAGGCTGTATTCGCCGAACTCTATCTCCCCACCGAGTGGACGGTAAAAGATCTGCGACCGAGTAGGGTCGTAGCCTTCGAAGACGAGAATAGAGTCACCTTTGCGGATGATGCATATGGTGGTGACGCGGATTTGTCGAGAATTCATTGTGTTTTCCTACGATGAATTACTTCGCTTTGAGATTGTATATACGATAGATTGCTTCATCAATACTAGAGAATGGTAGCAACTAAAAACACGGTGATAAAGACAAATATCATCACACCCAAAACAGCGGAATAATTTTTAGGATCAATTTCTCCCCTTTTATCCATTTTTTTGATGAGCGGAAATAAGCGCCAATAGAAAGATGCTGTTGCAATAGCTAATGCGATGAGGCTCATTCGTTGTACGTCAATATCGGCATATATCACGATCACCGCCAGAAGCAAAAGAAAGAGGCTCATGTGTAAACTAAGTGCAAAGCCACAATAGCAGCAATAAACTCAGGAGAA
>CAZOOX010000152.1:0-8971 GCA_964581545.1 uncultured Anaerolineaceae bacterium
CCAGAAGGCATTACTTGGAAAACCCTTCATGCCATTAGAAAGCTGAGTAGTTACTCCATTTATTTGATAGCTTCCTTTGTTAAGAATCACCTTGCCGTCAAAAATAGCCGTTGCTTCCATCGCCACAATATCCATGTGGGCAGGAGCCGGGTTGTTTATGCCGAATGTACGTCCTTCACCGATCCCGATATGCACGGTGCCCCATTGACTCTCGTCCTCAGCCATAAACCCTCTGCCAACCTGTGATTTCGGGTTTAGCCCAAAACCAAGTTCAACAACCTGTTTTATATTTGGGTGATCATAACTGTCCAGTAAGCTGGAAAAAGCTTCTGCATCTTTTGCCCCGGCCACATTTGTAACGCGGCTGTTCTCAATCTCGACCCGAACCGGTGTAGACGGAACCCCTCCTGGGATTAGAACGCCGTCAACGACGAATACGCCATTGATACCGTCATCCTTTGGGCCAATCGCAGATTCGATATTCGGCATTGGCGACCATGTGCCAGGGGCATGCGCAAGCCCGGTCTGGTCAATACTTTTCCGGCCGCACAACTCGATGTGCAAGTCTGTCCCCGCTGCAGTAAGAATTTCGACAAGTTTTGTCTGCGTCAGCATTTCACCGAGTCTCTCTACTAATGGCTTCATGGCAAGGAAGTCAATTTGCATTGCGGGTGAAGCAAATAATTCCTCCGAGCAAGCGGGGATGTTGATGATGCGCACTCCGGCCTTGGTGGCATCTAACCGTGCCTGTGAACTGGCTAACGAATAGGATGCTGCTAGAATTCCAGCGTCCGCTTTGGCAAGTGCGGATGCCGCTGAAAGTGGAGGATTTTCACCATGCGCTGAACGAGGTTCGAACATAATGATCTCTGGTTCACCACCAAAGACCCTAACCATCTTTGCCAATGCGTTGCCAACTCGGCTATTTGGCGTATCAACTAGCACAACCACTCTTTCGTTCTGTCGAACCTGAAGGCATGTTTCAACTATTTTCTTGGCTCCGGGAATAAGGTGTTCATGATCCATTTGCATTGTATTATTTTCGAGAGTCTGAGTTACGATTGACTGTTCTTCTTTGGGCGAACTTGCGCTTAGGCGGCGTGATACCTCATGTCCCCCCCCGCGCAAGCGGGGGGAATTAGAGGGGGGCTTTTCCAAAAAGATTCCTTGATTATGCACTAGCTAGCGCACACTCAATGCCTCAGGCATGATCGGCTAAACGCCCTCATCGAGGGTGTTTGGGTTTTAAGGTAACTAATTTGTTGAGTTTGTTTTAGAAACAAGAGCGCTCAAATGCTTCTCGGAATCATCCTTAATTTCCATAATCTCAAAATCTTTCAACTCGGCTCTTAACTCATCTTTTGTAAAGAAATGATGCGGAATGCCTTTCTCAAATCCTTCTGTTGGAGCAAAAGTGTGATGCTCAATCTCTAGATAGTTATTGTTTTTCCACTTTCTTGGTGGGTATTTAGGTACTGTGAAATAGAAGCTGCCTTCTTCTCGTAGCAAGCGTCTTATATTCTTAAGTGTTTTTTGAATTCTGCATATCGGTTGATGATGAATTACTTGGATTGAAATTATTTGATCAAAGCATTCATCCTGCACAGGCAAAAAAGCCATGTCTGCGTATAGAAATTTTATTTCTAAGCCTTCTTTCTCTGCCCATTCTTTTGCTTGGCGCAAGCCCCATAATGCATTATCAACACCAACAGGAAGATATCCTTGCTTTGCCAAGAATATAAGATGTCTTCCATCGCCGCAACCTAAATCCAGAATTTGCCTATTGGAGTCTTTTTTCAAACGACTTATAAATTGAAGCACCCCATGATGAGGCTCTTTCTCTGTATACGGATGATGCTTGTAGGCACTATTCCAGTCTGTATTCATTTTTCCGCTTACTGTGGTTTAGCGCATTGAGAATAAGAAATTTCATCTTACATTCAACGCCTCACGCATGATCGGCATAATTCTATATCTGTTTGGCAGGAGCAACATTGCACCTGTATAAGGCTCTGTCCAATCGTAAACGGGACCATAGCCAATTGCATAGCGATTAATATCCTGTGTGTTGACCAATATCTTTGCTGCGGGGAGGAGGGTGGTTATGTCGCCAAGCCCTATATTTGTCGTAACGCTATCTTTATAAATTCTATATAGCTCTGGGGCGCGCTTTAGCACGTCAAAACTTAATAGCCTATACCCAATTGCCTGAATAACCTCTTGCGCGCGGCGGAGACGATCTATATCACTGCTCGTATAGCGCGAGCGAATATACCATAGTGCTGTATCGCCATCCATTTGGACAGTCCCTTTTTTGACCTGATACCAATCAAATCCTGTGCGCTGATCAGAGAAATCTTCGCCTACTTCTACTTCTATCCCGCCCAGACTGTTGATGATTTCTACGAAATTGGAGAAATTGACCATCACGAAATGATTGGGGTAAACGCCAAAATTATAGGCCATCGTCATTCCTAGCATGTCGTATCCGCCATGAGCCATTGCGGTATTGATGCGCTGCATCGTCCAGCCGGGGATGTATACATACAGGTCGCGCGGAAAAGATGTCAGATTTGTTTTGCCAGAATTCTTATCTATGGTTAGCAAAATGATTGTATCTGTCCGAAAACTGGTCGAGTTCGGGCGAATATCCGAGCCGAGCAAAAGAATATTAATTTGGTTTTCTGGTTGAGAGAGCATCCCTACAGGGAAAGGGATCGTTGTTGAAATTGGGTAAACGGATGGTGGCGGGTAATCTTCCCATTCATCGCCATAGAAATTAGGTGTTGCGGTGATATATGCTCCCGGTGTATTTGTAGGTGGTTGCGCGGATGTATTTGTCGCCCAGGGTGTAAGGGTTGCTGTGGCGGTCACGTTTTTATCCAAAGTAGCGGTTGGGAGCGGTGACGCAGCTGTCATTGTAGGAGGTGCATTGTAATCTGGCTGAAAGGGCGTAGGCGTTGCTGTTCCCTCTAAATTAGGTGTAACGAGAAGATAGGGAGGAGATTTTACAGATCGGGTTTCAGGTAAGTTAGCAGTGCTTTGACAACCAGCCAAAGCAGCGACACTTAAAATTCCCCAGAGGAAGTAACGCAAACGAAAAAACATGCCTTAGGGTTCGGGCGTATAGGTGAATGTTGATGTGGGGCTTTCTGTATTCGTAGCCGTAGGCGTTTCTGTTGGCGCAGCAATACTTTCTGTCGCTGTGGGCGTTTCTGTAGGCATAGAGGTTGCCGAGGCAGTAACCGTTGGTGTTGTTGTAGATAATTGTGTAGCCGTTGCTGTTGGTGTAGGTGTAGGTGTATTTGTCGTTTCAGGGGTGCTGGTTGGCACATTGGGCACATATAGTTTTTGCCCCACTTTGATCTGCGTTGAGTAGCCCAAGCAATTAGCACTTTGTAATTGCGGCACACTAGTGCGGTAGGAAAGGCTTATTCTGTATAAATTATCTCCTGTTTTCACGGTGTAGAAAATCCATCCTGAGGGCGGACCACAGGGGATTGGTGTTAGGGTTGGCGCGGAGGGAACGTAGATTTGCGTGTCTGGCAACAAGGTTGTCCCGACAAGGCAATTTGCAGTTTTGAGTATATCTGTTGTTGTTCCGTAGCGTGTAGCCAAACTGTCTAAGCTTTCTCCGGATTGGACGATATAAGGTTGCCATCCGCTAGGGGCGGGGCAAACGACAGGGGCGGGGGTTGTAGCGGTAGGGGATGGGGATGAGACGATGGTCGCAGTCGGAAGCAAACCGGGGGCTGAGAGCGTCGCGGTTTTCACATCCGCCGAAACGCTCGTGGGGAGGCTTGTCTCCGTTATGGTGAGCGGAGGTTTGTTGATGCTTTCTTCTGCTAAAGCTGTCGAGAGACCACCGAGGATCAGCAGAAAGGAAATTGTGCCAATTAGAATGCTGCCACCGAGTTGACGCAAGGCTTGCATATTTCCCCTTTAGTTCTCGTTTGTATCAGAACGCGAAACAGGTAATAAAACGCTGAATGTAGCACCAACATTTTCTTCAGAATCGACCCAAATCCGGCCGTTTTGGGCTTCTGTGAGCGTTCTTGCAATAGAGAGACCCACGCCAGTATCGCCAACGCCCTGAATAAGAACATTTTCGGCACGGTATAGGCGTGTGAAAACGCGTTGAATATCTTCGCCGGGAATTCCGCCGCCAGTATCAGCAACTTGCAGCAGGATGAAGTCTTGGTCTTTTTCCTTGTGGTTTTTGACACGCAAAGTAACTGTGCCATCTACGGGAGATGCTGCCCCTGCATTTTGCAGCAAGTGGATTAAAATTTGCTGGAGGGCATCGGTATCGGCATGAATGGGCGGGAGTTCTTTGGGCAGTTCAAGGTGAATGGAAATATTTTTCTCGCGCGCCTGACTGCTCGTATATGACATTGCGTTATCAACGATGGTGTTCAGGTCAACGGGCTCGGTTTTTAGCTCGGTAAGCCCAACTTCGAGTGTGGAAACTTGAATAATATCGTCGACAAGGTTGCCCACACGTTCAATGGAGGCTTTGATGCGTTCTACAAATTTTCGTTGTAATGCGCCCAAAATGCCGACAGATTCTCCGAGGAGAAGGTCTGTGTAGCCAACAATGGATGACATTGGTTGTCGTAGCTCTTGTGAAATAGAGGCGATAACGGCTGCCTGCTCGCCAGGGTCCTCTTTGGATGGACCGCTTTCCAGTTCGAGAATTCTCAAATTTGCTTTTGCGTGTTGGTTTTGCAAGTGAGCAAGCTCAGCGAGCGCAGTTCTTAATTCTCCTTCTGCATGGGCCGAGCCGAGATTTTCTGTTGTAATGACATTTTCTGAAGCGGATACTGGTGGGCGCGTATTCAGGATCTCAATTTCTTTTTGGAGTTTCGCGATCTCTCCTTGTGCTTCTTCCTGGAGAGCGAGTAGCGCTTCTACGCTTTCGCTCTGGTCTTCTCTTTGCTCAGCATTTTTTTCAATTCTTTCCAGGTCAGTTGCTAATCTATTCTTTTCATCGCGAAGAGATGCAATTTGTAGGCGGTATTCATTAGAAACCTCTTCAATTCTTTCTCTGCCGCGTTTAATCTCCTCTAGTTTTTTACCACGCTGGATAATAGAGAGTAGAGATGCAGATATGCTTGACAAGAAAGTTTGGTCGTCAGGATTCCATAATCGATTTGAGTAGGGAGAGAGAAGCAGAACACCACCGATAGATGTCTTTCTCTCATCCAAAATAGGTGCGCTGAGTAGGTGTCCTGGATTGGCAAGGTGGAGTAATTCTCCCAAGCCTTGAAGGTCGGGGGATGTGCTGCTTTGGGGCAATCGCAGAGATTTTCCGCGCTGGAGAGCATTTGCCAGCATGGGGATAACTTCTTTGTTCAGGCTAGAGCCTTCGAGATTTTCCTCGCGGATCAAGTCATATCCGCTGGCAATGACCATTTGTTTTGTGTCTTCAATCAGATAGATCAAAAAGCACAAATCGGCGAGCATGGTTTGAGCAATGGCTCGCGTAATAGCGTGATTCGTTTTGTCTGCATCAACTTCAGATGCCAGAGAGAGCAGCGCGTGAAATGTTTTCGGATCAGTGCTATAGCGCCGTCTTTCGCGAATAGGGCCATCTTTTTTCTGCACAATGGTCGGTGTATGGTGACTTGCTGAGACAGGCGTCGGTGCAGGGAAGCGTTGCGAAAGTGTAAAAAGAATGGGATAGGCCGCGATATAGAATAAGCGCACGATGCCTGGGAAGTTCCCCTGACCATGTCCGAATATAATGTGGAGGATATGACCCAAAAAGGCCAAAGCAAAAAAGATCACCCCTTGATTCCAGCCATTGGGTCTGCGGATGGAAAGGATCAAACCTGCGATGATAATCAACCCCAGAGAGAAAGATTGCCAAATTGTATCTTGGAGTATTTGGTTATATCTTTGCGCAGCAAAAATCTCTACCCAACCAACATAGCTTAAGGCTAAGCCTGTAAAAACGAGAATGCTTAAAAGGGCATTGCCAGCATCAGCGGGCCTATTTGGCTCAGGGAAAATCCAAAGCCATGAAATCCAAATGAGGCTAAATAAGGTGATCGCGCGATCAAGCGGAGGAAGAACCATTACAGGATCGATCAATGCCCGCCAAGATATTGCACTAACGGCAAAAAGAATCACTTGCCCCAACAAGAGAATACTAAGTCCTAAAATTGTGCGTCGAACTTGTGGAAAGCGGCTTGATCGCCAATGGTTTAGGGCAACTTGCAAAGAACCGCCAATCGAAAACGCCAGTACCAGATGGTAAATTAAGTTGCCTGGTGCGGCAACGAGTATGGAGGTGAGTTCTAGGAAAAGTTCATTCATAAGGCTGTAGAAAGATTATACTTCTTTTTTGTTGTAAATCAGAATGAAGGAACGAATTTGCAATATAATAATAAGGTAGCAAGGGCTAGAAAGCTGACGAGAGTTAGCAAAGTAGCAAAGGCATTGAATGCTTAAAAGAATCGTAATAATCATTATACTACTTACCCTCATTATTTCGCCGCGTATTGTTTTGGGTTTTCGCAATGAGAAAGCTGCGCAACAAGCTGAGGTTGAAGGCGACTATCAATATGCTGCCGATAACTATGAGCTTGCAGCCAATCGTCTTTTTTGGCGGGATGATCTGTGGGAAGCAGTCGGTCTAATGAGAAGCGAGTTGGGGCAAAAAGAAGAAGCGTTTAAAGCTTTGAAAATTGCCAAGCAGGAAGACGCTCTTTCAGCTACTGGCTGGGATTTGTTGGGCATGGAGATGTGGGGAAGAGATCGTCATGAAGATGCTTTTGTCATTTGGCAAGAAGGCCTTCAAAATTATCCTGATCACCTTATATTTTACAATCGTTTGGCCATGTATTACTATGAAACAGGCGATAGAGTTGCAGAAAAAAAAGCGCTTGAGCAGTGGTTTTCCGGTGAGCAAATAGATGATGATTCTGCTTATCTGCATTATCGTCTGGGGTTATTGCTGATAATAGATTCCCCGGAAGATGCATTGGATGAGTTGCTTCTCGCGTCACGCCTGGATGATGAGTTTGCTCCCGTTGTGGAGACATTGCGTACATCCCTGAATTTGGCATCGCTGGAGAGCGACCCCGCTGAAAAGTTGATCCTGCTTGGGGGCGGGCTTGCCTCAGTCGGTGAGTGGGTACTCGCTGCCGAGATGTTTACCAACGCTACGCAAGCCCGTTCTGAGAACGCATCCGCTTGGGCGTGGTTGGGGGAGGCAAAACAGCATATTGGCGAGAATCCGCTCCCAGACTTAGAAAAAGCTCTCGATCTCGATCCAAATTCGACCTTAGCTCTCTCCTTGCGAAGTCTTTACTGGCAGCGACAAGAAGAATTTGAAAAGGCGCTGCAAGATATTAGAGTGGTTGTGAGTTTGAATCCTGAGAACGCGCATTGGTATTCTGAGTTGGGCAAAATTTATGCACTTGTCGGTGATTTACCCCCCGCTTTGGCCGCTTACGAAAAAGCGGTCTCTTTGGCACCAGAAAATCCATTATATTGGCATTTACTTTCTCGATTTTCTGTACAATATTCTGTACAATTAGCGGATGTTGCTTTGCCTGCCGCGCAAAAGGCACTTGAGATAAGCCCTGAAAATGCGCTTTATATAGACACGTTGGGATGGGTTCATCTTGAATTAGGCCAGGATGAAGATGCAGAAGCTGCACTTCTGCGCGCGATTGAATTAGACCCTCAGTTGGCATCGGCACACCTTCATTTAGGACATTTTTATTTGAAGCATAGCCATCAGGAATTAGCATATCAAGCACTTGTGCAAGCTCGCGATCTTTCTCAGGAAGGTTCTGTGAAAGAGCAAGCATTACGATTTTTAGAAGCATATTTTCAGGAGTAAATAAAGTGATGAAATCTAAAATTTTCCTTTTAATCTTTTTGCTTTCTTTAGTTCTTTCCGCTTGTCAACCAGAGCCTCTTCCAATGCCTGGAGATATTCTTTTGGATGATGATTTTTCAACAGGGGTAAATGGATGGACAACGCTAGTTAATGACAAAGGCGTGATGGGATACAATGCCGGCGGCTTTCGCTTTTATGTTCACGATGCTGGGCTAAATTATTGGGCAACACCAAACTTGAATTTTGGTGACGCCCGCATTGAAGTAGATAGTTTGAGATACGCTGGCCCTGAATCTAACAGGATCGGGGTCATTTGTCGTCATAGAGATGACCTGAATTATTATTTCTTTGTAATCAGCACAGATGGTTATTATGCAGTAGGGAAAGTGAAGGATGGTGAGCAGATCTTACTGGGGCAGAATGCCATGCAATATTCGAGTGCAATAAAAACAGGAATTGCCATCAATCATTTGCGTGCAGATTGTCAGGGAAGCACCTTGCGTTTTTATGTAAATGATTCCCCGCTTGCCTTGGTTGAGGATTATGATTTTGCCGAGGGAGATGTGGGTTTATTGGCAGGCACTTTTGAAGAAGGTGAGTTGGACGTGATCTTTGACGACTTTGTGGTTTATCAACCCTGATTTCTTTTGTTCTAAAAAAATACCGGGTCATCGTACTTGGCAGCGCTTTCTCTTCGGAATAGAAAAAGGGATGAGTCTTCAAAAAACTCATCCCTTTTTGGTCAGAGAGTTTAGGTATTATGGTCTGCTAACGAGCAAATTATCAAAGTGTATTTCAGTGCTAGGGATTTCGAAGGTGCCTGCAAGGAAGCCGACATCGCCGCTCGTATAAGATGCATCTGATACTGTAGCAACCTGTTGCCCATTGACAAATAGCGCAATGTTGCTGCCAACACAGTCTATACGTAGGCGGTTTGTTGTTGAGCCTTGTTTAATTGCATCGCTTGGTTGCATTTGTTCACTAGACAAATATTCCATGCTTCCAGCAGTTACTTTTCCTACAACCGCGAAGCCATCGCTGCTGATGATACCAAAATAATAGTTGGGGGTATCTGGAGCACCAGAGTATCGACAAATTAACCCGTAATCATTATCA
>CAZOOX010000153.1:0-8869 GCA_964581545.1 uncultured Anaerolineaceae bacterium
CGTTCAGGTCTCTAAAAGCAATAGAAACAGTCTCTATGGGCGCAAAAATAAGGCTTCAATAAAAAAGATGAATCTCTTGCAAATCTGCTGGTGACACAAGCCGTTGCAGCAATTGAAAGTTCTTGGCTGATCGATGAACTGCGTTCTTCCAATGTGACCACTTCTATACTAAATAATTTAAGTTCTGGTATTCTCGGAACAGAGAATATTCAAGAGGCTGCTCAACTTATCGCGGAAGCTGCTCATCGCCTTGCAACTGCGTCTGTTGCTGGAATTGTTCTTTTTTCATCACCAGATAAAAAAATTCAAACTGCACTTGAGATTACCTCCGAAGGAACCCGCTTTGATCAAACTGTCCCTTTAGAGTTTGTAAAGCAAACGCTAGCAACTGGAGAGAGAATTACTATTGCTAGTGGAGACGCATCAGTGCATATTTATCTTCCTATTAAAACATCCCTCCGAAAATATGGTGTTTTGTGGGTAGAGATTGAAGATGAAAGGCAGGCGTCGTCTCAGGAACAAAAATTGCAGACATTGGCCAACCAGGCAGCGATGGCACTAGAGAGAACGATGTTCTTGATCGATTCCCGTGATAAAGCAATAGAAATTAAAGGTGCTTATCAAAAATTAGAGAACAGCTATGATGAAACCCTCACTGCCCTCATGGCAGCTTTGGATGCACGAGATAGGGAAACGGAAGGACATAGTGAGCGTGTAGGAAAAGTAGCTTATCTTCTCGGAGAGAAATTTGACCTTACAGAACTCCAGCGTAATTCTCTTCAACGTGGTTCTTTGCTGCATGATATCGGGAAAATAGGTATCAGCGATGCAATTCTCAACAAAGTAGGGGCACTCACTGAAGAAGAGTGGGAGATCATGCGCAAACATCCTGTGATCGGACGAGAGATCATCAAAGATATTCCCTTTTTGCAAGATGCTCTACCTATTATTTATTGCCATCATGAACGCTGGAATGGGAGTGGGTACCCGCAAGGTCTACGGGGCGAAGAAATCCCCATTGAAGCACGTATTTTTGCTGTTGCCGATATATTCGATGCGCTTACCAGCATACGTCCCTATAGAAAAAAATTAACAGAAGCAGAAGCTCTTGCCTACCTAAAAGATCAAGCCGGTATTTTGGTAGACCCTCAAGTTGTTGCTGTTTTTGAACATCTCTTGAAAATAGGAAGCATCCATAGCGTAACAATACCCAGAAAATAAAAACGAGCGTTTCAAACGCTCGTTGTAACTACCCAAGTATGTTTTTACGAAGCGGTTCTTTCCCACCGACCTGTGCTCCTTTAGGTGCAAGCAATCTCCAACTCAGTGAGGGAGACTGCTTTGAAAAAAGACGCTTGCAGTGACAAATATATATTTGTTCTTATGAAAATGAGGAAACTTATTCTCTTATGAACCCTAATTTCTCAATCAAATTTACCTGTGAAATCTTTTAATAAATCTTCCAGCGCAGCGGAGTTTATTTCTGCTTGTAGTTCTATGAGGTTATCTGTTTTGCCGATCATCTCTGCTTCAAAAGAATCATCTTTTTGATGGAGAATGAACTTCCCTTTGCAGGCACGGCAAAAAACATTATCTCCTGTGCGGGCAGTGCGTTGGACGGCGATGACTGGTCCACAGACGGGACAAGTTACGAGCGGAATTTCCTCCGCGCTGTGCCCAATAATATGAGAAAGATCGCCATCGCGCTCCAATTCGCAAATATGATCGATCATTTCACTGTCAAATTGGGTGCCCTTGCCGCTTTCCATAATTTGCATTGCTTTTTCTAAAGCCATTTCGCGCCTGTAGGGGCGGACACTGGTCAGGGCATCGAGCATATCTGCAACGCTGACAATTTTTGAGGCTAGGGAGATTTCTTCACCATGCAGCCCGAAGGGATAGCCTTTTCCATCCAGGCGTTCATGATGTTCCACGATTGATCTACAAACCATCTCTGACAGTGGATGCGCACTGATCAGTTTCTTCCCAATCGAGGGATGGGTCTTAATTACCGAGTATTCTTCCTCAGATAGCTTTGCTTGTTTGAGTAAAATCCCGTCGGGGATGGCAACTTTCCCTAAATCATGTAAATAGCCGCCCAAGCTAATTTGAATCGCTTCCTTTTCTGTAAGTCCCATTTTAATAGCTAATAACTTGGAAAATTGCGAAACCCGCCAAACATGTCCACCTGTATAAGGATCGCGTGCTTCAACTACATCTGCGAGAACGAGCAGGGATTTTATCAGTGCGTCTGTCATTTTTCCTCCAATAAAAAGTCCCGTAATACAAGATATTTCTCGTTTTACGGGGCTATGTTTAGCGGTATTTCTTCATTTTTCCCACAAATACTATTTAAAGGGAGGCAAGCCTAAGTTTGCGTGCGGATCGATTAAATATCCACTTCAAAATCTAATGCTGCCATCAATGCTTCATATTCTTCAAAGCAATCGCGGCACATATCCAAATGATGTTTGACCAAGGGCATTAGTTTCTCAACATCCTCTCCGCGCTTTTTTGCTTCCACATATTGGTCAATTAATGCGTGTGCATCATCACAGGAATACTCTTCATCCTTTGTCATTGCCAAAGATTGGAGCAGCTGCATAGTCATGGCAGAAGATTTTTCAGAAAGGTCTTTTTTAGGTCGTATCCAGTTCATAAACTTCTCAAATATGGTTTTCATTGGCTAAACACCGCCAATAAGTCTGTGGGTGAAGCACCCTCGCGCTCTAAGCGTTGCTTTAAACGTAAGCGGGCATCGTGCATTAATTTGTAGAGCGCATTGCGGTTGCTGCCTACTTCTTCTGCAACGACTTCCAGTGGCTTTCCTTGCACAGCGACTGCAATCATTACTTTGCGTTGGCGGGGTGTTAACTCTTCTTTCATGATACGTTGTACCATTGCCATCACATTTTTGCGTTCGAGTATGCTTTCAGGATTTGGTGCATCTGCTGCGAAACGCTCTGAGGGCATTTCATCGGGCTTGTTACCTTCTTCGAGCTTATCAAGTGAAACCTCTTTCCACTTTTTTAGGCGCAATTGCCCAAGACCGATATTGACGCCAATTTTGTAAACCCAAGTCGTGAATTTGCTGCGCCCTTCAAAACCATCGAGTTTATCGATCACTCGTAATATTGTTTCTTGCGCAGTATCTTCAATGAAGGTCTCAAAATGGCTCGATGACGAAGGTAGCCAACGCGACAAAGCCGCAGGCAAAATCCTTAATAGAATTTTATGCAGGTCTTCCAGCGCAGCCTCTTTTTTTGCGCCTTCTGCACGTAAATCCTCTAACCAAGTTTCATTATCACGAGTATTTTGCATGACGCTTATTATAGCGTATTCTATAGAAGATTAAAGGCTTCTAATTCTTACTAAAGTAAGAGAGTGGCAGAGAAAACCATCTTTTTTGCAATGCTCTAGCTGGATTTGTAGTCCAGCGAGTTTATTAAGAAAAGGAGTTTTAATGTTTTCTGTAAGATGGATAGTCATCTCTCTCACCCTTAGTTTAATCCTTGCCGCCTGTACTTCTGCAGCACCCCCAGCAGAATCCCCTGCGGAGCCGAGCGTGCCCGAAGCTGCTCCCGCTGTGGAGGCATCTCCTGTGCCCGAGGCAGAACTTCTCTCTCCCGATGAATCGCCGCCCTCTGGCGCAGCGGCGCAATTTTCAACTGATTTCTCCAAACACAGCGTTTCCTATGGCGATATTCTTTCCGGAGGACCACCAAAGGACGGCATCCCCGCTATTGATTCGCCAGGCTATGTTTCCATAGAAGACGCAGATGAGTGGATCAGCGATGTAGAACCGATCATCGCCGTAGAAGTAGATGGTATTGCCCGCGCCTATCCCCTTCAGATTTTGACTTGGCACGAGATCGTCAATGACGTACTCAACGAGAAAGCCTTATCTGTATCGTTCTGCCCACTTTGTAATACCGCCATCGCCTTTGAGCGTGAATTTGACGGTCAGATCCTCGATTTCGGTACAACAGGACGTTTGCGTTACAGCAATCTCATCATGTACGACCGCCAGACTGAGACCTGGTGGCAGCAAGCTACAGGTGATGGCATCGCCGGAGAATATACAGGCGAGCAGCTCACTTTTTACCCTGCCGCGATGATCTCATGGGCAGATTACAAATCACAATATCCCGATGGCGATGTGCTCTCCAAGGATACGGGCTTTAATCGCAGCTATGGGCGTAATCCCTATGCCGGCTATGATGATATTTCACAACGCCCCTTCCTTTTTGATGGCAACTATGACGACCAACTCCCACCGATGGAACGTGTTCTAACGGTTGAGTTAAATGATAAGACCGTTGCCTATACTTATACAGTCTTGGAAGAAAAAAAGGTAGCCAATGATATAGTCGGTGGAGAAGCCATAGTCGTCTTCTGGACGGAGGGTACGGCTTCTGCCCTGGATGAAGGCCAAATCGCCTCAGGTAGAGATGTTGGTGCGTCAGTTGCCTATGCCTCGGATGGAAAGAGTTTCCTCGTTGATAATGGTCTTATTAAAGATGAAGAGACTGGCAGCACCTGGAATATCTTTGGTGAAGCGATTGAAGGTGAGCTAAAAGGGGAGTTTCTTTCCCCTGTTGTTGCTGTGAATCATTTCTGGTTCTCGTGGGCGGCGTTTAAGCCTGAGACTAGGGTTTATCAGCCCTAGTCTCTGTGAAGAAATATCAACTAAAAAGGGCGACCAATTGGTCGCCCTTTCACCTTATCCCTTTACAAATACTAGGGTGTCTTTGCCTTTCAGAGATACTGCGTGCAGATGCCTCGCTAAAAACAAATAACCTGATTTCTGCCAGCGTGCTTGGCTTTATAAAGTGCCTGATCTGCTTTTGAGATCAATTGATCGATAGTTTTGGACTCAGCACTCTCTCTGCTGGCCACGCCTATACTGATGGTCAAGTGAACGAGAAGCCCTCCGATCTGGATAGGCATTTCTTCAACTTCTTTGCGTAAACGCTCGGCAACGATATTTGCCTGTTCACAGGACATTTCGGGTAAAAGCACGATAAACTCTTCCCCACCATAGCGCGCAGAGATATCTATATCCCGGATCGTATTGCGCAGCAGATCCCCGATCTGCATAAGCGCCTGATCGCCCACATCATGTCCATAGGTATCATTGATGTCCTTGAAAAGATCCAGATCAAGGATCATGATGGACAAGGGACGGTCATATCGCAGCGCTTTGGCAAATTCTTTCTGTGCGATCTCAAAGAAATAGCGCCGATTGAATAGTCCGGTCAGGAAATCGGTGATTGCCTGCTCTTTTAGTTCAACTTGTATCTGTTTACGTTCGGAGATCTCTTCAGAAAGTTGTGCAATAGCTTTTTCCAGTTTTGCTTCAACCCGCAAGCGTTCTGACATCTCACGCTTCGCATCTTTAATTGCCCCTGTAAGCGCCTGAATAAAAAAGATCACGACCACAAATGCCATGATAAAAACCACGGTCATATCAATGGCAATACGATAGGGAGTCCCGATCATCGGGATCAACTTACCACTGGTTTCCAGAAAAGCCAGCCACCAGACCGCCGCAATACTGGTCAGGGTATAGATAATGGTGATGCGCGATCCCAAAAGAATTGCAGACACTAACATAATGAGAAAGTACACCATCATGGCAACATCATGAATGCCTGCAACATAACGGCCAAAGGTTGTCATGATTATCCACAAAGCGGTCAACAGGAAAAAGCTGACTTGCTTCACATACCCTGCTCGAATGAGAAAATAAGTCGGGATCAAGGCTAAAGAAAGCAAGCCCAATATCCAGGTCTGTTCCCTTTCTGCTTCCGTCCCAATAGTCCAATTAAGCCAATATAGCACTATAGAAAAGACAAAGATGATCAAAGTGCCATAATGGAGAAGTCGAGCGTGACGAGTTTTCTCACGCTGACCTTCGAAGACAGGCGGGGATAGAAATTTACGGAGGGAGTTCCACATATCATTCATTCTACAACATCACAAATATAAAAAAGAGAGCGTTTTTCTGCAATTGCCTGAAAAACGCTCTTCCTTTCATTATTGTAAATTCGTGATCACTCCCGCTTCAAGGTCCTGTATTTCACGCTCTTCGGCACATCGACCGATTTACCATAGCGTTTGTGATAATCCTCTTCGTAATCGGACCAGTTGCCGAGGAAGAGACGGACTTGGGAATCCCCTTCAAAGGCGAGGATGTGGGTGCAGATGCGGTCGAGGAACCAGCGGTCATGGCTGACGACAACGGCACAGCCAGCAAAATTCTCGATGGCTTCTTCAAGGGCACGCAGGGTGTTCACGTCGAGGTCGTTGGTCGGCTCATCGAGCAGGATGACGTTCGCGCCTTCAGTCAGCATCTTGGCGGTATGAACACGATTACGTTCCCCGCCTGAGAGCACGCCGACTTTCTTCTGCTGGTCGGTGCCGGAGAAGTTGAAAGTGGAAACATAGGCTCGGGAATTCATCGTTCGCTCGCCGAGGGTGATGCTATCGAGGCCGCCAGAAATTTCTTCCCAGACGGTTTTATCGGGGTTGAGGCTGCGTGCTTGATCGACATAGGCCAGTTTAACGGTCTCGCCGATCTTCACGGAGCCGCCATCGAGTTTTTCTTCGCCGGTGATCATTTTGAGCAGGGTGGTCTTACCTGCGCCGTTCGGCCCAACAATACCGACGATGGAACCGGGCTGAATATCTGCGCTGAAATCTTCGAGCAGCAGTTTTTCGCCGTAGGCTTTGGTGATATTTTCGAGATTGATGACGATATCACCGAGACGGGGCCCAGGAGGGATATAGATCTCAAGCTCTGAGCGGCGCTCTTCTGTCTCTTGCGAGAGCAGTTTTTCATAGGCATTCACGCGCGCCTGCCCTTTGCTCTGCTTCGCTTTCTGCGACATATTGATCCATTCCAACTCTCGTTGCAGGGTCTTTTGGCGTTTGCTTTCGGTTTTTTCTTCCTGGCGCAGGCGTTCTTCTTTTTGCGCCAGCCAGGATGAATAATTCCCTTGCCACGGGATGCCGTAGCCGCGGTCGAGTTCAAGGATCCATCCGGCAACATTGTCGAGGAAATAGCGGTCGTGCGTTACGGCGATGACGGTGCCCTTATACTGCTGGAGATGATGTTCGAGCCAGGCAATCGACTCGGCGTCGAGATGGTTGGTAGGTTCGTCCAGGAGAAGAATATCGGGTTCCGTGAGCAAGAGTCGGGTGAGAGCGACACGGCGAAGTTCACCACCGGATAATGTTTGGATGGAGGTATCCCCCGGAGGGCAGCGCAGTGCGCCCATCGCCAGTTCCAAACGGGAATCCAGATTCCAGGCATCGACGTGATCGAGACGATCCTGCAATTTGGCTTGCTCGGCGATTAAAGCATCGAAGTCGGCATCCGGATTGGCGAATTCTTCGTTGAGTTCGTCAAATCGCTTAAGATCATCGACGATGGGCTGGACAGCTTCCTTGACGATCTCGATCACGGTTTTAGATTCGTCGAGCTGCGGCTCCTGCTCGAGGTAGCCGACGCTGTAGCCTTTGGACATGGCGATCTCGCCGATATAGTCCGGGTCGACACCGGCCATGATGCGCAGAAGGGTGGATTTACCGGAGCCGTTCAGGCCGAGAACGCCGATCTTGGCGCCGTAGTAGAAGCCGAGCGAAATATCGCGCAGGACTTGTTTGTTATTAGGGGGATGGATGCGCCCGACGCGCACCATGGAGTAAATTACTTTTTGGGTGTCTGTGGTCATTTGAGTTCCTAGAGAGTAGTAATTAGGTAATTAGTTATTAGTTGTGGGGTGATTTTATCAGGGTTTTATCCACGAAGAGACACGAAGATGCACGAAAAAAGAAAGACCTCCGTTTTTAGGGGAGGTCTTGGGTGGTTCAGAGAGATAATTGTTCAATTTTTTTGAGCAAATCTGGGATGTCTTTGTTGGCTGTTTGCCAGACTTCATCCCAATCGACTAAGTCATAGCCATGAACGAGGTGATCTCGCATTCCTGCTATGAGTGACCAAGGGATATGCGTATGTTGTGCGCGAAATTCTTTAGATAAACGTTTGACAGCTTCGCCTACGACAGTGAGTTGATAGAGCACGGCAGAGCGGGTTTTCCAATCGTCAACGAAGGTTTCTTTGTTGAAACCATCAACAAAATCCAGAATGAGATTTGCTGCATTGAGAATGTCTTTGCGAACAATATCATCACGATGCCTAGACATTGACATCCTCGCTGGTTGAGTAAATAACTTTCATACCTTCTAAAATTTCAGCACGCAATAAGTCATTGCGACTTTGCTCCAGAGAGCGGCGAGTAATTAAATCTACATTCCGCCCAAAGAGTTCTTTGAGTTCTTGCTTCATCTGGATATGGTCAAATAAGCCCCATTCACTCTGCACCGAAAAATTGACCAATGCATCAATATCGCTTTCTGGAGAAAAATCTTCTCGAGTAGCAGAGCCAAACAAGGCGAATTCAATCACCTTCCAACGTTTGCAGAAGGCGGCGAGTTCTTCTTTAGAGAGTGTGATTTGATTAGAAAGCATGTTTTTATTATACGGTATTTTGAAGCCCAACGCGCACCATCGAGTAGAAACCTTTTTGGGTGTCTGTGGTTATTTGAGTTCCTAGAGAGTAGTAATTCGGTAATTAGTTATAGTTGTGGGGTGATTTTATCAGGATTTATAAATTAAAGTGACTGTTCCTTCATGGAGATAGTTACTTTAATATGGCAACGTGTATTTTTGAGTTAGAACCGTTTTTGGATTCTGCGGTTATAGATGAATTTTCCCTATGTTCTTGAATAAGGTTAAAAGAAAAACTCCAAGATAATATAATGTTGGAGTTTGATATGCATATTGGATATTTATTTTCTGGTA
>CAZOOX010000154.1:0-8854 GCA_964581545.1 uncultured Anaerolineaceae bacterium
CTAATTCACAGCTCTGAGATTCCATCTTCTGAGCGCGATCTTCTTCAAAAAGAAGTGAAAATTGATGTGCGCATCCTGGAAATAGACGCAAAAAAACAGCGCATGGGTCTTAGCCTGGTGCTTGAAGGAAAAAATGGCTAAAAAATCTCCTCCGAAAACAAAAGACTGGCTTGATCGCATAGCGGCGCTAAACCTGCATTTTGGGCGTTTCTACAGCGATATCGGCGGCGTACTTATTCTTGCCTTTGCTTTAATTTCCCTGCTGGCATCACTCGGTTTCACGAAAGGTGCATTGGAAGATGGCGCATTTATTCTTTTTTGGATAGACCTCCTGATAGAATGGTTTGGGTGGGGGCGTTATCTTGTCATTGCTTCGCTTGGGATGATCGGACTCCTGTTGCTGCGTCGCTCCGAAGAGCCTTTGCCGTGGGGGCGCATCTTTGCTCTGGAAGCAGCAGCCTTCCTGGCCCTGGGCTTGCTGACCGTTATAGGAGGGCGTTCTCTGGAGAATGTCGAGATCGGCTTCGGTGGCGGCAAACTTGGATGGGGGCTAGATACAATTTTGTCCAAATTGATCACCCCTCTCGGAAGCACACTTTTTTTCATCTTCGGCACCTTTTTCGCTGCAATGTCAGGTTTCAATCTTTGGCAAAGCCTTGAAAATTGGCTTCTGCGCATAGCAGGTGGCGGAGAGAGAAAAATAGAAGATGTGCCCGCAGAAGAAGCAGTTGTTGAAGAAGAGAAGAAAAAGCGTAAAAAGCCGCAGGTAAAACTCCCGCCAGGTTTTCGAAAATCGCTTGCCATGCCTAAAAAAGAAGATGAGCGCCCTGCAAAGCCGCGCCCACGAGATGAGCGTTTGCCTCCGCTAAAACTTTTACTTGACGAGAAAAAATCTCGTTTAGATGAGCGAACCATCAACCAGACCGCAGGGCTAATAGAGAAAACGCTGGATGAATTCGGTATCCCCGCAAAGGTGATCGGTTTTCGGGTTGGCCCTACGATCACTCAGTTTGCTGTGCAGCCGGGCTTTATCGATAAAAGCACAAATGAAGACGAAGAGCAATTGCTGAAAGTGCGTGTTTCCCAAATCGCCTCTTTGCGAAAGGACTTGGCGCTTGCCCTTTCGGCAGAGCGTTTGCGAATTGAAGCCCCTGTGCCTGGTCGCCCCTTTGTGGGGATAGAAGTGCCAAATGCGCGCGTTGACGTCGTTCGATTACGCTCAATTCTGGAATCAGAAGTTTTTCATAAAGTGCGCTCTCCATTGGCAATTGCCTTGGGTAGAGATGTCTCTGGACACCCTGTTGTAGCAGATTTAGAAAAAATGCCGCATCTTCTGGTTGCTGGCTCAACGGGGTCAGGTAAATCGGTTTGTGTTACATCCATTGCAACATCGCTGGCGGTTAATAACTCCCCGGATAATTTACGAATGGTAATGATCGACGCGAAGATGGTTGAGCTGATCCGTTTTAATGGTTTGCCGCATCTTTACGGGAAGGTCGAGACAGACAAAGATCGTATTCAGGGTGTTTTGCGATGGGTTGTCGTTGAGATGGAACTGCGCTATAAACTTCTGGAAAAAGAAAACTCGCGTGATATTCGCAGCTACAATCGAAAGGTTTTACGCCGTAAAAATGGCATCGCGATGCCGCGCATTGTTGTGCTTATTGATGAAATGGCCGATCTGATGATGCATGCACCAGACCAGACTGAGCATAATCTTGTTCGATTGGCTCAAATGGCGCGAGCAACGGGGATCCATTTGGTGATGGCGACTCAGCGTCCAAGCACAGATGTTGTTACGGGGCTTATTAAGGCGAATTTCCCTGCGCGAATCGCTTTTGCGGTTACTTCCGGTGTCGATTCGCGAGTTGTGCTGGATAGTGTTGGGGCCGAGAATCTGCTCGGAAACGGAGACATGCTCTATTTGAGTCCGGAGGCGGGTTCTCCATCCCGTTTGCAAGGGGTGATGATCACAGACGAAGAAATTGACAAAGTTATTGCTTATTGGCGTGAAGGAAGTTCCGGTGCCGATGAACGTGCTCCCTGGGAACAATTACTGAGCAAATCGGATGTGGATGAAGATGAAAGCTTGATCGAGCAGGCTATTAACGTGATCCAAAGTTCGCAACGTGCCTCAGCATCTCTTTTGCAGCGTCGCTTGCGGATCGGGTATCCACGTGCAGCCCGTTTGTTGGATTCTCTGGAAGAAATGGGTGTTGTTGGGCCTGCGCTGGGTGGAGGGCGTGAGCGCGATGTGCTGATCGCACCAGAGGGTGACTAATGTAGTATGATAGGGCAATCTTGAACAAATTTTGAGACTTTGCATTCTGAAAGATGATGGCGAGTGAGGCGCGAAATCTGAAAAAAATAGATCACTCGCCATTTTTTATATCTTAGCCAGAGTAGAAAGTCCTTATAATCTTACGGAGTTCTTTGTGGAAAATACTGTAAAAACCGAAAAAGTTTCATTTACTGATCGTTTGCGTACTCTGTTCAAATGGGCGATTGATCCAATCGGAGCTTTTTTAAATAGGATTGGGCTGACGCCCAATACAATGACGATGCTGGGCTTGCTCGGTAATATCGTTGCTGCTTTTTTTCTTGCCAAGGGCAATATGCTTTGGGGCGGGCTGATCGTTTTGGTGATGTGGCCCATTGATGCGCTGGATGGAACGATGGCGCGTCTTCGTGGTGAGCCGACAGATTTTGGCGCTTTCGTAGATTCGGTCACAGACCGTTACTCAGAGCTGGTCATTTTCGCTGGGCTACTCTTTCACTTTCTTGGGCAAAGCGATACTTTGGCTGCCATGCTGGTTTTTGCTTCAGCATCAGGGTCGATCTTGGTCTCTTATACACGGGCGCGTGCTGAAGCGCTGGGCTTTAATGCAAAAATTGGCGCATTAACACGTGTAGAGCGATATTTGGTTTTAGCGCCAGGCTTGGTTTTTAATATCCCTATTATTGCCATGTGGATTATTGCGATTTTTGCGAATTTTACAGCCTTCCAGCGTATTTGGTACGTTCGCAGGCAAGCGCATAAACATTTTTAAAGTACTCTTGTCTGATTGACCATAGTCCCCTGCACCGCTATCCTGACCCATGCAATAACGATAGTGGTGCTTCTATTTTTTTAGGCAAAAAAGATGATCCAAACAGAAAGCCTTAGTAAAAAATTTAATGAATTTGTAGCCGTCGATAAAGTTCAATTGGATGTGGAATCGGGGCAAATTTTGGCATTGCTTGGCCAAAATGGTGCTGGTAAAACAACCACGATAAGGATGTTGACTGGGCTTTTGCGCCCCACCGAAGGCTGGGCACGTGTCAATGGATATGATGTCGTAAATGACGCAACGCAGGTACGCGCTTCTGTGGGCGTGCTGACTGAACAACATGGTTTGTACCTGAGAATGACAGCTGTGGAGTATCTCGACTTTTTTGGCAAGGTCTACCAATTGGATGCAAATACACGCAAAAAGCGCAGCGATCATCTTCTCGAATATTTTGGTTTGGCAGAAGCCGCTAATCGACGTGTTGGAGAATACTCAAAAGGGATGAAGCAAAAACTGGCTTTGGCACGTACGCTTATTCACCAACCGCCAGCTCTGCTCTTGGATGAACCTACCTCTGCGATGGACCCTGAAAGCGCACGCCTTGTCCGCAATGAGATTGCAAATTTGCGCTCTTCTCAACGCGCTATTGTGATCTGCACGCATAATTTAGCCGAAGCCGAAACGCTTGCAGATCAGATCGCGATCATTTATCGTGGAAAAATTCAAATTAAGGGAAATTTGAAGGACCTGAAAGAAAAGGTTCTCGGAGAAACAGAATACGAAGCAGTCTTTTCATCCCCATATGATCTAGGGAGGTTGAAAATCCCAACAGGTGTGGAAGTTGTTGCCAAAGAAGATAAGAAGCTTCGTTTTCGATCAGAAAATGCCGAGGAGATCAATCCCCTATTGATCAAGGAATTTTCAAAAGAGAACGCACCTTTACTTACTTTAGCTGAGGTGCCGCGTACACTTGAAGATGTGTATCTCAAAGTGATGTCAGAAGCAAATGGGGAGGTCATTCAATGAAAGAAAAATTGAAGCCTGTTTGGCTGCTTGCTCAACGTGAGCTAAAAGATCAGTTCCGTGACTGGCGAATTCTTATGCCCTTGATAGTTCTTACACTTCTTTTTCCGCCTTTGATGAATGTTGTCGCAGGTGAAGCGGTTGCCTTTGCGAATAAATATGGTGGGAACTTAATCCTTGATCGCTTGGTGCCCTTTTCAATTTTGATCATTGGTTTTTTCCCTGTGACGGTGGCTCTTGTTGTTGCTCTGGAATCCTTTGTAGGCGAAAAAGAACGAGGAACGATCGAGCCGCTCTTGGGTACTCCTTTTCTGGATTGGCAGTTATATTTTGGAAAGCTTTTGGTGGGCATCTTTTTCCCGCTTGTGGCGAGTTATTTGGCAATTGCACTTTATGTCTTTATGGTGCGTCAACAAGATCTGTCTTTGCCCCCTGCAAATTTGATGTTGCAGTTACTTGTTCTGACCGCATCTCACGCCTTTTTAATGGTTAGCGGAGCCATTGCCATTTCCACGCAATCTACATCTGTGCGTGCGGCGAATCTTTTAGCCTCCTTTATCGTGATGCCTGTTGCGATCCTGATCCAGGGGGAGAGTGTCTTGGTCTTTTGGGGCAACGAACATCTTCTTTGGTTGGCAATTGCTGCGGTGCTGATCATGGCCATCTTGATCGTTAGGGTAGGGATTGCGCACTTTCAGCGAGAGTATCTTTTGGGCAGAGAGATAGATTCTTTCAATCTCAAGTGGATGTGGAAGACCTTTAGCGAAGCCTTTTTTGGGGAAGCGCGCTCTCTGTTTAAATGGTATCAAGTTCAGGTTGGCGCAACGATCCGAAAGATCAGGATGCCTCTGCTGATCCTTGTCTTTGTAACTGTTTTCGGAAGCGCAGCCTCTTACTATTGGACTTCCCAAATTATCCCGGCTGAATTTACCGAGTATACGCAATCTGAAATTGATAACGCGATGGATGAGTTTCAGTTTGCCGCTGGTCTTCCCTCTGATGAGACAGGGATAACCTTTGGCTTTATCTTTTGGCATAATATCCAGGCTGTTTTGGTGATGCACTTTTTTGGCCTTCTCTCTTTTGGGATTCTGGGCGAACTGGCTTTTGCGGTCAACATCGGCGTTCTGGGCGCTCTTTTTGCTCTTCTTGACTCTTTTGGGTTGCCTGTCTTGCCCATGTTTCTGGCAGGAATTCTCCCTCATGGTATTTTTGAGATCCCGGCAATTATTTTTGCAGGTGCAGGGATTCTTTATTTTGGTGCTGTTCTGGTGACGCCTGACCCGAGTAAGACTATGGGAGAAGTTTTTATTCATGCCTTGGCAGATTGGGTAAAAATTGGTCTAGGGGTCATTCTTCCGCTTTTATTGATTGCTGCGTATATCGAAGTGTATATTACGCCGCAAATTTTAGCGCAAGTAGTAATTCCGTAGCTTTGGAGTGATATGGCTAAAATTATTATCTTAGGTTCGTCTAACGCCCTCGCGGCGAAAGGTCATGAAAACGCTTATATGGTTATGGTGGGGGAAGAGCGCACTGTTTTAGTCGACAGCCCTCATAACCCCGTTTTGCGCTTACGAGATGTCGGAGTTGACTATAATGAAGTGACAGATTTGATCCTGACGCATTTTCATCCTGATCATGTTTCCGGCATTCCACTTTTCTTGATGGATATGTGGTTGCGCGGGCGAAAAAATCCTTTAGAGATTTATGGCTTGGATCACGCATTATCACGGTTGGAAAATTTGATGAATGCCTTTACTTGGGATCAATGGCCTGATTTCTTCCCTGTGACCTTTAACAGGGTCCCATCTAAGAAGTATTCTCCGCTCTTGAAGAGTGATGACTTTGATATTTATGCATCCGAAGTGAGACATATGATCCCGACCATTGGCCTGCGTGTTGAGTTTAAGGGAAGCGGCAAGGTTGCGGCTTATTCTTGTGATACGGAACCTTGTGAAGAGATTGTTCAGCTTGCAAAAGGGGCAGATGTGCTCATCCACGAAGCATCAGGCGCTTTTAAGGGCCATTCTTCTTCAGAACAAGCTGCTGAAGTTGCCTCAAAAGCTGGCGTTGAAAAGCTCTATCTTATCCATTACCCCACAGGGGAGTTTTGGCAAGAGAATTTGCTCAATGATGCGCGTAGTCATTTTAGCAAAGATGTTGAGCTTGCGAAAGATTTGATGGTCTTGGAGTTTTAGTGGGGAAAGGGGGAAAGATGTACAGCGGTTTGGGAGACCGCCACCAACAAATCGTGGATGGTGCGATCACAAATTACACTCTTGACCTGAATGCCGGTTTAACGCAAGTTTTGGCTGACGGAACGAATGCCTATCTCTACGGCAATGGCAGAATAGCACAAGCAGACAGCACAACTGAGTACTTCCTAGGCGATGCGCTGGGATCGGTGCGCCAATTGGCTGACACTACTGGCGTGGTGATGCTGACGCAAAGTTACTCGCCTTATGGAGAAGTTACGCAGTCAGTTGGCACATCTCAAACTAGCTACGCTTTTACAGGCGAAAACCTCGATGCCAACGGGCTAACATATTTGCGAGCGCGGTATTATAATTCTGGTGATGGTCGATTTATCTCAAGAGATACATGGAACGGGGATTACAATCGTCCGCTTTCGCTGAATAGGTGGAATTACGTTGAAGGAAACCCTGTCAATTTGGTAGATCCTACGGGAAAAAATCCTTGGTGGTGTGCGTATTCAGACAACCCGACGGAATGTGTAAATGTGTGGATGGAACGCTGTCAAAATGAAAAACTTCAAGACGCTTTTGAGAATTTCAAAAAGCTACCAATATATAGCGAAGAAGATATGATTTATCATTCATATGGAATCACAGCAGTTAGATACAACCCAGATGAATATGGTATGTTTCGTAATGAAGATGGTTCAATTGACCGTGCTAAATTACTGAAGTATGGCTTATTATCTCAATCTGCAATAAGCCAAGCTATAAGCTATTTCCCAAATGATTATCTCCCTAATGGCAAGGTGTGGGGTGATGGACGGGCAAATGCATTCCAACATGCTTATTGGAGTGCTCTTCTTACTAAAGAGTTTGGCAAAGAGTTTGCAAAAGAAATAACAACTCATCATGAGAAAAACTTTGATGCAGAGCGCCTAACGCAGTTTATGGATTTATATAACAATGCAGTTGGAATTAGAATAGCAACAGAAAATCCCAATATATCTTCACATGCATTAGCTGAAAAAATACGCGATGCAATACTTAATGGAGAAATGGTTGTTTTGATAAGAGATAAAAAAGAGAGGTATAACGCATTTTTTAGTGATACTTGCCCAACCCCCTCTTGCTTGGGGTACTAATTGTCTCCGATAAACAACTGTTTTTAGGCAAGTTGTTCAACAACAAGGAATAAAAATGAAAAAGTTTTCAAAAAAAATTGTAACATTAGCACTGGTGTTACTGGCCTGTAGTAGCGTCACGCTTATAACGGGAAAAATCCTTAAACCATACATGATGGTTCCTCCAAGCCACCCTACACCAGACCCTCTAGTTGCTACATTGACTGATATGCTGTTACGTTATGAGAACAAAGAAATTTCATCTATTGGCTTGGCAACAATAACACCTTTTTCTTGGGATCAAGTTCACCTTTTTGGTCCCTATACATCTTTGTCGAAGCTTGACAATCGCTTTGGTTTTGCGTGGAGGAAAACATGTTTCACAACAATTGAAACTTTAGAAGCGTACACGCTTTTTGTTTTTACTGAAGGTAGAGAAGTTGTTCACTGCTTTGAGTATCCAACCAAGCAATATGAATTTTATCCACCTGATAATCTATCAGGAATTCCTATGGAAGAAGCAATTTTTATCCTTGATGATAAAGGTACTCCTGTCTTGATAGGTGACGAATAATTTAGAAGCAGAAAAACAACGGCTTTTGTTTTGATAAAACTCCCTACCCCTTACATATGTAATAGAAAGTTGATGAAGCAGTTCGGTCTGGAGAACGATTTCTGAGCAAATTTGGTGGCGGTTTGGGAGACCGCCACCAGCAAAACGGCATAAATTACACCCTTGATCTGAACACTGGTCTCACGCAGGTTTTGGCTGACGATACAAACACCTATCTCTATGGCAACGGGCGCATTTCTCAATCCCAAATCACAAATCCCCAAGCGCCAGAGTACTTCCTCGGCGATGCGTTGGGATCTGTGCGGCAGTTGGCTGATCCCACTGGCGCAGTGACGCTGACGCAGAGTTATGCGCCTTATGGCGATATTGTAAGCTTTGTTGGTACATCTCAAACAAGCTACGCTTTCACGGGCGAAGCCAGAGATTCTAGCGAGCTAACATATTTGAGAGCGCGCTATATGGACAGTAGCACGGGGCGTTTTACGCAGAGAGACCCATCGGGATTGGAAGCTAATCTGTTTTTGTACGCAGGGGCGAATCCTGTAAACAGGATTGATCCATCTGGCCTGTTTAGTCGCCTTCAGATTGCTCAAAGTTTTCACATGAATAACTTCGGGAATGTGGTGAGTTACTACGATAACAACGAAGAACATTGGGGGTTTTTAGCAGCTTTGCTACGAGCTTTGCCTGGAGACCTTTTATTTGCAGAAAATGTTCAAATCATGCCTTTCTCTCAATCTTATAAACTAGGTAGAGGATGTCATGTGGATTATAATTTACAGCAGGGAATTACCCTTAATGGCATGCCACTAAAAGCAGTTTATAACTCCAGATAGTCTCCCTGTTAAGTGTTGCTAACAACAGGGACTGGAACAGATAGCAACA
>CAZOOX010000155.1:0-8826 GCA_964581545.1 uncultured Anaerolineaceae bacterium
CTCGAAACAAATTGATTAAGGCGTTAAAGAAAGAAAACCCTCATTTATACCAAGCCTACAACTTAGAAAGGCATAGCAACGACTCTGTGAAGAATTTCCTTCATAGTAGCGACAGGTATCCATTTACAAGCTATGGAAGGCTGAACCTAATGGCTATTTTTGCAGAACTAGCTACTCGGGTCATAAATTCTTTAGGAAAATCAGGGGTGATTATTCAAACTTCTATTGCTACTACATCTTTTACCCAGCATTTCTTTAGTCATATTATTGAAAATCAGTTACTTGATACGCTAATAGATTTTGAAAATGAAGAGTTTATCTTTCGAGATATTGCAAATGTAGTTCGTTTCTGTATTTTCGTCGTAAATGGATCTCAAAATAAAAGCCCATCACCTCTTTTTGGCTTCTTACTTAGAAATGTAAATCAATTATCAGATGAAGAAAGATTCTATAATTTATCAAAAAATGACTTTGAAAAACTCAATCCCAACACCTTGACTTGTCCTGTTTTTCGTACACGCACCGATGCCGCAATTGCAAAGAAGATTTATTATGACTTTCCGACATTGCAAAACGAACAAACGGATATAAGCCCATGGGGCATTGAGTTTCAATTAATGTTTATGATGAATACCGATAGTGGATTGTTTCACTCCGAGTCTTCAACAAATTTGCGCCCTTTATATGAAGCAAAAAACTTTTGGCATTTTGATCACAGGTTTGGTTCATATGAGTTAAAGGGAACCAAAAAAGGTGGACGTGGATTACCAGTAATGCCACTAACAAACTATCTAAACCCAAATTATTCTATTTTTTCTCGATATTGGGTTCAAGGAGATGTCGTTGAAGAACGCTTGAATAATTGGGGAAAAGGTTGGCTAATTAGCTTTCGAGACATTACAAGCGCTAAATTAGAGCGGACGTCGGTTTTCAGCTTATTACCTAGAGTTGGTGTTGCAAACAGTGCGCCTATTTTGTTTTGGGACACAAAAATACCCGAAATACTAATTTCTTGTTTTTTCGCTAATTTAAACTCAATAATTTTCGACTATGTAGCTCGGCAGAAAGTTGGCGGAACGCACATGAATTTCTTTATTGTCAAACAGCTACCCATTTTGCCCCCTGAAAATTATTCTTACAGCAATATAGCTTTTGTTTCTTCTCGTGTTTTAGAACTCTCTTACACAGCTTGGGACCTAGAACCTTTCGCCGTAGATATGGGCTACGACGGTCCGCCCTTCCGCTGGGACGAAGAACGGCGTGCCCTGCTGCGTGCCGAGTTGGACGCCTACTACGCCCATCTCTACGGCTTAACTCGCAAACAACTGCGCTACATCCTCGATCCCGCCGATCTCACCCCCGCCGAACTGGACGATATTCTCGATCCCTGGGAAGAAGTCAGCGATCCCTTGCGGGGCTATGAAGAACGCAGAGAAAAAAGCGACTTCCCTGGCGAAACCTTCCGTGTGCTCAAAGAAAAAGAAATTCGCAATCACGGCGAATACCGCACCCGTCGCCTCGTGCTCGAAGCCTGGGCACGTCTCGAAGCGGGCGACTTCGACGTCAACGCCTACACCCCCATGACCGATCCGCCCCCCGCCGATCCACGTGTTGCGCATCCATGCAGGGATGGGAGTGTGTATACAGGGCAGGGATTAGTGATTAGGGAACAGGAATCAGTGAACAGTGGTCAGTCTTCAGTGGTCAGTAATCAGCAGGCGTCGGTGAGCAGTGTGCAGGAAGAGCAGGCGGATTATGCGCCTGATGCCGTTGTGGAAGAGGACGTCCCTGCCGAGGTGCCGCAGACCGAAGTCAACGACTTTGGGTTGTACAAATGTCAAAGCTGCGGGCAGATGGTGATGGGCTTCGGGAAGGATGAGCATGTTAAGTCCGCGCATAAGGGGAAGGGTGTTGTATGGGAGAGGATGGGGTGATCTCTCCATCCAAGTTCTTTACATTACACATGATAATTAGGTAACAAACATGATTGAAATCGATCTTTTTTCACTAATCCCCGATGATCTAAAAAAGCGTAGTCGAAATGCTTTGGTTGACTTTGTTTCTAGCCAGGCAGAAAAATTCATCAATGACGAAGCGTCTGAAAAAATCAAAAAATTACGTTCAGACTATGCTTTTGGACAAAAATTTGAAAAAAGCGTAAAACGGGGCGCTGAGATATTTGTTCAAGAATATCAACTTGAAGACGAAGATCTCGTTGCTGCAATTGCTGAAAACGAAGAAATCCTTTCCAAGAAAGAAGTGCAAGATGCTTTGCTAGATATTATCAAAAATCCTGAGACATATCTTGTTGACGAGCAGGACATTGTTGTCGCATCCTTTGAAGCTATCCTCCCCGAACGCCATAATCGAGAGCGCGTTGATCGAGCGATTTCACATCTGTTACGGTGCATTGCTAAAGAAGCATCCAAGCTTCCTGAAGTACGGCCTGTTTACGAATTTCTCTACCAACGTGTACAGGCAGAAACATCTCAGCAAAGTCTTAAAGTTCAAGAAGCACAACTTTTAGCTTTACAAGAACTACAAAATGATTTTAGGGGTGCTTTGCCTTATCTAGTCGAGCAGGATGAAAAAAAGTTACTGAAAGGATCTACAGCAACTTCATCGCCTACTCGTAATAAGCCCTATCACAATCTTCCCCGTCCAGATTACAAACGTTTTGTTGGACGTGAAGATGAACTATTGTGGTTAAAGAATCGCCTGTCTCCTTCTGATCGTGCTTGGCAGATCGCCGTCACAGGCATTGGCGGCGTAGGGAAAAGTGCTTTGGCAATAAAAGCCGCTTATGAATATGTAGAAAATTATGATGCATTTCCTGAAGAAGAGCGCTTTGATGCCATCATCTGGGTTTCTGCAAAAGAGGAAGTGCTTACGGCACACGGTACAGAGAAAGCTGATTTGCCAGAGCTTGTCTTTAGAAATCTTGAAGATGTCTACATAGCAATTGCTCGCACTCTCGATCACGAGAATATTACACGGGCCTTACCAAGTGAGCAGGCACATCTTGTCGAGAAAGCACTCAAAGAACAACGCACCCTTCTCGTGATGGATAATCTAGAGAGCGTCACCGACGATCGGATAAAACCTTTCTTGCGTAATTTGCCGTCTCCAACAAAAGCGATTATCACATCAAGAGAATGGCTAGATGTTGCCGATGTATGGACACTAAAGGGCATGGCATTGGATGATGCCTATGTTTTCATGGATGACGAAACAGATGCAAGGCTAATTGATTTGTCAACAGAACAAAAGAAGCGCATATACGATCTTACTTCCGGCTTGCCACTACCTATAAAATTGGCCGTCGCCCGAATTTCTGGTGGGGAAAGTTTTTCTGCTGTGGAACGCTGGCTTGGTAACGCAGCAGGTGATTTGCCAGAATATTGCATTAAGGGGCAGGCGAATCTCGCTAGACAATACTCAGAAAACACATGGAAATTATTGCTAGCTTGTTCTTTGTTTAGCCGTGACACTGGGGCATCACGTGATGCCCTCGGGTATATAGCCGATCTTTCTTTAGCCGATAGAGATGATGGCTTATCAAGGTTGCAACGTCTTTTTCTTATTAATAGAATGGACAATGACCGCTTTTGGGTATTACCAATCGTGCAACGCTATGCTCAAGGGGCATATCGTGACAACTCATATGGCGAGCTAATTGTAGATCACTGGCTATCGTGGCTTAGTGAATATGCTCAAGAATATGGTGTTGACCTCGAGTGGGAATTTAACATAGATGAAGAAATCAGCGCTGAATATCCAAATATATTAGAGGCATTACGGTGGGCTCAAAAAGAAAAAAGATGGGACTTCGTATATCAGTTGGGAGAGGGAGTTTGGCCTTACCTGCACATAATGGGCCTTTATAATGAATTAGCTGATGTCCTCAATGCAGCAAATGATGCTGTTGCCAATTTGAATAACCCTTTAGGGCAAGCCCGAATAGATCTTGCTAAAGCCAAGCTTGCCTTAGTTCGGGGCAAACAAGATGAAATGCAAAAATTCCTAAAAAGTGCAGAGCAAACAACAATCGAACATGATGAACCTATACTTCTTGGCGAAATTTGGTCATATTATCTTGTCACACTTTTGCTCAATGAGCAATTTGATGAAACTGAGGAACTAGGGCTTCGCCTTTACAAGAAGGGAGAGGAAATTGACAGCCCTCGATTGGCTTTCTATGGAGCCTATCGTCTTTCTTCTTTAGAAACATTTCGTCATAATTTTTCCCAAGCCACTAAATGGATAGAGATTGCTGAAACTTGGGCCAAAAAGGCCAAATCAGAACGAACTTATTCTGAAATAATGTATAGAAAAGGGGTGATTGCTAGTAATACAGGGAACCTTGCTCTTGCCGAGGAGTATTTGTTAAAGGCTCTAGAATTAAACGCTTCAAGGGGTGAAAAAAGATATGTTGCAACAGATAAGTATCAACTAGCGCTAATATATAAGAGAATGGAAAATCTTGAGGCTGCAAAAGAACAAGCAACCGAAGCAGTCGAACTTTTTGCTCGTTTGGGGATGCCTTCCTACGAAAAAAACACCAACATCCTTTTGGGTGAGATAGACAAGAAATTAAAACCGGAAGATTAATGATGGCAACTTATAAGAAAATTCAAACTTGGGTCAAAAAAGAGTACGGTTTTGTTCCAAAGACATGCTGGATTGCAGATGTAAAAGAGAAAGCAGGCTTACCCGTTCGCAAAGCTCCTAATCGCCAAGACGGAGAGCGTGTGTATCCTTGCCCAGCCGAGAAGGAAGAAGCAATCCGAGCGGCATTTCGCCATTTTGGGATGGTTGAATAATTTGAAAACCGCTTAACTTCTAAAGGGAACAAACTCTCAACATGAATCTGCCGCAATGGACTTCCGAACTCACGAACACCTTCGTCACAGGCGAAGACCAACTCGGTGTTGAAAGCGCCGCACAAAGCTATCAGCAATGGCTCGTGCCTGGCGTCATATCCACCACCGACCGTGCCCGCTACTACAGCTTCTACGCCTGGGTGCTGCACCGCTTCATCCACTGGAACAAATCCACCCGCCTGATGAAAGACTTTCGTGGCAGCTACTTCCGCCACCACGAAGTCGCTTTTCTGCTCGCCAACATCGGCTACAACTACCACCACCTTGAATATCAATTCGTCAGCGGCTTGGTCGGGGGTGGCAACAACAACATCAAGGGGCGCAACTATTGGGATGCCGCAGACCCCATCCCGCTCGACCAAGACTATTTCGGCAACAAACTCGGCGGCTTCGGGCAATACTATGCCACCAGTATGCGGGCGATGGGCATCATCCACGAACCTGAGCAAGCCAAATGGGTCTATCGTCTCACCCATCGTGGCGAAAGATTAGCCAAAGGATATGAAGACTCGATCCGTCAAACCGCCTACTTCAAAAAACTGGATGAAAACGGCACCCTCGACCAGATCAGCCACGCAGACGCCCTTGAATTAGGCTTGGTCGGTAGTCTAAATCCAGAAATCCTGGCAAAAAGCGCCGATGCCGAACCCCTGCGAGACGCCTTCTTCCGCTTCGACCAACCCGCCGACCAAAACGATCACCACCGCAGACGCCTAACCTTCGCCGTCGTCCTCGACATGGTCCGCAAAGCCGAAGGAAACTTCACCTACGACATGCTCCGCTCGACGCTCTATCTGACTGAGTATGAAGCTGGCAAAGCCTACATCCCTGCGCCTGAACTCAAAGACTGGTTTCAACGCTGGCAAATGGTGCAGCTCCGCCACTTCTTTACCTTTGGCTTGCAATCTCTGTGGGGGGCGTTCCTGCTTCATCTGCGTGACCAAGACTATGGTCTCACACTCGAAGATTTCATCGCGTGGGCATTAACGCAACTTCCCACAGAGCTTTCTGCAAAAGAATTTTCAGCCTATCTGGGCCAACTTACCGAAGAGGTCGGTCTGGCAGGCGGCTGGCAACAAGCAGCGCCTGATTTTGACCAATACTGTAAACAAGCTGCACCCCAAAACGAATATGCTCTTTACGAAGATGCCCGCAAACACCACGCCGATAAAGCTGTGCTGTTTCGACGGGGCATTCAAATCCTTGCTCAAATCTTCCTGCGTTTTTATCCCCAATACAAAGCTGCCAATCCCGTTTGGCGAGAGTTAGCCGAACAAGAACGCCTGCCCCTCCTGCAATACTTCCAAGAATTGGATGGATTACTAAATCAGGATAATTTCTCGCTTGCTGATTGGCTCAGCTGGATCTACCGCGAACACATTTTAGGACAACACGAATTCATTGCCCTGCAAAAACTGCGCTACCAAAACTACGACACCTTCAAATTCCACTACCGTGACGGCGCTTTCCATTGGCCCTTTGCCACCCCAGATAAATACGCCGAACCGATTCGGCTTGCCAATCTGCGTCTCTTCAATGCCACCAGCTTGTTGAACGATCTCGGCTTACTGCAAATCGACGAAAGCGGATTGATTAGCCTGACAGTCGCTGGGGAAAGTCACTTCCAGCGCGTCATCAAGGCGGAAAAAGATGCTTAACTTAGTTGACTTCATAGAAAGCGGAGATGCTCCGAAAATTGGCGGTTACACAGGCGCTGTCTTCCTCACCTACACCCTAAACCTGCACTTCTACGAACAGATCGTCGCGCCCGCCCTTGACCGTGCAGGGTGCGCCAATGTCGTCATCATCGCAGACCAGGACGGGTATGCAGGCGCGACCAAAATCGGCGCAAACGCAATCAACGGCATCGGACTGCGCTATGTCTGCGAACCTGTGCAAAGAAATTCAGGCGGTATCCAACACGCCAAAACTTTACTCATGGTCGGTCCCAACACGGGAAAATTGCTGATAGGAAGCGGCAACTTGACCATGCACGGCTACGGACACAATCTCGAACTCTACTCGAGCTTTGACTATGCCCCCGAGAAGAACCCTGCTGAAGATCGCTATCCATTTATCCAAGTCTGGCAATTGATCTCCCGCCTTGCCCAAGAGAACCGACTTTCCAACGTTGCCCAAGAACGCTTACAAGTTATTACCGAGAACGTAGACTGGCTGCAAACACCCGCTTCAACTAACCCGGAATTTCAAGTCTGGCACAATATGGATGTGCCACTTTGGGAACAACTACAAAAATGGCGCGACCAACAAAGGCTTGCCAAAGAAAAACTGAAACGGCTCGAGGTGATCTCCCCATATTACGATCAAAACGGACAAACGCTTCGACGGGCAAACGATGAATTTGCCCCATCTCAATTCAATATCTATCTAAGCCAAAAAATCACCAACCTAAACGGCGAGCGCCTAATACAAAAAGATGTCGGAAAGTTGAACGCTGCTGAAATCCTGCCGAAGAAATCAGACGGTCAACGCAACCTACATGCCAAAGCCATCATTGGACACGAAGAGCACGGTGCTTGGTGTCTGGTTGGCTCAGCCAACTTTACATCCCCTGCCCTGCAACGAACCTGGCAGAATGGCGGCAACCTGGAGTTGGTCAATTTCTATTGGTCGGAAAACAAAACTGCTTTTGACTACTTGCTGAACGATCCCGGCATTCAAGTTCAGCCCCTAGCGCTTGAAAAGATCAAAGATACCAGCGTTGAACTATCCGAACGACTAAATCATCAGAACGAATCCCTTTTCATTACTCAACTCAGTCTGCAAAACCGTATCCTTGAAGGCGTTATTTCAGGAGATTTGCCTTCCCAAGTTGACAACGCAACCTTGCGATTTTTGCGCACTCAGGAAACGCATACCATCAACATTGATGCAGCAGGAGGCTTCTTCCTTGAACTTGAAAAACCCCTGACCTATGCCGAAGCCATCCGCATCGAGTTTGATCAAGTAACGACATCCTATCGCTGGATCAATCAACCGACAGAGTTATCAAAGCACGGGCAAAAAGCCTATCGTGCCAGAATCAAGGGGAAAATCGAAACCTTTGACGGCGCTCTCTCGCTCTTCAAAGAACTACTCGACTTTCTTTGGGACCGTGTAGACCCTGCGCTGAATGCTGAAGAAGCTGCCAAAACAGCCACAAAAAGCAAAAAACGCTCACTAAAAGATGAAGAGGATGACGAAAACATCCCTGCACCACCATCAGCGGAACACTTCATCACAGAAGAGACCCTGATTCAAAAAATACACTGGCGCATCGATAACCAAAACCCATACGACCGCAGCACCATCAGCTTGCGCGACCTTCTTTCAATGGTTCTCTTGCGGCTTACCACAGAAACCCAAACCCCTGAAAGCATCACGGATACGGCTGAACGCACCGAAGCCTTAGATCAAGAAAAAGCAGCTGAAGAGGCTGCCCGCAGAGTTGATGCCGCAGAATGGTTGAGAAATTACTTGCTCAATTATTGCAAAAAATATAGCCGCCGCTTGACTGACCCAGACTTTCTTTCCTTGACTGATGTTGCACTCTTGTTTCAAAATCATTTCACCCTTGGCAAAGTCCTGCTCGAATTCTCTAGTCAGGCGGATGACTTTACGGAGAAAGACCTTGAGGAAAGTTTCTGGTTACTGTGGACGCCTCTGGTTCTTCCTGAATTGGTTGGCATAGACGCACCAAGCACACTCTCTAATTTCGATACAAAAGAAAGCAGTGCTGCTTGGGAACTTATGTCCATGCCTGAGATGACAAACACGATTATCACTGCCAACTTTTCCAAACCACCTGACTGGCAAAACGGGATTTGGAAAAAAGATCTTGTAAAAAAATACTTAGCACTCCAAAAAATATTGCTTCATCTAACTGATTGCGTGGGTAACAAAGCCTTAAACATGGATGCGAAAAAATTCGAACAAGAATTTC
>CAZOOX010000156.1:0-8812 GCA_964581545.1 uncultured Anaerolineaceae bacterium
TTTGCGCTCATCCAATCTTTTTACCATATCTCCAAAGAAATCGCTTGGTTATGCATTAGGTACTAACTTATTTGAAATATGTTATGAGAAACAGTGACCAGAGTACTAAAAAGAGTGGTTTTGCCTAAAAATGGCGGTTATCCTGCTATTTTTGTTTTTAAGCGGAGAGAATGCCGAGAGAGAGATGTGAGAAACTAGCGGCGTTGAAAGCGATATAAAAAATCTATTTTTTTTAAGAAGGAGACAGGTAATGAAAAACAATCGCATATTCTTCGTTAGTGTAGTCTTGCTGCTCGGAATTTTATTGACAGCATGCAATTTAGCAAACCCTGTAGCACCAGTGGCGCCTGAGCCCGTTGCTACTGTAGCTCCTGCAACGCCAGTTGTCGATACTACCCCTCCCCAAGTACTTATGACTGATTTGCCCTTCCTTGCTTTCTATAACCTGGGCTCCTGTACTCCAGACCCAATGCTTTGGAAAGCACAGGTCAGCGATACTGAGAGCACCATTTTATCGGTAAAGGTAGTGGTCCGCTTTTCTAGCGTAGACACCTTCCACATCAGTTCAGATTATGAGCATACCTTTACGCCCACTGGTAATGACGAGTATGCACTTTCCTTGCAGAACAGTGAATTGGATCAACTTGTGGCTAAAGAGATATTTGGCACAGAAAAAGGGATTTTCATGTATCAGGTTGTTGTAGCCGATCAGGCTGGAAATAGCCAGTATTATCCCAATGAGAGTACATGGGCAGAGTTGAGTTTTCTTCCCTGCCATGAAAATGCTGATATTGAAAAAGCCTATGGGGAAGTCGCAGGGACCTCTTCATCAAATGCTAGCGCGGGTGCAGCTTCGACTCCCACTCCGGGAGGCGCAGGAACATCTACCGCAACAGCCACTCCGGGAAGCGCAGTGGACCCGTGTATTGTCAACCCCAATGACCCCGCTTGCACAATAACTGTTGATTTTTGTGTGACCAACCCCAATGATCCGTCTTGCTTACCTACTATTGACCCCTGTGTTCTGAATCCAGCCGATCCTTCTTGCGTAACTATTGATCCCTGTGTTGTAAACCCATCTGATCCTTCTTGCACAGTGGTGCCCCTTGATCCTTGTATTGCAAATCCCTCTGATCCGGCTTGCATAGTGGTGCCCCTTGATCCTTGTGTGGCGAATCCCTCTGACCCGTCTTGCGTGGTAGTTCCTATTGATCCTCCCATAATTCTCCCGTGATCGATCTACCTATCGTATTGCCCCCTCCTATCGTTATCTTTCTCTAAGATACTAAGGTCTCAGTTTCTAATGGGGCGACATGATAAAAAATGTCGCCCCATTTTTTCTTTATCGAAATGCTACAAATATCCAAAAACACCGAAGAAGACAATGCCGGACCAAGGTAAATAGCTCTACAAAGAAATTTCACCATCTTAATAGTGGACGAACTAAGCCATCTCGTTTACAATGCTGGAAAAATATGGTTGCTCAGGGGTATTAGCAGCCACAAATACTGAAAAGATGACCTGCGATAGCAAGCGAAGTCGTTGTAGTCTGAGCAAAGCCTGATTTTTAACTAAATCGGGCTTTTTTTAACCTTTTTTCATGCCAAGGAGCTTCTGAATGAAAACACAAGATTATATTGATCTGGAAAATCAATACGGTGCCAATAACTATGCCCCGCTAGACGTTGTCCTGACCAAAGGAAATGGTGTCTGGGTAGAGGATGTTGAGGGCAAGCGCTATTTGGATTGTCTGAGCGCATATTCGGCAGTCAATCAGGGTCATTGTCACCCCAAGATCATGCAGACCGTGACAGAACAGATGAGTAAACTAACGCTAACATCACGCGCTTTTCGCAACGACCAATTGGGGCTTTTCTATAAAGAATTATGCGAGCTGACCAATTCACATAAAGTCTTGCCTATGAATAGCGGCGCAGAAGCGGTTGAATCTGCTATCAAAGTTGTGCGTAAATGGGGATACACAGTCAAAGGCGTACCCGTAGATCAGGCAGAGATCATTGTTTGTGATAGCAATTTTCACGGGCGGACAATCGCTATTGTGGGATTTAGTTCCGACGAAGATTCCCGCAAAGGTTTTGGTCCCTTCCCCCAAGGATTTGTGACCGTACCCTTTGGTGATGCACAGGCACTGCGTGATGCGATCACGCCGAACACCGTCGCTTTTATGGTCGAACCTATTCAGGGCGAAGCCGGTGTGAATATCCCCCCTGATGGATATTTGAAAGAAGTGCGTGAATTTTGTACTGAAAATAACGTCATGCTCGTGCTGGATGAAATTCAAACAGGATTGGGGCGCACGGGCAAATTGCTTGCTGAAGAACATGAAGGCATCGAAGCTGACCTGACTTTGATCGGTAAAGCTCTTTCCGGTGGTTTCTATCCCGTTTCGGCTGTGCTTTCTAACTCCGAAGTGATGGATGTTCTCAACCCCGGCGAGCATGGCAGCACCTTTGGCGGGAATCCCTTGGCAGCCGCAATAGCGCGTACTTCGTTGAAGGTTTTGGTCGAAGAAGGTTTGGTTGAAAATGCCGCCAAAATGGGTCAATATTTCCTTGAAGGTTTACACAGGCTTGAACCGCCACATGTCAAGGAAATTCGTGGACGTGGTTTAATGATCGCTATCGAGTTTGAGCCTGAAGCAGGCGGGGCAAAGCCATTTGTAAAAGCAATGGCAAAGAAAGGCTTGCTCTGCAAAGAGACTCACACACATACGATCCGCTTTGCGCCGCCGCTGGTGATCACAAAAGAAGAAGTTGATTTTGCACTAAAGGTGATCGGGGAAGTTTTGGGATAAGCAATAAACCAGTTCCTGAGCGGAGGGCTTCACGCACTTGAAGCACGCAGTCGAAGGACAGTGCTATCAGATAAACCGCCCTTCGACTGCGACTTCGCTATCGCTACGTCTCCGCTCAGGGGCTGGATTTTGCTCACAAAGGGTAGCAAGCCCAAAACCGGAGCGTTTCGGTTATCCATCCAAAGGAGAAAATATGTCAAAATTCGGCGTCCACTCAGAGGTGGGCAAATTGCGCAAAGTCATCGTTCATCGTCCGGGCTTGGAGATGCGGCGGCTGACACCATCCAACTGCAAGGAATTGCTTTTTGATGATGTGATCTGGACGCACAAGGCACAAGAGGATCATGATATTTTTGGCAAACTCATGCGGGAAGACTACGACATAGAGGTGATGTATATCCATGAGCTATTGGAGGATGTAGTTGCCACCCCTGAAGGTCGTGCCTATGTTTTGGATAGAAAGCTCACGCCCTATGACGTAGGCGTGGGCGGCGCCCTTGAGCTGCGTGCCTGGATGGACGAAATGTCGGCTAAAGAATTGGTCATGCATCTGATCGGCGGTTTGACCATGAGCGAGCTCCCCGATGATATTTGCCCCATTTCGCAAGAAGCTTACGGAGCAAATGAATTTGTTTTACCCCCGCTGCCCAATCATCTTTTTACCCGTGACAGCTCCAGTTGGATATATAATGGCGTGACCATAAACCCGATGTTTTGGACTGCTCGACGAAAAGAATCCATACATCTGAGCGCTATTTACAAATATCATCCTGAATTCAAAGATGGTGATTTTAATATCTGGTGGGGAGACCCCGATGTAGATTATGGCAATGCCATGATCGAAGGCGGCGATGTGATGCCCGTTGGTAATGGCGTCGTCCTGATCGGGATGGGGGAACGTACCACCTACCAGGCAGTTAGCTTGCTCGCTCAACAGCTTTTTAACCACGAAGCCGCTACGCATGTTTTAGCAGCCAGAATGCCCCGAGACCGTGCGAGTATGCACCTGGATACTGTCTTTACCTTCTGTGACCGCGATCTTGTAACGATCTATGAGCAAGTTATAGACCGCATTCAGCCGATCAGCTACCGCCCCGGGAAAAAGGGGTTGCCGGATGTGAGCGTTGAAAGTAAAGGCTGGTTAGATGCTGTTCAAGATGCGATGAAATTAAAGAAACTGCGTACTATCCCCACAGGCGGCAATGATTTTGATCAGGAACGAGAACAATGGGACGACGGGAATAATGTCGTCGCTCTCGAACCCGGTGTGGTCGTCGCCTATGATCGCAACGAGTGGACAAATGCAAAATTGGAAGAAGCGGGCGTGACCGTTCTAACCATCCCCGGCTCAGAGCTGGGGCGTGGACGTGGTGGCGGGCATTGTATGACCTGCCCGGTTTTACGCGACCCTGTTTAACCTGATGTTACGCAGCAAGGATATTTGCGCTTTCTATTAACCTGAGTTATGTCTAGCGGTTCGGTGCGGACTAAAGTCCTGCCTCATGGCGTGAAAAGCCCCTGTGGGGCTGCGAAGACCCAGCCCGCAGGGCTTCCATGTACTGAGGAAGGGCTTTTAGCCCGCCCGAGGGGAAAAGAAATTTCTTATCCATAACTCAGATTATTAGCTCCTTCTGCTCTAAAGAGCATCTGGTGAAGAAACTGCTTCGCATCCCCCAAAGAGGGAGAATTTGTCCCTTCCCCCTTTTGGGGAAGGTCAGGAAGGGGGAAACCCCACGATAACTCAGAGAACAAGAACAACATCAAGATTTATTTTTCAGAAACATATTTGAGAAAAAGTGTCACGATTTCAGGGTCAAAATGTTTTCCTGATTCTTCCTGAATATAGGTCAGGGTTTTTTCTTTAGACCACGCCTTTCGATAAGGGCGATCCGAGAGCAGCGCATCCCAAACATCTACAATCGCAAAGATGCGCGCAGCGATGGGGATCTGCTCGCCCTTCAGTCCGTGTGGATATCCTGAGCCATCCCATTTTTCGTGATGATAATGGGGAATATCTAATGCCGGGCGCAAATATTCAATGGAAGAAAGCCACTCAAAAGCATATACGGGGTGCAGCTTCATAACTTCCCATTCTTCGGGGCTGAGTTTGCCGGTTTTTTGCAAAATGGAATCTGGCACGCCCATTTTACCAATATCATGCAATAGTGCTCCGCGTTGAATATTCACCAATTCCTGGCCTTTGAATCCCTGTCTTTTTGCCAATGCCATTGTAATTTTAACTACGCGTCTGCTATGGCCTTCGGTTTCCATATCGCGCAATTCCAAAGCCTGCGCCCAGCCTTCAATGGTAGCGTTATAAGCCTGGAGTAAATTCGTATTAGAACGCTGCAAGTCATTGAAAAGGCTGATATTGTCGATGGCAATAGCTGCCTGCCCGGCCAAGGTATGCAAATAGCTCACCCATTCATCATTCGGCTCCAGAGAAGAACGGTTGAAAATTTCAAGCACACCAACCAATGAACCTCTTGCGATCAAGGGAACGCCATAATAGGTACGAAAACCTTCCTCTACCAAGAGAGGCGCTTTAGACAAGCTGCTTTCAACTTTTTGTAAATCGGGAATATAGAGGTCTTCTCTTTTTAGCGCAACTTTACCTGCATAGCCATCACCTAGTTGCAAGATGGTCTTTTCCAGTGCTTTTGTGCGGAAACCTGCTGCCTGGAAAAATGTCAACTCCTGCAGGGATTTCTCGTAGAGCAATACCGTTGCTGCATCGACTTCCAGTTGTACTAATGAATAGTCCAGCAGCACATGAAGCGTAACGTCCAAGTCCAAACTACTTGATATAACATCATCTATCTTACGAAGAGCGCGTAGACGTTCAAGGTATTGTCTGGCAGATTTTTCAGTTTCTTTTCGCTCTGTGATATCTTGCTTGATCGCAACAAATTTACTGATCTCACCACCTTCGGACAAAAGCGGAGCAATGGTCATCTCTTCTGTATATAATGTGCCATCCTTGCGCTTATTAACAATCTCTCCGCTCCACACTTCGCCTGCGCAAATGGTTGCCCACATATTTTCGTAAAATCTTTCATCATGCTTTTCGGACTTAAGAACACGCGGATTTTGCCCCAAAGCTTCTTCGGCAGAATAGCCGGTGAGCGTCTGAAAAGCTGAATTAACCCACTGGATATTTCCTTCAGTATCAGTGATCATAATGGCATTCGCCGCCGATTCAAGGGCATGGGCTTGTAATTTCATTTGGCCTTCCGCCTGCACCCGCTCGGTGATGTCGCTAAACATTGCAAGAAGATAGCGTTCTTCTCCTATTGGGACGGGGGAAAAATGAATATCAAGAACACAATCTTTTTCAAAAGTCGTCTTAATTTGGACGGTAATATATTTCCTTGCATTCTCCTGCATTGAGAGAAGAGCGGTTTCGTATATTCCGCTTTCCTTCCAGGATGTGAGCTGATGATAATTTTGCTGCAAGACTTGGGCTTTTGTCGCTCCGATCACATCTGCCGCCGCATCGTTAGCGGCGACACAATTTCCTTCAGAATCGTAAATCGATATCCCGATTGGAGACGAAGAGACAATGCTCTCATTAAGCTGCAGGGCTTCCATCAGCGAATCTTCTGCTTTTTTACGTACGGTAATATCACGATTATTCCCTCGACGACCAAGATACCGGCCCTGCTCGTCAAAGATCGGGCTGCAATGATGTGCCAGCCAAATCTTTTGGCCATCTTGGTTAATGATCGGGAACTCCAGCATTGTGCTTGGATGCTCCCGATTATTTTCATCGTGATAATGAGCGTGGATTTCTTTAACGTATTCGGGGTCGACAATATCAAAGAACAGCTCCGGCCTGGCTTTGAATTCCTCGGCGCTGTAGCCAGTGATGCGTTCGCAAGATGGTGAAATATAAATATAATTACCCTTCGGATCGATCCAATACTCCCAATCGAAAGTGTAATCAGCCAGCAGGCGGAATTTTGTTTCGCTTTCGCGCAGTTTATTTTCAGCTTCTATGCGCTCAGTTATATCTGTATGTGTGCCCACAAAACGTAAAGGTATCCCTTGTTGATCTCGTTCAACAACAATCCCTCGCCCCATAACCCATAGCCAATCGTTATTTTTCTTTTTGAAACGAAATTCAACAATAAAACGCTCCTTCTCTCCACCAAGATGCTTTTGCGCTTCATCCATGAGATAGTCAATATCATCAGGGTGAACACGTTTTTGAAATTCTTCAAGTCTATGTGGGAACTCATCAACTTCGTAACCAGCCATCTCATAATAACGAGGATCAAAATAAACTTCGTTCGTGGTCAGATCCCAATCCCAGGTGCCGTCATTTGCTGCAAGCATGACCTTCGACAAGCGATCTTCACTTTCTACGAGTTTTTCACTTATCTGATTTGCTTTCTCTTCCACTTCTACTTGCTCTGTGATATCAGCTGTAAGACCAAATATCTCTTTTGGGGTGCCATCATCCTTTCGAGCAAATATAGTTTCCTTAGAGAAAAGCCAGCGCCATCTGCCATCTTTATGCTTCATCCGATATTTATGTTTGATGATTTCCCCATCCTTGGCCTTTAAATAACGTGGGAATATCTCATTCTGATAGGTCTCAAAATCGTCGGGAGCCATAAGGTCAGGCAGCAGTTTTTCTCCCATAGCCTGTACCTCTTCGCTTGTATAGCCCAAAATATCCATGATCCTTGTATTACTGTAAATATTCTTCTGCTCAAGAATGTCGTAGATATAGATAATATCGGGAGAAGTATCCAATAACGTCTGGTTAAACACCTTACTTTTACTCAGCGCTTTTTCCACTCGTAACTGCTCGGTGATGTCCTGAAATACGCAATAGGTCTGCTTGAATTTTCCTTCAGGGGTATAGCCAATACAGCCATCAAAAGAGATGTCTAAATAATGGCCTTCTTTATGCCGAATCCTAAATTGCACGTTGCTAATGGAGCCCCGTTTTTTAAATTCAGGGAAATTCTTTCTAAAATGCGGTTGCCAATTCGGGTGCAAAAAATCTTCAAAACACTGCCCGAGCACTTCTTCCCGTTTATAGCCGAGCGTTTTTAACCAAGCCGGGTTTATATCAATGAAACAACCATCTATGTCAAGTGACTGATACGATAGAGGGGCATTATCATAAAGCGAGTGATATTTTTCTTCACTCTCTTTCAATGCATTTTGCCCCTGTTTACGCTCAGTGATATCCAATGCCGTAAATGTGACCCCCTGAGACAAGTCTTGCAGATCCAATGGGGTAGAACTCAGCAAAACATCTATTAAAGTACCGTCTTTCTTTTGCAAAAGAGTTTCTATTGTGCCAGTGCCTTTTTCCTGGATCTCTTCGTATTTATATTTTCCCACCCGTTCAAACTCATCGTCGCTGGGATAAACTATTCTTGAAAGTTGCCCGACCAGCTCTTCTTCGGTGTAGCCCAGCATCTCACAAAAGCGGTCATTTGCAAATCGGATCTTACGATCGATCACCACGCCAATACCGGTAGGAGCAGCTCTGAAAACACTTTTCAATTGGTTGCGGCTATGCTGTATTTCTTTTTCCGCCTTTTTGCGCTCGGTAATATCACGTACAACAGCCACCAACCCCGTATATTGCTCACCCTCCATCAGCGGCGATAATTTCGTAGCATACCAATGCAAGCCATCCGATTCTTCCAATTGATATTCATATTCTGCTGATTTGCCATGCTTTATCTTGGAGACAGTCGCCGTGAATAAATCATCAACCTGCGCGGGCATGACCTCTGTGTGTGTTTTGCCAAGAAACTCTTCCGGCGGCAGATAAAGTGCCTCTGTCGATGAATACGCGGAGACAAAACGATTGTCCTGATCGAGGATAAAAACAAAATCATCTATCGCATAAAGGACATTGCGGGGGTGAATATCATTGTTTTGTTCCAACTCAGCAACGCGCTGGCGCATCTTTGCCACCTTGTTTTTGCGCCCATAGACCGCCTTTCTATTCGACGCTAAAAAATGAAC
>CAZOOX010000157.1:0-8804 GCA_964581545.1 uncultured Anaerolineaceae bacterium
TCATTTTTTAGCGTCGAATAGAAAGGCGGTCTATGGGCGCAAAAACAAGGTAATAAACCACCAATAATTTTATTATCGGAATGCCCTGAACGCCACATATAGGAGAGAGCAAGACCAAACAGAATTGCTGTTAAGGAAAGAGCAAGTATTTGTCCGCCGTGCCCAGCTATCCTGAAAGCAGCCGCATAGGCTATCAAAACTAGAGCGAAAAGTATCGGGGAGTAAAACTTGAAAAATTCCGTAAATCGATAATCAATCGGGGCTAAAATGATGACTATATAAATGACAAGAGCAGCAATAGGGCTATAGAAATACTTTTTTTTCATGAAATAAATTCCCGCATTATTCTGTTCGCGTATTTGTTGGCCACGGTGTATAGGTCGCATTGAGCGTGGGTTCCAAAGTCGATGTGGGAGGTTGCGCCAATGTTGGCGTAAAAGGTATCTCTGTTGCCACAGCGGTTGGTGCAGGCACGGTAGGCGTCGGAGTAGAAGGAGGTTGTACAACATACCAAATAAACCCGACCAAAGCTGCAATTGTTATTAATGCAGCCGTTACGCCGCCGATGATCCACCAGAGGGGAATATCCTTTTTTAGTTTATTTCCATTTTCGGGAACGGAAAGCAAAACGACGGTGGTGTTGTCGTGTCCGCCCCGTTGATTTGCAGTATCAACCAAATTCTTTGCGGCGAGATCAAGATTTTTTGATGAGCGTACGATCTCTAAGATCTCATCGTTCCAAACCAGATCTGTCAAGCCATCACTGCATAAAAGCAAGGTGTCTCCAGCTTCTAATTTCAGGCCCTGATTTTTTCTTTCCGCTTTTGTTTCTTCACCTTTGTCGGCATGTAAGCGGAGTCTAAAATCAACTTCGGGGGGATTTTTGCCGCCAACGTATTGGCGGATCACATGTACATTCGGATGTTCGCGCGCTTGCTCCGGGGTCAAGATTCCTTTGTCTAGCGCCTCCTGGATCCAGGTATGGTCGGTTGTTAATTGCTGAATTACCGCTCCACGCATCAGGTACAAACGTGAATCTCCGACTGAACCGGCATATAGACGGTCGCCAATCACCCAAACACAGACACAAGTTGCACCCATCCCCTGCTTTTTATCGTCTTCTTCAGAAAGTATGCGAACGGCCTCGTTTGCCCCTGCTATTGCCTGGCTGATCGTATCCAAAGGATTTTCTGCACTACTCTCGGCAACCGCCTGGCTTACATAGTCTACAACCATTTCTGCAGCAACTTCACCCGCGAGATGACCACCAATACCGTCTGCTACGATCGCAAAAAGGAGCGGTGTAGGGTTATCCTCTGCCAATAGATAAGAAGAGATCGCATAACGATCCTCGTTATTTTTTCCTTTTTTCATCCCCTCGTGGCTCAGGGCAGCTACAAAAAGGTGCGCACGCTCAGCAGGGATCATAATGGCAACACCTCTACATTGGCTTTGTTCTTCTTGGGAGCTTTGGCTACAGAAAATTCATAGCGCAAAAGACCGATGTGGATGATGTCGCCATGTGTCAAAATTCTCTCACCCTCAACTTTTTCAAAGTTGACCCATGTTCCTGCCACAGAATCGTGATCGGAGATAAGAATCTCTCCATCTTCATTTTGATCGAGCGTAGCATGGCGTGGAGAGATAGAGGGATCGTCGAGGACGAACGCGACCTTAACTGGGTCAGTGCCCAAAGTAATTTTCTGGCCCGTCAAGGGGATTGCCTCCCCCGTAGCCGATTTACCATTTCCGTTTAAGCGCGTTAGATAGGCTGAAGCTTTTCGCCTTTTCTGCCTTTGTATTCGCCCAGGAAGAGGAAGAAGACGGCGCTTCTTGCGCTTGGCTGTCTTCAGAGCGGGAATAGGCTGGGATACAGGATCGTGAGAAGCTGCTTTTACTTCTCTTCTTGCCGTAAGTTTTTTCAGGCTGCGTCTTCCGCCGATCAAAAGAATCCCCGCTAATATAAGCCCTGTTATGGCAACCACGCCTATGGTCAGCGCAGCACTGTTTCGTCCGAAGAAGGCGAGCATCCCTGTTGGGGGTTGGACAAGCGTCAATGTTAAAGGAACCCCCACGCTCGTCTTCGATAAACCGAGAGAGTCTTCTACTTCGACTTGTAAAGAGTGTTCGCCGCTAACGAGATATTCGCTAAGGTCCCAGGTGAATTTATCGAAAGGCGGCGAGGTGATCTCTGCAACTTTTTCATCATCAACGAAGAGGGCGACGCGTTTAATATCACGTGGATGCCCATCTGGGAATTCGATAAGAATTTCGATGGTTTCTTCGTTGGGCAGCAATAGCTCTGTATTGTAGGGATCATCTTCAGGAGCTTGACGAACAATTTGCGAGGGTGGTGAGAGCAGCATAGGGTTTGGCGGCTGAATATCCAGTGTAAAACTATAAGGAGCAGAAGTTAGCTCTAATCCGCTGAAGTTTACGCGCGCAGCCAAATTGTGAGAGCCGCCCGAGGCCAATTGAGATTGATATTGGAATGTATAGAGATGGCGTAGGTGAGAGAAATAAGTTTCCGGGTCTGGTATGGTTTCTATACCTGAGTAAGCGAAATAATCTCCTCCGGTTTGGAGGGCTAAAGACTTGAGTGAGTTTGCACTAAAGTGGACAAAATAAGAATCTGCATCGATAAGCCAAATATTGACGCGTACGCCCAGTTGCGAAGCACGTTCGGTGAGATTTTCCAACTCGGTCACGGTAGCTTGGTCTGGTAGATGTGGGGTCAGGAAGAGGATGCTGCGTTTCATCCCTACCTGAGCGCCTTCTTGCCCTTCGAGGAGGTCCAAAGCAAAGGATAATGATTGCAAGCTGGGGATGGCAGCACGTGCATCGGGCTGGTAGGAGACAAGGCTATTGCGCCATTCACTCGCTGTGGCGTTGATGAGGATGGGACCCGTTGTAGAAACGAGACTCATTTCGTCCTGGGGTTCGAGGGGGCGAGATTCTGCCCAAACGCGGAGAGTTTCTACGGCGCGTTCGTAACGAGAGATGCCCAGGGTATCGCGCGTATCCATTGCGGGACCGGGGTTAACGGCAATAACGATCTGGGCGCCGATATTTTTTTCGACCAGTTCTGTGACAGGGATGGGGTTGCCGTCCTCCAGTGCGGTGAGGCTGGCGGCTTCCATAGCGGTAGCAAATTTGCCATCAGGAGTGTAGACATCCAGAAAGGCGGTGATGGTGGGGAAGGCGTTTGCATCCACCTTGATGATTTCTGCTCGCGCAGATTCTTGTGCTCGTGCGTGAAGCCCACCCCCTAAGAGCATGGTGGTTAGGAGAATTGCAGAAATAATTTTACGCATACTCTACAATTGTATCTTCTTTTGGGCTTTCAGGGGTTTGCTCTGTGATTTGAAGATAGAAAAGAGTCCAGACGGCTTGGATATAAGTAGTAAGAATACCCTGTGCCACTAGAGAAATTGGCAAATAAGCAATGATGCACAAGCCCATGAAAATGAGTGGTTGCATGGATTGGGCGCCATCCAAAACAAATGCGATCATGCCGGGTATGACAACAATAAGGATCGGCAGCGCAATGGCTACACCAACAACCGAAGCAATGATGAAAAGAATAATGGCGATGAGGATGAGGTGCCCAAGATTGTTTTTGAAAACTTCCCAACCACGTATGAGAGATTCTGAAATACCGCGTTCTTCAATGATCATTGCGTTTTGAGCTTGCTGGACGACCATGCTGAAGAGAAGGGCAAAAATGAATAGACAGCAAAATATGATGCAGACAGCGGGGATAAAGCCAACCAGAAACTCTTCTGCACCTGCTGCGCTCTCTGCGCTTATGGCTGCAAAAACGCCAGCCCCGACAAGTCCCACGATAACGATAATAAAAGGGAGGCTAACGAGGAGATTCATCCCGAAGAATTTCCAGAAACGGGATGTGCCCTCTTTGAATAGTTCTCCGAAAGTGAGTTTTTCTGCACCGGCTTCTGCTTTGTAGATTCCACTGATGAGGCCAATTTGCCCAATAGTGCTAAAGAAAATTGTAAGGATGATAAGTAAAAGTACGAAAATGACAAGCCCAATAATAACGGCGGGTTGCTCTAAAAAGGCGAGGGCTTTCTCACCGAAAGCGATAAGCTCTGGGGGCATTTCGCTCATGTCTTGTGATGTATTTGTATTGCTGCCGCCTCCATTATTACCACCTGATCCGCAACTGGCGAGGATGCCAAAGATCCACAAGACTTTATATTTCCAGGTGATTTTCCATGCGCGGGTGAGGGCGTATCCGTAGTCCATAGTTGCTCCTGTTTCTAGCCAATATGATACACGACGTGACAGATTCCGTCTACTTTTGGGAAATGAAAAGAGATGTCGCACATCTTTGAATATGCGCGACATCTCCTGATTTTGGTTCTTTGATTTTATGCGTTTTCAATAAGATCTTCTTCATTTTCCTGTTTGGAGGTGATGTCGAGATAAGAGAAGACCCAAACCGCATTTGCATAGGCTAAAGATAGCCCCTGAGCGATCCCCATCAAAGGCATCATAATAGCCATGAGAATAGAGAAGGGACGGAAAATAGCTGTGGGGTCTTGCATAGTTGGGTCTGCCATCATTGGCATCATGAACGCAAATTGGGCAACTTGCATTGGCAACATGGCTACCATGCTCACAGCCCATACGATGAAGCCCACAATAATACCCATTAATATCCATGACCAGAAATTCTCTTTTAGCAGGTCTTTTGCTTTTCGCATCGCATCAAAAACACCTATATCTTCTGCGACGACAACGGTCATGGCAATGGATGCAAAGAGGAAGGCAATTAATTCCAAGGGAATAATAAGGAGCATTATGGGCATCAAACAGATAAAACCGATCCCTGCGGTTACTGCACCGAAAATTGCCCCCAAGAACATGATGATAGCAAAAAAGGCGAATATACCGATGAAGATGATAAATATGATGCCAAGAATACGCCATACATAGGGGAGGCTGGCATCCCATAATTCGCGAAAAGAAATCGTACTTTCTTTATCCTTTAGATCAAGGGTGCCTTTGAGTGCTCCTGCAAAACTTAATGCCATCGTTGCATAAGACAAAATGGAGAGCAGGATCATACTTATAAAAAAGAAGGCAAAGAAGAGCAAAAAGGCATCAGGCTCTGTGGAGCTGCCTTCAACAAAGGATAGAAAATTTTCTTCTGTGAAGGAAAAAAACATACCGCCCATCACTATTCCCATTAATGCAGTAGGGATCGCCATTATCATGCCAAAGTAAAAGATGACCTTATGTTTCCAGACCGTTTTCCATGCTGATGAAAGTATATTGCCGTAGTTCATAATTCCTCCTCTAGGGGTGATTTGATTTCAGTATCATACACGAGACAATTGATTTCGTCTACATCTTTGCAGCAATTCCAAATTTGGATGAGTTTGCGAGGAGGGTGCACTTCCGACGAAGCAATCTCCCTGCAATGAGACCGCTTCGTCGCAAGCGCATTCTCCTCGCGGAGTCATATTTAGAATTGCTGACATCTTTGGAAGTTGCCAAACTCTAAAAAGTGGATCGTCTGCTCAGCGACCTTTTTATTCAGCATGATAAGCGGATGGCTGACGGGTAGAACGAGAAAATCTGCCATGCCTTTCAGTTTTGCATTTTCGACCGAGAGCCGACCATCATTTTCCCCTGCGATCCTTCTTGAGAGAAGCGGGTTGATCGTCCGATTTCCGGCAATAATGCCAACTTCAAATGGAGCTGGGCCAAGCGAGTGCGGTAGAGCATTTTCAGAAGTCCCCAGTTCTTTTCCTGCGGGGCCGTTGAATGCTCCAACAAATACATTTCTTTGCACAATATTGGCGATCTCACTGCCACCGTTGGGAGGCGCCAACATCACAATGCGACCGAAGGTGATCGGAACTCGCAATGCCGCCAGTTGACGGACGATGATCCCGCCGAGGGAATGAGTAACGAAATGAACAGCTTCGCTGCTTTCGGTGCGCTCTTCAATTGCAGGGAGGACAAAATCTGCGGCGAGTTTCTTGACAGAGTATTTGCGCGATGGATAGGAGATGTTAGCGGCGCTGTAGCCAGCCCCTTGAAGCCGATTTGCCAAATAGACCATTGAGAGGGATGCTCTGCCAAGCCCATGCAGCAGGACGACTTGTTTAGTGCTCAATTTTGACTTGGAAACTGTAGCCATATTTTTCAAAACCCAGGGATTCGTAAAATTGATGCGCGCTCGTGCGCTTAATATTGCTGGAGAGAACGAGCTTGTAAGAACTTGCTTCCGTGCAAATTTCCATTGCCCACTTCATCATGATGCGCCCAATGCCACGCCCCTGCATTTGTGGGTGAACAACGAGGTTTTCAACGATTCCTTCTGATGCGCCGAGATGGGCGAGATCATCCATAATGAGCAGGGCAAAGGTGCCGACAATCTCGCCTTCGTGTTCGGCGAGATAGATAGCGTAGTCGGGATAGCTTTCTATCCGGGTAAATATTTTTCGGCGGCTGGCAAGCCCAAAAGGGGATTGTCTTCGCTGTCGAAGACGCGGTAAAGGTCGAGGAGGGTAGGCAGGTCGTCTTTTGTGGCCTTGCGGATGTCGAGTTTCATGGCTTGATTTTATCAATGGAACGTTGATTTTCTGGGCAAATAGTTTTGTATGTTCCCCCTCGATCGAAGCAGGCTATTCTTGGCTTTGATCTGAGAAAATAGCGGTCTGATTTCTACCATTTGCCTTTGCGACGTAGAGTGCCTTATCTGCCTGGGGCAGCAGTTCATCAAGGTCTTGCGTCATTGTTTTAGGATAGGATATCAAACCCATACTGATGGTGTATTGGATGCTCACACCCTTCCACTTTATTCCGTCCTTTCGTACGGCATGATGTAGACGTTCTGAAAATATCCATGCCTGGCTCTCAGATGTATTTGGAAGGAAAATAATAAACTCATCCCCACCCATACGACCGACAAGGTGGCTTTCTTCTTCCTTTTTGTCTATGCGACCAACAAGGTCACTTTCTCGTGTTGTGGACATTAAGAGTTTGCCAAAAGACGCTAGAACCTTGTCGCCAACATCGTGCCCATACTGGTCATTAATTTTTTTGAACTCGTCCAGATCGACCATGAGGATTGAAAATATCTGCTCATGTCTTTTTGCAATGCTAAAAAGCTGATCGGTATATTCCATAAAAGCGCGGCGATTCAATAATCCTGTTAGGGAGTCGTAGGTTGCAAATTCTCTCATTGTCTCTTCGAGTAGATTTACTTTCAACAGCAAATCAACTACATACCAAGTGACGGCTGGCGCAACAAGGAGCGGGACTATTGTGGAGATCAGCATTGACCCACCAAGGGGCATATTTATACCAACCTGCCTTAAAAGGAAAACAGAAGCCAGTGTTAGTAGAAGGGAGAGTGTTATGGATATGACCGCGATCGCTATTACGGTTTTGGTGCGCCCCAATTTAATAATTCTTTCCTTGACAGACATTGATACTCCTTTCTCTAAAAAAGGTATTGCAAAGCGTTTGGATGGGGACGCAGCAAAAAAACAGAACGATATAATAAGTATAGCATTTCTGATTGCTTTTTATATCTGCCGAGCGTTGCGGGTACATTTCAGTTTATATATGAGAAAAGTATAGGGAGCTTGATTGAATCAAAAACACCCTTGAAAAGGGTGCTTCTCTCTGAGAATTGCGATGTACTACTACGCTCCAAACGCCCGCTCATAGGACAGAAAATCTTCCCAATTCCCATCCACTTCCACGCTGGGATGCGAGACATCGAACTCCCGCTGCCCCGGCCACGTCAGGCAGAAAATTCATCAAGCACAGCATTGCACTCGATAGAGTGCGTTGCTGTTCGGCTCTCCCAAAATCATCTTATCTTGCCAAACCCGCAGTGCAATGCATCTCATGCCCCCTTCGGGGATGCTTCGCGAGATGCAACGCACTGCTCCACCAATTTCACCCGCACGCTGAGGGGTTTTGGGCTTTGCTTTTTGCTTCGCTGGCGGGGAACCAGACTACAGAACAGAAAGGTATCTATTTTTCACCTTGAATGAAAAGTTCTGAATTCTTTTTCAATCTTTTATCAAACCGTATCCCAACTTCCCCTGATGCAACGCTATCAACTTCTTCGTTATTGATCATCAAAGATTGCACCATTACTCCAAAATATTCATCTTGGCTTTTTACGATTAATTTGTCTCCCTTTTTAAATTCAACACCGTCTACATTAATAATAGCAACTTCACCGTTCCTGAAATACTCTTTAGGAACACCTAGAGATTGTAAATTTTCTGGAACAAATGAAACTAGTCCTGTTTTAAACAGCGCATCTCTAACATGCTCTTTGTCCAGAACTCCATCTTCGATTAAAAAGTAGGCTTTATACATGTCATAGGTTGTGAGTAAACCTCGCTTATCTAACTCAGCATCTTTTATTTGTGTTTCTCTAAAGGGAGGATTGTTTCGTGACTTTGGCGGCATATATCTTTGGTGATTGACGATATATAAACCAAATACGTCAAATTTACCTCGTTGTTCAGCACGCCTAAATCTGATCTTGCTTATCTGTGAACAATCATTGTCAGTAGACGTGCCTCCTATTCCTTTTACTTCAATTACTAAGAACCTTGAGCCAGTATCAACCTGTATATCTTCTTCAAGAGTTTCTAGGTTGGTTTGGTCTAGGTTGATAACAGATGGGAACTCTAGCCAATTAAGATAGTGCTCAATAGCAGCAACCAAGTTTTCTCCAGTTCCAGATAGTGATAGTCTCCCCTTTGGGTGTTGCTAAAATAGAGTAAAAAAGCAATCCAAGG
>CAZOOX010000158.1:0-8794 GCA_964581545.1 uncultured Anaerolineaceae bacterium
GCTTTAACTCTTTAATGATTTGTGCATCTACGCCAGCGTCTAGAGCCGCGCCTGAAAAAATTTTTTGAAAGAGATATGCATCTACACCACCAGAGCAGGAGAATGTGACCAAAATCCCGCCGGGGCGCAAAAGTTTGAATGCGAGCAGATTAATGTCTTTATAGCCACGCGCTGCTTTTTCGACTTGAAATTTTGTTGGCGCAAATTTAGGGGGATCGAGGATGATCAAATCAAAATCACGTCGTGAATCCCGAAATCTTCTTAACTCTTTGAAAACATCTCCCTCGATCCACTCGTGGGTTTGGGCTGGCTGATCGTTTAATTGGGCATTTTCTGCCCCTAAGATCAGCGCGTTTCCCGACGAATCGATGGATGTTACCGATTTGGCTCCATTTTCTGCGGCATGGATGCTAAATCCGCCTGTGTAGCAGAAGCAATTTAGGACGTCAAGGTTTTTAGCAAGTTGCCCAACCAGATTCCTGTTTTCGCTTTGATCAAGGTAGAAGCCGGTTTTGTGTCCATGCGCAATATCAACGTTGAATTTCACCCCATATTCCTGAAGCATAAGTTTTTCGGCTGGGTTACCGCGTAAAATTCCGGAGAGCGGTTCTAGTCCTTCGAGAGTACGTACTTCTGCATCGGAGCGTTCGTAGATGTCTTTTATGCTGGTTAATTCGATGAGCAGATCAGCGAGAGTTTCTTTCCAGTATTCTGCACCTGCAGTCAGGATTTGAACGACGAGCACATCCCCATAACGATCTACGATCAAGCCGGGGATGCCATCTGATTCGGCGTGGATGAGTCTGTAGGAATCTGTATTGGGGTGGGCTTCAGAGCCATCTCTGCGTTTAATGGCGGCATCCAGTTTGCGGCGCAGGAAATCTGCATCCACGGCCTCATCAAGCCAGGTCCAGGTGCGTGCGCGGATATTGGATTGAGGGGAGTAGGCTGCTTTCGCCAGAAAATTGCCTTTTGAGTCGAAAATGTCTACCGTCTCCCCAGATTTTGGGTTTCCATCTACTTGTGCAACTGCCCCTGAGAATATCCAGGGGTGATGGCGGAGGAGAGATTTTTCGCGTTGGGGTTTTAATGTAATTGAGGGCATAGAATCAAAAAGGGCGACCAACTTGGTCGCCCCTGCTGGAGTTTTTAGATGATGCCGATTTCTTTACCCGCTTCAGTGATTACATCGAGGGCGTAGGCAATTTCATCGGTTTTGTGCGTGGCTGTGACAGTGGAGCGCAAGCGAGCGAGACCATTTGGCACAGCAGGAGAAACAACCGGCAGCATGAAAAGGTCTTTGGCTTGGCAGGCTGCGGTGAGATCGTAGGCGCGCTCATCGTCACCACAAAGAATGGGGACAATAGCGGTTTCGGTGAGCATGGTATCAAAACCGGCTGCTTTTAGTCCACCGATAAATTGAGCAGTATTGGCTTCTAGTTGCTCCATTCGCCAAGGCTCATCGAGAATGACTTTGAAAGATTCCATTGCGGCAGCGGCCTGCGCGGGGGGCAATGCAGCGGAGAAGATATAGGCACGACTGGCATGACGGAGGTAGTCCATCATGTCTTTTTTGCCTGCAACATACCCACCAACGGAGGGAATGGTTTTGCTAAGGGTGCCCATTTTAATATCGACAACATCGCCGAGACCAAAATGTTCTTCGATACCACGACCAGTTTTCCCGAGCACGCCAACAGAATGAGCCTCGTCCATCATCAACCAGGCATCGTATTTCTGACAAAGTTCGACAACTTTGGGGAGGTCAATGATATCGCCATCCATGCTGAAAACAGCATCTGCGATAACGAGTTTAGCGACATCAGCAGGAGCCTGTATCAGGCGTTTTTCGAGATCTGCCATGTCGTTATGTTTGAAGCGGCGGAACATGGCCCCAGACATCATACAACCGTCGACGATGCTGGCATGATTGTATTTATCAGAAATCACCCAGTCGCCACGTCCCATGAGGGTGGAGATAACGCTTAGGTTTGTCGCATAACCAGATGTATAAGTGACAGCGGCTTCAGCGTGTTTGAAGTCTGCAATGGTTTCTTCTAGTTCGACATGCAGATCGAGCGTTCCGGCGAGAGTACGGACACCGTTTGTTCCGGTGCCATATTTATCAATGGCAGCTTTGGCGGCTTCCGCAATGCGAGGATGGCCAAGCAAGCCCAAATATCCGTACGAAGCATACATGCCCATATCTCGTCCGTTGACGATGGCGCGGGCACCGCCGCGTAATTCGGTTACGGGCATATTATAAAAATAACGCTCTCTGGCTTTCAGATCGGCAACGCGATTGACCATAGCTTGGATGCGCTGAGAAACGGCATCGTTGGCTCTATTTGACTCCATTTTTAGCTCCTTAAAAAAAACTTTTTTGCGATAATATCTAATGCTGTGTAACGGAAAGTAGTGTAGTCTAGGGGATGTAAACTGTCAATCAGGAAGGGTTGAGAGAGATGGAAATACCCTAATCTACAATGCGATTTTCGATCTCCCAAATATGGTCAACCAGATGACTGACGACGCTGCGGACAAAATAGGGCGTGGGCCACATCGCGCCGCCACGCGGACCTTTTTCGGGGATTTCGCCTTCCACTGCTAGAGAGAGTGTTTCAAGCACGGCAATGCGGATGGCGTGCATATCTTCGCGTAATTCTTTAGGGACTTTTTGACCCTGTTTGCGCAAATACGCCAGGTCAGATTCTCGAACGTGATGGATGATTTTCTCCAGACTTCGTCCACCGCCGCGGGGTCCCTTGCGGAGTTCCTTGCCTCGAGCGCTGGCAATGGTCTTATCGAAGATATCCCAGCAGGTGCGGATGAGTTTTTCATAACTCTCGCGGTCTGCTTCGGTGATCTTGCGTTTGTCTGCGTCGGGGATGATGCCGGGGGAGCCGAAGGCCGTGGTCGCGTTGCCTTCGTAGCGGGCGACGATGTTCAGATTGTCGAGGCTGGTGGGGACTTGGAAGTCGATGTCGCCAGCGTTGAGAATTTCTGCGTAGCGTTTGCCGTAGGCGAGTAAAGAGTCTAGTACTTCGTCTTCGCTCTTGCCGATGCGATAAAAACCGAGCCAATCCAAAGCACAGACGATGGTTTTCTTTTTGGTGACTTCGAGATAAACATCGATCTTTGCCATATCAACCTACCATCTCTCTCAATTCATCTTCACTAATAATTTTCACACCCAAACTCTCGGCCTTCGTCAGCTTCGAACCAGCCTTTTCACCTGCCAGCAGATAATCGGTCTTTTTGCTGACGCTGCCCGTTACCTTGCCGCCATGTTCCTGGATGAAGGCTTTCGCTTTGGTACGCGTCATCGAAGGCAGCGTGCCGGTGATGACGAAGGTCAATCCATCCAAAACACCCTCCCCCTGACCACTGGCCACTGATAACTGTCCACTGGGGTTCACCCCCGCATCCCGTAATTTGCCGAGCAACTGTTGATTAAACGGAAGCAGGAACCAATCCACGATCGCCGCGGCGATGTTCGGTCCGATCCCTTCGATGGCTTCTAGGTCATCCTGTGTGGCTGTGGCAAGGTCATCCAGATCCGCAAAATGATTGGTCAGGTCGGCTGCCATGGTCTCGCCCACGCCGCGGATGCCAAGGCCTGTCAGCAGGCGGGACAAAGGCTGTTCTTTGGATGCGGCAATGGCGTTGAGCAAATTGTCCGCTTTTTTCTCTTTAAAACCTTCGAGTCCGAGCAAATTATCTCGCTCTAAAGTGTACAGATCGGCGACATCGCTAACGAGACCTTCTTCGACCAATTGCTCAACGATCTTAATTCCCAAGCCGACGATGTCCATCGCCGTGCGGGAAACGTAATGTTGGATGTTGCGGATGAGCTGCGCAGGACACGCCGCGTTGACGCAGTACCAGGCGACTTCGCCTTCGACGTGTTCGACGGGCTGTTCGCAGGCGGGACAGGTCTCAGGCGGCGCGACGGGACGCTCTTGCCCCGTTCTTGTTTCCGTTATGGGTGCGATAATATACGGTATCACTTCACCTGCGCGTTTAACCAAAACCCGATCACCGATGCGGATATCTTTCTCGGCGATGAAATCGAAGTTATGCAATGTGGCATGCCGCACGATGACGCCGTTGATCTCGACCGGTTCGAGGACGGCTTTAGGGGTTAGCACGCCTGTGCGCCCGACTTCGATCTGGATCTCGTTCAGCGTTGTCGTGACTTCCAACGATGGGAATTTGTACGCCACCGCCCCGCGCGGATCTTTGCCGACGATGCCAAGATCATCCGAAAGAACGTGGTCATCGAGCTTGATGACGATGCCGTCCGCTTCGTAGGGGAGTTGGTCTCGTTTTTCTTCCCAGTTCTCGCAGTAGCTGACGGTCTCTGCTATATTGTCAAAATGCCGTGAATCCGCACTGACGGGGAAACCGAGCTCGCGCAGATATTCAAGCCGCTCCCATTGGGATGTGGGTACTTCCCCGCCCTCGACGTGGACAATCTGATAGATGAGCAGGGTCAGCGGTCGCTGTGCTGTGATGCTCGAATCGAGCTGACGCAGCGCGCCCGCCGCCGTATTGCGCGGATTGAGATAGGTCTTTTCGCCTGCTTCTTCGAGACGTTGGTTGAGCGCATCAAAATCTTCGTAAGTGATGAAGACTTCGCCTCTAACGACAAGGTAATCGGGTAATGAGTTATTAGGGATTGGGGATTGGGCAATTTGGGAATAGGGCGTTGTGCCAAATAAAGAAGGTTGTTTCTGATTGCCTGATACCTTGTTGCCTAGTTCCTTATTAGTTTTCTTTTCTACAACTGGAATTTTGAGTGGAATAGCTTTAATGGTTCTCAAATTCGCCGTAATATCTTCCCCAACTTCTCCATCGCCACGCGTTGCACCCTGTACGAAAACGCCATCACGATAATGGAGCACGACCGAAAGCCCATCGATCTTTGGCTCGACGGTGAAAGACGCTTCGCTGACGCGCTCATCCAATTTGCGGATGCGCTCGAACCAGGCATGCGCATCATCAGCGCCGAAGGCGTTTGCCAACGACAGGATCGGGGCGGGATGCCGCACCTTGTCGAATTTATCGGCGGGGGGAGCGCCCGCACGCTGGGACGGGGAATCGGGCGTGATCCATTCGGGGTGCTCGGCTTCGATGGCTTTCAGCTCATGCAGCAGACGATCATATTCGCCGTCGCTGATGATCGGCGCATCGAGGACGTGGTAGCGGTAGTTGTGCTGGCGAATTTCTTCGCGGAGGGATTCGAGTTTTTGGCGGGTGTTGGTCATGGTTGAATTATAAATCACGAATTTGGCGAATGGAACGAATTATGCGAATATTTTTATGCGTGCAGTAAAGTACAGAAATTTGTACAGCTAAAAAGCGACTATAATTATATTGTCAAAAGACAACTATTTTTTAGCAAAAGAAAACTATGAAAATAACCAACACAGATTATTTCCCTGCATATTCCGAGCAAATCGGCGATGAACTCAAATCAGCCGCTCAGAATTTAGATTTTAAGAATGGCAATATTGATTTGGGATATTCCACGCAGGCATCGGCGGTTTATTCTGCGAATATCGAAGGGAATACGATTGATCTGAATTCTTATATGAACTACAAACTTTCGCAGGAAATTGCTCGCCCGACGAAAGAAATTGAAGAAATTGAGAATTTGATCGCAGCTTATGAGTTCGCCCAAAGCAATGAACTAAACGAAGCGAATTTGCTGGAAGCACACAGATTTTTCTCTAAAACTTTATTGATCGAAAATAAACGCGGTAAGTATCGCGCAGAGAAAGTCGGTGTTTTCGGCGCAACAGGATTGGTCTATTTGGCAATAGAGCCTGAATTCGTCATCGAGCGGATGCAGGAATTCTTCCAAAATATCGGGGGTTTGCTCAAAGAAGAATTTTCGCTCGAAAAGACCTTCTATTTTGCTTCACTTATCCACTTGGTATTTGCCCATATCCACCCCTTTGCGGATGGGAACGGTCGCGCCGCCCGCCTACTGGAAAAGTGGTTTCTAGCCCAAAAACTTGGCGAGAATTATTGGAAAATCCCGTCAGAGAAATACTATAAAGAGCACCAGAGCAAATATTATGAGAATATCAATTTGGGCGTGAATTATTACGAAGTGGATTACGGCGGTTGCCTACCCTTTTTGTTGATGCTGCCAAGTTCTCTGAAGTAAAGATTAGACGGGCAAAGTTATTTCTCTACATAACTTGCTGGATGATCCTGGATGATCCACGAGTGGTGGTAGTGTATTTTGGGGAATAGGTATTCGTTGTAGGAATCAGGAGAGTGGACAGATGTCCGCTCTTTTTTTGTTGTTAGTGTTTAGTGTTAATAAAAGCATCAATGTCCTTGTTTCCAGAGCGTAAGAAATCTAAAAAAATAATGCCTTTGAACTTACAAGTTGTATAAATGCTAAGCAATGTGAGATATTCTTTTATTCCATTTTCAGAGCTTGTTCCTTCAAGAGATTTTCGTAACCAAGCAAATTCTTTGATGGCATTCTCTGCATTGTTATTGTTCCATGGGACACCATCGTAATCAAGAAAAGTAAATAGTTTTTTGTCATTTTTAAGTAAGCGTTTCTTATACTTATTAGCTATCTCGCTTTCAAAGTCAGCCTTTGAAAGCTTGGAAAAGAAGCTTTTGACTGCAACTTTATGCTTTTTTAGAAAACGCTTTTTCAATCCAAATCTATCTATTGTCTCAACCATTGATTTTAGCATCACACTAAACTCTTGAAACAAATCGCTTATTTCGGTGTTGAATGGATGTCCATGTAAAGCATCGTTGAAGTCTCTAATAAGATGTATAAGACATTTTTGTTGTGAGCAATCAAATCCATCATAGGCGGCATAGAAATCAGATATCAAAACGCCATTAAAAGGCTGGATTGCTTTTCTGATAGCACTGGCTTCTCTCGTATTTGAATAAATATAGATAACATCCTCGAGATTTGTGAGTGCCCATACATATCCTGATTTTCCTCTAATATTTACTTGAGTTTCGTCAACGTGAAGTAAACTCCCTGCAGTAATTTTTTCAAGGATATTTCGGTAGGTCTCTTTGTATTGTTGAGCAGAGTCTGATCTAATCATTAAGACAGTGACTCTATTTAGGTTCAAAGAAAATATTTGAGTAATATTTTGGGCAATGGTACGGGATGAAAGTTTTAGTTCAACAAGTTGATACACAATATAAGCCCGTAATTCAGTTCCATACTTGCTTCTGGGCAAGAGGTTAAATCTTCTTTTAAAAGGAGACAGACAGTTGGAACATCTATATCGTTGGAATTCATATTTAACAATCCATCTCTTAATGCTTGCTGTTCCAAATTTAATATCGTAAATAATCCGTGTTAATTTGCCGTTCTTGTAAATTTTCGTTTCATTACATTTAGAGCATTGTTTAGGTTTCTTTCCTAAAGAAACAGTTTTGTTTATTGGTAGAGTTTTAGCACGAAAAGTTCTTTGCCTAATTTGTTTTAATCTTTGATTAGATCGTACATAAACTTTATTACGCTGATAATTCCAATAAGCAGCCTGATTTATGTGATTCAATTCCGGAATTGAAAATTTGATTTTCCCAAACTTGTATGGATTTTCTCTTTTTAATTTATCAACATGGACAATATCATTCTGATCAGAGTTGACAAGTTTTGATATTAGATGAGTAATAGTAAGTGTTACTCTTTGCAGAGCTTCACAGTCTTGCAAGTTGTAATTTATTAAGCTTTCTTTTGTTGACGTTTGCTTTGATATTTCCCATTTCTCTCGCCACATTATTGTATCTAGACCAGAAGGTGATTTACTTGACCACTGGAAGCCCAAATATTGGGCTATTTCTTTTAGGCCATTTGAGTAAGTTGGAAAATAGATTTGAGCATAAACTACAGATAACAAATTGACCGCTTCTTTTGTGATTTTCTCAATAAACGGAAACTTATTGATAGTATCAGGGTAACGTTTTTGCATTCGCTTGAAGAATGTCGTTTCATAACTTCCATAATGGATTATTTTTGGGTCAGATAGTGTTGCTAATTCCTTCAAAAAGGTGATCCAAATCCTTATTTCATCAGATTCTTTATCTGCCCAAAATGAACGTTGAACGCATCGCCCTTGTCTTTCATAGCGCAGGCCGATCAGGTAATAAAAATTCCGATCTGGAATTCCCTCTATATCAAGAAAAACAGGAGTTTTCCCTAACTTTAATTTTGGGTTGCCAACGATATGCATCTTGTCTTCTCGTATTGCCAATGCTTTCAGTGCATGAGAATATCTTTCGGGCTTATCTTGGAGGCGTTTTGGGCGTCTGCGTGCACGAAAAGTATATGAGAGCTGAGTAACGGTAAATATCCCTTTGTCATTATGCCGTTTTCTTTCCTTGATGCTCATTCCTGAAAGAAGAGAAAGGTCGTTTTTTTCGACAACCTGTTGGCGGCAATGGGGGTGAAATATACACTCAGGGCAATGGTTGTTTAGCCCATATCTGATATGCTCTGTTTTTGCTCGTTTTGTAGAGATAGTTCTTATTGTAGACTTGGTTGTTTCCCACAAGTTAGACAAGTCTACTTTCGTAAATTTCATTTTGCTGCTGTAGATTATTTTCCCAAACATAGGCATCGTACCAAAAGCAGAAAATATTACTAACGCATCAAATGTAACGTGTAACTTATCAAGTTTGGTCACTTTTTCATTTGGCACAAATCGAGTTGGAAAAATCGAGTGCTTATCCCCTTGAATAGTTCGTATTAGTGCATCAAGATGCGTTATTCGATTTTTTACTTCTAATA
>CAZOOX010000159.1:0-8777 GCA_964581545.1 uncultured Anaerolineaceae bacterium
AAGCATCTCTTATTGAACGCTTAATTGTGTCCAGCTTTTCAACCGCACTACAGTTATCCAAAGAAATCACTTGATTATGCATTAGCTTACTTCTTTTTGATCTCAGGCAAAAAGGCACTCCGACCTGAGTACACATTCTGGTCACAAGTATCAACGTATAAAGACATAGGGTGCACAGCACTTTCATATTCTGCGGGCAACTCAATTTCGCAATATAATCTTTCTTTATACCCTGCGATGAACTCGCATCCTATTGAATTGTAATTTCCGATCTTGACTCTGTAATTCCACTCTCCAGAAGCGCCGGGAATCTCTTTCTCCAGCCCGGGGACCCCCCCGGGCATTTTGATATAAAACTCCAGGGGTTCATTTTTATACCAGTCTATATAAACCACTGTCATATTTATCCCTTCGAAGGCATCACAGTATTGTGGTTCTGCCGTCGGGGTAGGCGATTGAGTTGGCTCTATTGTTGGTGTTGGCGCTTGCTCTGGGGGAGATTCTACAAATACCGCAGCTGTTGGTGGTAGTATCTGCGTAGGCGCAATAACCGCTGTAGGGATTTGCGTTGGCTCCACCATAGATACAGAAGGTCGGAAATAGAAAAAAACATAAGCAGCGCCCAGCACCATAAAAAAGACCAGGCCTATTCCTCCTCCAACAAGCAATCCTTTTGCCCAAGCAGGTAATCCGGTATTTGCTTGAGCTACTTGAGTATTCAAAGTTACGCCGCATACACCGCATTTCTTTGATGCATCAGGAATTTGATTCCCACAATTTGGACATTGCATATTTTTCTCCGTTAAAAATTATAGGGGCGGGATAACCCCGCCCCTATGTAAAATTTAGCGTAATCAGGCTACAGGCAGGGCATCTGCCTCTTTATCGGAAGCAACTTCCTTTATAAGGATGATCTCGCCACCATCGTCCAGATCCACAAGAATGGTGTCGCCTTCAGCAAAGCGTCCAGTCAGGAGAGCATCCGAGAGGGGATCTTCCACCTGCTGTTGAATAACACGCTTGAGGGGGCGTGCGCCCATTTCGGGATCGTATCCCATATCGCCAAGTTGTCTGAGGGCAACAGATGTTGCGCTTAGCACAAGACCATGCTCAACAAGGCGAGCAGAAACTTTTGCCAACTCAAGAGAAACAATTTCTTGAATGTCCTCTTCGTTGAGGGCGCGGAAAACGACCACACCATCGAGCCTGTTGATGAACTCTGGGCGGAAAGCGCGCTTGAGGGTTTCAGTCAGTTTCTTGCGCATTTCTTCATAAGAAAGGCGTTCTTCAGTTTCCTTATCTTGCTTCAGTTGGAAACCGAGTGAGCCTTGCTTTTTGATCATGTCTGCGCCAACGTTGGAGGTCATGACGATGATGGCATTGCTAAAATCAACTTTTTGGCCACGTGCATCAGAGAGATGTCCTTCTTCCATGATCTGGAGAAGCATATTATGAACTTCGCCATGTGCCTTCTCTACTTCGTCAAAAACAACGATCGAGTAAGGACGGCGGCGGAGCGCTTCGGTAAGTTGCCCGGCATCGTCGTAGCCGACATATCCGGGAGGGGCACCAACCAAACGGCTGGCGGTATGTCGCTCCATAAATTCGGACATATCGAGTTGAATGGCTGCATCTTCGCTGCCAAACATGAATTTTGCGAGCGCTTTTGTGAGTTCTGTTTTACCAACACCTGTCGGGCCAAGGAACATCAGCGAGCCGATCGGACGCTGCGGGTCTTTAAGGCCGGCACGCGCGCGGCGAACGGCACGGGCGATGATCTCAATTGCTTCATCCTGCCCAATGATATGCTCACGCAATTCTTCTTCCATATGAAGCAGACGCTCGGATTCTTCCTGTGCGAGTTGCATCAGTGGAACACCTGTCCACATGGAGACCATTTCGGCAATATCTTCAGCGCTGACAACGGGGCTTTTTGCTCGATCCCAGCCGGTACGAATTTTTTCGATTTTTTCTTCAATGGCGGAAAGCGCGCTATCAATCGCCTGTAATTCTTCTTCCGTTTGGCCTTCTTCCTGCGCAAGGGTGCGCGTTGCTTTTGTTTCTTTGAGTTCTGTATATAGGTCTTTTGCTTCCTTCGCTGCAGGGGATTTATACATCCGGACGCGTGAGGAGGATTCGTCGATCAGGTCGATGGCTTTATCCGGGAGGAAACGCTCCGAGATATATCTGGATGAGAGTTGAGTTGCTGATTCCAGGGCTTCGTCGGAGATAACGAGATGGTGATGGTCCTCATAAGCTTTACGGATGCCCTTAAGAATGGCGATGGTCTCTTCTTCGGAGGGTTCTTCGACCAAAATGGATTGAAAGCGGCGTTCCAGGGCAGCATCCGCTTCGATATTTTTGCGGTATTCATCCATCGTTGTTGCGCCGATAACCTGAAGCTCACCACGAGAAAGAGCAGGTTTAAGGATATTGGCAGCATCTACAGCAGAGCCAGCAGAACCAGCGCCAACGAGCATGTGAACTTCATCAATGAAGAGGATCGCGCCTGCCTTTTTGAGTTCATCGATCACACGTTTGAGTCGCTCTTCAAATTGGCCGCGATACATTGTTCCAGCCACAAGGGAGCCAACGTCCAGTTGGAGGACTTGTTTCTTCATCAGCGGAGCGGGGACATCCCCATCCACGATGCGTTGGGCAAGGCCTTCGACGATCGCTGTTTTACCAACACCGGGTTCGCCGATGAGCGCAGGATTATTTTTTGTGCGACGCGCCAAGATCTGGATAACGCGCTCAATTTCAGTTTGGCGGCCGATGACGGGGTCAAGCTTTTTCTCTTCGGCGAGGGCGGTTAGGTCGGTGGCGAGTTGATCCACGAGTGGTGTTTTCTGCTCTTTTTTAGCGGGAGCCTGCCGAGAGGGGCGTTTGCCTCGCCCCAATGTTGGGGCAGAGGAAGATGCACCCTCGTCCAATATCCGTCTTACTTGCTTGCGAACCTGCTCGGCTGTCAATCCTAATTTATCAAAAACGAATTTGACCGTTCCATCGCTGCGGGTTAAGGCAAGGAGCAAATGCTCAGTGCCAATATAATGATGCCCAATAGAGCGGGCTTCTTCAATTGCGTATTCAAGAACTTTTTGTGTCTCTGGGGCAAGGTTAGGTTTGCCTTCATCTGTAGATTGGCTGGTGTCTTTTGTAACGCGTTGAATAATTTCCTGCACTCGTTCCACATCAAGACCCAGTTCACGCAGGGCACGGCCTGCTACGCCACCTTCTTCGATCAATAAACCGAGAAGGAGATCTTCTGTTCCAAGGGATTCTTTGCGGGCTTTTTCAGCTTCTTCGTGTGCGAGGCCGAGTACCCGACGGGCGCGCTGGGTAAAGCGTTCCATGCTTGCCATAGTTAACTCCTGTTGCTTTTTAGCGTGTATAAAACGCAGGCGGCAACCACCTGTTTTATGCGTTTGGGATTAAATCTCATTCCTTTTGGAAATCATTAATCCCCAAAATCTTTCAGGAGGTGTTGCCCACCTCCTTGTCGTGCAATTAGACAAGTTTAGTCTATTTTTGATTGTACCAAAAATAAAAAAATGGAAGTATAGGAAAAAGATTAGAGATTTCTCTTTGGTTGATTGCATCTTTCACTAGCCAAAAGGCCTATAGCAGTTGAATGGGAGGTTATATAAATTTTAAAATCCCAGCCAATGCTAACATGACCAAACCGATCACAAAGGAAATTCCAGCAATATTAAGCGCAGCATAAGGTATTTTAGTCAAATATTTAAATTCAATCTCATCTTCTATACCTTCCATGATCGCCCAATTGGCTCTGTTGGCAGAGACAAAATTTGAGTATACACCGCCCCCTGCAGCAACGATCGCAACAAGTAGAAAAAACCAAGAGGTAATCAGAAAGACCAATTGTTGAACAGATGCATTTTGAAAGCCAATGATTGTGGATGAAAAGGTGACTGAAAAAGCCAAAATACCGGAAACCAAGCTAAGAAAGCTCTTGCTAAGGTCTTTGGTTTCTGGATAGTAAAACTTAATGAATATCTCAGGAATAGATAACTCCTTACTATTTTTTTCTTCATCCATTATTGATTCCTTTACTTTATTTAACGCTCATCTCCATCCCCTCTGATCGTCCCACGCTCGAGACGACTATAGAGTTTGTCTATATTATATTCTGCAATTTCTTCCAGGGTTAAGTCAAGTTCTGTGGCAAGTTGGGCTAGATACCAAAGTACGTCGCCTAGTTCAGCTTTTAGGGCAGATTTGGTCTCTCCATTGATCTCTCCATCTTTATCACGAAAAACTTTCTTGATCTTGCCTGCTACTTCACCGGCTTCGTTGACCAATCCCAATGCGGGGTAAACAATAAGATGGCCGATGGCTGGATACTTGGCTGTTTTACGAGATTTTTTCTGATAGTCATTAAAATTCATTATATTCCTATGGATTATGGATTCTTTTCGATAGCGTAAGGATATATCAAAAACTCAAAGCTAACCTTAAAACATCTCAACTTTTAAGCAAAACATAGGTTCTATAAAAGCCCTGCGTGCTATAATTCTTTTAGCTTTCATAGCGGTAAGTTTGTCTTCTATGATCGTCAATCTAAAGGCAATCAACCTCTTGTCCCTTTGACAACTCGACCGATCAATACCATACTAAACTCATGTCCTTTGCTCACCTTCACGTACATACTGAATATTCCCTTCTTGATGGTTTAAGTAATATCAAGAAACTCGTTGCTACCGCAAAAGCGATGAATATGCCTGCGGTTGCCATCACCGACCATGGGACAATGTTTGGTGTGAAGGAATTTTACGATGCTGCCAAAGCTGTAGATATTAAACCCATCATCGGCGTAGAAGCCTATATGGCAGCCCGGGGGATGACTGACCGCGACTCAAAACTCGATAAAAAATCATCTCATCTGCTTTTGCTCGCCAAAAATGATGTAGGCTACAGGAATTTACTCAAGATCACATCTGCGGCCCAAACCGATGGTTTCTACTATTACCCCCGTATTGACCACGATTTTCTCGCCGACCACGCCGAGGGGCTGATCGCCACATCGGGTTGCATGTCTGCCGAAATTCCGCGTGCGCTGCTCAGAGAAAATCCCGACGAAGCCATCCGCAAAATGGATTGGTATTACGAAGTTTTCGGCGAAGAGAATTTCTACGTCGAATTACAACAACATAATATCGTCGAGTTGACCGAGTTGAATCGAAAGCTCGTAGAAATGGGCGCAAGATATTCTGCTAAATTTGTTGCGACAAATGACGTTCACTATATCAAACCCAGCGATGCGAAGTTGCAGGATATTTTGCTCGCTATCCAGACCGGCTCATTGCTAAAAGACGAAAAACGGATGAAGATGGATGATCCATCCTATTATTTCCGTTCGCCCGAAGAGATGTACGATCTCTTCAAAGAAGTGCCCGAATCACTGGCCAACACGCTTGAGATCGCCGAGCGCTGCCACGTTGATCTCGATTTCAAAGAATATCATCTCCCCCATTTTGATGTACCAGAAGGCCACACCGAAGAAAGCTATTTGCGCCATCTCTGCGAAAAAGGTTTGGAATATCGTTACGGCAAACACGCGGACGATAAAGTGATTCGTGAACGCCTAAATTACGAACTCAATGTCATCCATACGATGGGTTTCGATGCCTACTTTGTCATTGTTTGGGATCTGGTCCGCGAAGCCCAGGAACGCGGGATTTTATACACCACACGCGGTTCTGCGGCCGGATCAATTGTCGCCTACGCGCTTGAGATCACCTTGATCGACCCCATTGAGCATGATCTCATCTTTGAGCGTTTTCTTAACCCCGGGCGCATCTCGATGCCCGATATCGACCTAGACTTCCGTGACGACCGCCGTCAGGAAATTATGGCCTATTGCGCCGAAAAATACGGCGATGATAAAGTCGCGCAGATCATCACATTTGGTACGATGGGCGCAAAAGCAGCCATCCGCGACGTGGGGCGCGTGATGGACATCCCCCTCAACGAAGTAAATCAAATTGCGAAGCTGATTCCTGCTGTTTCAGGCAAAAAAGTAACCATCGAAGGGACGCTTGAAGATGTACAGGATTTCAAGAAAATGTACAACTCTGCACCGCATATCAAAACCCTGATTGATACCGCCATTGGTATGGAGGGCGTTGTCCGTAACGCCGGAACGCACGCCGCTGGCGTAGTGATCGCCGACAAACCCATTGTCGAATATCTGCCCTTGCACCGCCCCACATCCAATTCCGAAAACACCCCCATCAAAACCGTGACCCAGTTCGAGATGGGCATCCTCGATGCGATGGGCATGCTCAAAGTGGACTTCTTAGGCCTCTCCACACTCACGGTTATTGCCCGAGCAATTGCACAGATCGAAAAACGCTACGACAAAAAATATAATCTAGAGAATATTCCTCTCGATGATGCCAAGGCTTTTCAGATTATCGGCGAAGGAAATACCGCGGGCATCTTCCAACTGGAAGGCGGCGGCATGACCGGCTGGATGGTCAAGATGCAGCCCAAAACCCTCGACCATGTCATCGCTATGGTCGCGTTATACCGTCCGGGACCAATGCAATTTATCCCCTCCTACATCAAGCGGATGAATGGCGAAGAAGAGGTCACTTACAGGCATACCTCGATGAAGCCGATCTTCGAATCCACCTATGGCATCCCGATCTATCAGGAACAGATCATGCGCTCGGCAGTGGAATTGGGCGGTTATACAGGCCCAGAATCGGATAATTTGCGCAAAGCCATTTCGAAGAAAAAACTCAAAGAAGTCGCCCGCCACCGCGAGAAATTCATTCAGGGTGGTATCAAAAACGGCATCGAGCAAAGCGTCGCGACCGCCATCTTTGACGACTGGGAAGAATTCGCCCGTTACGGTTTTAACAAATCTCATGCAGCAGCCTACGGCACAATTGCTGTACAAACCGCTTATCTGAAAGCCAATTACCCCACCGAATATATGACCGCCCTCATGTCGGTCTTTTATGGCGTGACTGAAAAAGTCTCGCATTACGCCGCCAACGCCCGTGAAATGGGCATTGATATTCTGCCTCCCAGCGTCAACAAGAGCGAATGGGATTTCACCGCCGAATATCTCGACGATGGCACAACCGCCATCCGTTTTGGATTTGGTGCGATCAAAAACGTTGGGCAAGGGCCTGTAGACGCGCTTATCGCGGCCCGAGAAGGCAAAGATTTTAACGACATCAACAAATTCGTTCACGAAGTAGACCTGCGCGCCATTGGCAAACGCTCACTCGAATCGATGGTCAAAGTGGGCGCCCTCGATGTTTTTGGCGACCGCAGCAGCCTGCTCACATCTCTTGAACAACTTATCGCCGTCAGCAGCTCGCATTTTAAAGCCAGAGATGCTGGTCAGATCAGTATGTTTGGCGCGGAAACGGGAATCAGCAACGAGATCCATTTAATGCCCGGCGATGAAATAGACCAGCGCATTCTGCTTGGCTGGGAGCGTGAACTGATCGGCATCTATGTTTCAGATCATCCGCTTTCTGGCTTTCAAGATACTTTTAAACATATCAGGACTCACACTGCCAGCACCCTCCCCGATGTACGGCAAGATCAGCCTGTTCGGGTAGCGGGCATTATCGCGGGTGTACGCCCTTACCAAACCAAAAACGGCAAACCGATGGGATTTGTGACCCTCGACGATATGTTCGGGATCATCGAACTGGTCGTTTTCCCCCGCACCTGGCAGCAGCACAGAGAACTTTGCGAAGAAGGAAAGATCGTCGTCATCAGCGGGAAAGCAGATGCCTCGAATACCCCGCCAAAAATCCTTGTGGATAAAATTTCAGCCGAGTTCAACGTTGTTACTTCGGTAGATAATCCTCCTGTTGAGGAAGAGGATGAAAAGCCGAAATCGCGCGTAATTCAACCTGCTCCCGTTAAAAGCCCCCCCCTAGCCCCCCCCGTAAACGGTGGGGGGACTGTGCTTGACTCCCCCACTGCGCTAGCGGGGGGGGCAGGGGGGGGGCAAAAAGTTGCAGAAACCGACCAAACTTATACCGTTAAAGAAACGCCTCCGCCACCGCCCCCCGTTGAAGTTGAAGAAGAATATTTCGACGATAGCGGGATGCCCCCTCAGCCAGAAGCCTTCCCTGAAGGCTGGGAAGAAACCCTCTACGAAGCCGATTACGCGCAACCCGTTAACGTGTCGATGCCTGAGCCGGAACCAGAGTCTCCACAAGGGGAGCCTGCCCAAAATGAGCGCGAAGCGGAAGATAGAGTTGCTGAGGAAGTGCGCAGATCTATCCCCAATCTGGATCTTTTTGATCAGAAGCAATCCGAACATCCCCCACGATTAATTACTGTGGCAGTGAAACCGAACGGGAGCATAGAACGCGATAAACGCCGCCTGAAGAATATCCACGGCGTGCTGATCTCTTTCCCGGGGAAGGATAAGTTCTCTCTGCAAATTTTTGAAGGGGAGAAGGGGCACCTGATCGATTTCCCGAACTATAATACGCGCATCTGCGACGAGATGCTCGCGCGCCTGAAGACGGTGCTGGGCAGCGAAGATTGGCGCATCGAGGAGATTGGGGGATAAAAGCAGAAAAAAACAATGCTATACTTCTTTCAAACCATATAAATTACGAAAATCTTTATTATGAAAAAAGAACTCTACAAAACAGGTTTAGGGAAATTAATTGTTGGAGATTCAATCGAACTATCTTCTTCATATTTAAAACGTTACTTCTCTACCGTACATTAACAAAATCAGTTTCGATTTGAAAGAAAAACATAGGCTC
>CAZOOX010000160.1:0-8767 GCA_964581545.1 uncultured Anaerolineaceae bacterium
AACTGCAGAACCCTACTATCAAAGCTTTTCAGCCTGCCTAAAGCGAAAGTCCTAAAAACCTTACTTTATGGAAGGACAATGCCTAGAAGCACTATTATCTTTGGGAATGGCCTAGGCATGGCGATTGGTTCGGGTGATTGATGGTTTTGAGTTTGGTGAGGTTGATTATGATAGCCGCCAGAAGAAAATAATGAACGAAAACACCAAGCTTTCGGAAACGGGAGCCTGGTATTTTTCTTTTCTTTGCTATAATCTCTTCAAGGAAGACCATTCAAAATCTATAAGGTTTTGCATTCGATCACATCGATATTCATCTTTAGCCGCTCTCTCTGGAAAACTATAATGACTATCAGCAACCAACAAGCTTATGATGCTCTCAGAAAATCAATTCTGACATTGTCGGACCTCCCTATTGAACTCATTGACCGGCTGTTTTCTGTTTGCAGACCAATGCAATATAAAAAAGGGCAGTTTTTTCTGATGGCGGGGGATGTTCCAGAATATATCGGCTTTAATCTCAATGGGATATTTCGTTTATATTATATTGATGATGATGGCAATGATCTGACGAAAGGATTTTCAACTGCCGGGAAATTTGTTATCTCATACAGCGCTTTGGCACAGCAGCGTCCCTCCTTTTTTTATATTGAAGCCCTGGTCGACACCGATATTTTGCAATTCAACTATAACGAATGGTTGCAGATGGTGGAAGAAGATATCCGCTGGTATCCCTTTCTGTTCAAGTTGTTAGAAATGGTGTATATCATGAAGGAAATGCGTGAAAAATCATTTTTGCTGGATAGTGCTACAGACAGGTATCGTGCCTTTCAAAGAGACTATCCAAACATGGAAGACAAAATCAAGCTTTATCACGTTGCTTCTTTCATTGGGATAACACCAGAAGCGCTAAGTCGGATAAGAGGAAAGCTAAAATTGATTTAGATCAAGGAAAATAAACCTCCGCAGTAGTAAGATGTTCACAGCTTAGTAAGCTGTTCAATATTTCGGAGGTGGTTCTGTGACAAATCAATCACAAAGGGTTGTTCTAATAACGGGGGGAAGCTCCGGCATTGGCTTTGAAATGGCGAAACAGATGGTTGCGCAGCGTTCTGTTGTCATCATTTGCGGACGGTCACAAAAAAAGCTGGATATTGCCAAAAGAAAAGTTCCTCAACTGGACACTATTCAATGCGACATTACAAAATCCGAGGATCGTTCAGCGTTACACAAACAAATTTCAATGCAGTTCGGTAGCCTGAACATGTTGATGAACAATGCAGGGATTGCGAAGCGATATTTGCTTCCCAAAACCGGGGATTTGGAAGCAAGGATCGTGGAAGAATGGCAGACGAATTTTCTCGCTCCGGTACTCCTCACACAGCGATTCTTGCCCATGCTCATTGAAAACAAGGGGACTGTTGTCAATGTTAGTTCTGGATTGGCTTATGTCCCCTTATCGATAGAACCGAGTTACTGCGCCTCGAAAGCCGCGTTACACTCCATGACGCAGAGCATGAGAGTGCAGTTCTCGAAACATGGCGTCAAGGTGGTAGAGATTTTCTATCCTGCTGTCAATACTCCTTTTCAAGAGGGGCATGCGCCAGATAATGCCATTAAACCGGATGAAGCCGCTGCCATTGCACTCCAGGGGTTGAACCGTGGAAAAGAAGAAATCCGCGTAAAAATGGCCGGTTTCCTGTTCACGATGAGTCGTCTGATGCCTCAAATAGCATTATGGATGCTCAACGGATTTGTTCCTGATAATGTCGAAGAACTACTGATTGAGATGGAGCTTTGAAATGAACCATCTCAAAAATAACCATGACGTTGCCGAAGAACATCCTTTTGGTGATGCCGGACAAATAATCCTGGCAATCGTGTTTTTGGTAGTCTGGATCATGGATTCGTTCTTCTTGCAACTCACCACATTTCCCACGGTCCATGTGCCCGGTTTAATAAGGGTATTTTTGTGCATATTCTTTATAGGCTTGGGTTTCGCCTTGCTAAGAATGCATGGTGCCGTCGGCTTCGCAAAATTGGGAACCCTGGTAGTCTCGGATGGCCCTTATCGCATTATCCGTCATCCTGTTTATATGTCCACTCTTCTTATCGTGTTGGGTCTGGCTATATCAACCCTGTCTGCAGCGGGAATAATCGTCTGGCTGCTGTTCTTCATTTTTTACAATTACATCTCGGCGTATGAAGAGAAAATCCTTCTGGAAAAGTTTGGAAAAGAATACGAGGACTATATAAAGAAGGTTCCAAGATGGATACCTAGGATGGGAAGGAGATAACTGGTTCCTAAATTCCGTCAATAAACAAAGCTGATCTGCTAATTTGTCTAACATCCCCGGAATATGCAGTGAAAGAAGATCCGCTTTGAGCATATTGATCATGACAACAATCTACAATGTTGACAATACAACTCGTATGTTTTTCAACTCTAGAAACTTTCTATTTGTACTCATGTTCACTCTCCTATTTTTTAGAAAACTTTTATCTTTATGCCACCGTGATAACGACATTGCCTTTTTTATGACCCTTCTCAACATATTTATGTGCTTCAGCAGTCTGTTCCAGTGAGTAGCGTCTATCAATCACTGGCTGTAGCTTACCAGCTTCTACAAGTTCCTTAAGATAAAACAAATACTCTGTTTTCTCACTCGTTGGTGAAGTCACACTTAAATAAGTTCCTTTTTTCTTCAAAGATTCTTTGCTGTAAGAATGAGAGATTTTGCCAACTGCATCAAAAATCACGTCATAGACTTCACCATTCCGAATGAAATCATCTTTTGTGTAGTCAATCACCTTATCAGCACCTAAAGACCTGACGAGTTCCAAATTCGACGTGCTGCATACCCCTGTTACTTCTGCGCCATAATGTTTAGCAAGCTGGACCGCATACGTTCCTACACTCCCAGATGCACCATAAATTAGCACCTTCTGGCTATTTTGAATATCTCCATTCCGAAGAATGTGCAGCGCTGTCATTCCACCTATTGGAATTGCTGCCGCTTCATCGTAATCAATATTTACTGGCTTTTTAGCAACAACCCCTTGTTTCCATTCTTCAGGCATGCAAATGTACTCAGCATACGCACCCTTCATCAGCCCGGTTGTAGTTCCAAATATTTTGTCGCCCACTTGGAATCGTTTTACCTCTTTGCCGACTTCTTCGACTTCTCCCGATAATTCGTACCCAAGAATTGTCTTTCTTGGTTTTCTAACACCAAAAATCATTCGTATTACAAAAGTAAACAACCTAGAATCAGGATGTTGACCGCTTCTTGCCCACAACACTCCTGACGATACTGTTGTTGCATGTACTCTAACCAGAATTTCGTTATCCTTTGGCGTTGGCTTTTCTACGTCTGCAAGACGAAGAACATCTGTCGTTCCATATTCTGTATACACAATAGCCTTCATTTTTCACTCCAAGGTCACCTTTTTTACTCAACTAAAGATTATCTACGATAATCACCCAGCAAAGTTTCAAAAAAACTATCCTGTTTTTCTACCCAACACCTTCACAATCACCAACAAAGCCAAAGGGAAGAAGGGCACTGTTGCAAAGATGGAGATAACCTGCTTCATCGGCAAAACATCATCCGGTGTGACGATGGGCTTGGGTACGACCAGCAGCATCTCGATGGTCATTGATCCCTACGGGCGCATCACGGCGGAGGGAGAAATCAACGAGCGCAGCATTATTCTTGGAAACACATTCACTGTCCCAAGTACACCCGCTTCGGTGACTGGTTCGGTTGGCTGATAGTTGTATTGTTGTTGGGGTTGATTTTTTGGGCAGAGAAAAGAAAATAAGAGCTATGGCAAAAGAAGAGAAGAGATTGCGATATCGCAATCTCTTCTTATTTCCTCTGATACGAAAAAAGAATAGGTATAATCTTCCTACATTTGCTGATATAGTGCTATAGAAAAAGATGCCCCCTGTATCGTCGTCAACGCAGGGCTTTTGGGAGAAAGAAAAGTGAAGAAAAAAAACACATCCCGGCTTAAAGCCATCGCTATTTTTATTTGGATAGCTGTCGCAATCGCGTTCGTTTGTGTTACAGGTTTATTTGCCTACCAATTCTGGCTAGACACTACACCTGCAAATCCGGTTGCGGTTGTACCTACCAGCCCAGCTCCTGTTATTCCAACGGCAACTGCCAGCTTATTACTATCTCCTACTCAACCGCCAACTATTGAGCCCACAGCTACTGTCACTTCACTTCCCACAGAAACGCCGATTCCCGTTCTTATGCCCATCTCATTCAACAATGCAAATCAAGTCAAAGAGATTTCACGATTGGGAAAAGGCACACTTGAACAGCTCGCCTTTTCTCCTGACGGTTCTCAGATCGCAGTTGCATCTTCCATCGGTGTTCATTTATATGATGCGCAAAGCCTGCAATCAGCGGGTTTTGTTGACACACCTGATTGGACTGCGAGTCTGGCATATGCCCCTGATGGAAAAACACTGGCACTATGGTTCCCAGATGGAAAAGTCTCTCTGTGGGATATAAGCCTGGGAGAGGAAACTCGCGCCTTCACAGTGAATACAGACACTGGTCGTTTCCTGACCGATGGAATGCACAATGTCGCTTTCACACCAGATGGAACGATTCTTGCTGTCGGAGTAGGCGATGGAACAGCGCGGGTATTTGATGTTGCCAGCGGAGAATTACTTCATACCATAAAAGCTTCGGAGAGTTCGATATCCGGGATCGCTATTTCGCCAGATGGTAACTTACTCGCTACTACTGCGCTTTTCGAAGGGATAGTAAGAATCTGGAAACTGGATACCGGGGATGTAATGCGGGAAATTGAAATGGCAAATAGTTTGCAAACCAACATGAGCTTCTCTCCTGATGGAAATATGCTCGCTGTCTCGGGAATGGTCATCACATCTTTCGAAGTTCCTCCGAAAGCAACCGCTATTCTCTATGACACAGGCTCATGGGAAGAAGTCCGCACTCTGGCAGAGATTGAAGGCATTCCCACGCGCGTTTCATTTTCAGGAGATGGAAAAACACTTGCTTTTGGTGCTGAAAATGGAGAGTTGCTTTTATGGGATGCATTAACAGGTGAAAAGAAACTCTCTCTTTCCGGCTTAACTGCCGTACCCCGTGATGTGATTCTTTCTCCCGACGGGCTAACTATTATCTCCAGTACGCTGGATGGTCTCCTTCACCAATGGGATATTACCAGCACAAAGAAACTCAATACGATTAGCGGGTTCAGCGAAAGCATCAACGGCATTGTCCTCTCCCCCGATGACAGCACCCTGCTCTCTGCTTCAGAGAATGGCAAAGTAATACTCTGGGATGTTTCGACCCGTCAAGAAATACGCGTCCTTGGGCAATTGGAAGAATCAGCAAATTGCGCAGCTTATTCATCTGCAGGCGCCCTTGTTGCCGTTGGTTCAGATAATGGAAATATTCACATCTGGGACCCTGCCAGCGGAGAAGAAACACATCTCCTACGCGAGTCCGAATCGGAGGTTGAAAGCATCGCCTTCTCACCAGATGGAAAATTAATAGCCTCGGGAACAACTGACAATATTGTGCGTATTTGGGATATATCTGTAGGAGAAGCTATCCATACCTTGGAAGGGCATACTGAAAATCTTGAATATGTCGCCTTTTCAATAGACGGGAAAAAGTTAATTTCAAGTGCCAATGATGGTCTTATTATTCTTTGGGATGTAGAAACAGGAAAAGAAATATACACCAATGATCTAACGGCTTTCCATATTGAAAGTGTTCTCTCACCAGATTCCACACGCATTTTTTCTTCAGACTTTAGAGGTATGAAATTATGGGATGCCGCTACAGGCGCGAAACTTGGTGAATGGGAAAACAATCAATTTATCGTAGAATCTCTCGCAATTTCTCCCGATGGTCAGGTACTTGTTTCTGGTGGAGGGGACGGCAGCATATTTATGTGGAGCACAAGCGGTTTCTTGCTGAATTCAACAAAAGATCACTACAACACGGTGAATGATATTTTATTCTCATCCGACGGTAAATTCATGCTTACTGCTTCCTCAGATGGAACGATCGGCTTTTATGGCATGGTGCCCTAATCATTTTTTTCCTCACTAGCTTATCTTTACAGATCATCTAGCCTCATTAGTGATCTCTTCTTCATTTCATCTACCACTCAGGAAGAATGGGTATAATCATGCCACTTTATTCTTATTATGAGGCACTATGGCAAAAGATCGCTTTGGAAGAAATATCCACTATCTACGCATTAGCTTGACTGATCATTGCAATTTGCGCTGCGTTTATTGCATGCCCGAAGATATGACCTTTAGGCCCAACGCAGAATTAATGCAGGATGATGAAATTCTCACACTCACCCGTTTATTTGCGACACTGGGATTTGACAAGATCCGTCTAACAGGAGGCGAACCGACCATCCGCAAAAATGTTGTGGATATCGTCCGCGGCATCTCGGAAACCGAAGGGATTCGCTCCGTTTCGATGACGACAAATGGCTTGCTTTTGTCTAAACTGGCGCAACCCCTGGCTGATGCAGGTCTCGAACGAGTCAATATCAGCATTGATACCCTCGATTCAGACAAATTCAAACGTCTGACACGCTGGGGAAAAGTAGAAGAAGTGATAGAAGGTATTAAAGCTGCTGAAAAAGCCGGTTTAACCCCGATAAAGCTCAACGCCGTTGTAGTAACCGGCTATAACGAGGTAGATGTAATCCCATTAGCAGGTTTAACGGTAGAAAACCCGTGGCAAGTCCGCTTTATTGAAATGATGCCTTTTGGCGGGGCAACAGAGTTTCAGTTGAGCCAAATGGTCACGGCTGATCAGATACGGGAGCAAGTTGAGGACAAGTTCGGCACGCTGGAAATTGTCAACGGTGGGAAATTGGACGGGGAGGCCCGTCTCTTCCGTTTGAAAAATGGTGTCGGGGATATTGGATTCATATCGTCGGTTACTTCGCCATTTTGCGCATCCTGCACACGGGCACGCTTAACTGCCGACGGCATCCTGCGCTTATGTTTATTGCGCGAAAAAGAGATCGATTTGCTCACCCCGCTCCGCGCAGGCGCAACGGTCGATGAGTTACGGAGGCTAATTCTTGATGCCGTTTGGGAGAAACCCTGGGGGCATGGATTGGAAGATGGAACGATTGCCGTAAATCGTGTGATGAGCGAAATTGGAGGGTAAATGTTTGCTTCTGAAAATGGGATCAAAGCGATTTTTTTCGATCTTGACGGCACCTTACGACATACTGTTCCGTCTGTAGCGGATACGCACAGAGAAAAAATGGCTGAATGGGGCGTTCAGATAAGCGCTGAAGAAAACCAGGAAGTAGGCCGTTGGGAGCATTATTATTGGGCGCGTTCTGCTGAGTTGATGAATGATTCTGAAAAATTTGATGGCGATGATGAGGCCTTTTGGCGAAATTATATGACCAAACGCCTAAAAAAAATGAATGTAGAGTCAGCAGAGATAGAACGACTCTTGCCTTTATTGAACAGTTTTTTTGAAAAAGAATATGCCCCCAAAAATTGGGTGCCGCCAGAGGTCTATGAGCTTTTGCCGCAACTCCGTAAAGCGGGATATACACTCGCTGTGCTTTCCAATCGGCGTTCATCTTTTATGGATATTATGGACGAGCTATCGCTGACAAAGCATTTCGACGCGATCATGTTCGCGGGCGAAGTTGGCTCGTGGAAACCAGACCCGGCCGTATTTACGCCTTTGCTAGAGCGTTTTGAACTTGCGCCCGAAGAGACCCTCTATATTGGTGACAATTATTATGCCGATGTAGTCGGTTCGCGCAAAGCAGGGCTAGTGCCTGTTCTTTATGACCCGCGAGGGATTTTCCCTGATGCAGATTGTGCGCGAATCACTTCTTTTAATGCTTTGAGCGAAATTTTATGAAGGCACAATCGCATTTATTGGAATAGCAATTTGCATCTATAAGGCGTTACACAGCGCTTGTAAAATGATCTCATCTATTATCAAGGTCACCTCAAAAGAGATAATCCTATGAAAAAAACAATTTCCTTAGCCTTCCTTATGCTTCTTTGGCTAATGGTTTTAGCAAGTGGATGCGTACCTGCTAAAACTCCTGTTCCGACAGATTTTCTTTTCATATTAGATGCCCGTAGTTCTGGAGCTGAGCACGTCAACATCCAAATCAACGCCAACGGCAAAGGGCAATATGAACGCTACGATTCTGGCGGGGTGATTGAGCGAAATGAAAATGGCATGGTGGTCTACGATAGTGATCAAGTCATAGAAAAAGGCAACTTCACACTGAACCATGAACAGTTAACCCAATTATGGCAAGCGATTAACCAAAACAATCTCTTTCAACTCACAGATGATTATCGTATGGCGATTGGCTATTCGTATGCCCATATTACGCTCCATGCCAATGAACAGAGATACCAAGTAGATAATATAGGAATGGAAGTACCTGAAATCCGGGCTATCGTAGAGAAGACAAATTCAATATTACCAGTAGGTGTTGCTTTGGATTATGGAGAAGGTTTCTCGCCGTAAAAAGGCTGGCCGCAAGGAAAATCCTATAAAAGCTCTTTTACCACAATGAACATCCTCCTTGTCAACTCACCGCAATGTACGGTTTAAAATGTCACACTTGTGTTTTTTCCAGTGGCGGTTTCATGCCAAGCGAAATATGTGGCCTTACATAATGATAATACTCTAACCATCTTCAACCAAAAGAGTTAGCTCTGGGATTTCTGCTGCCTGATATTTGCTCCACC
>CAZOOX010000161.1:0-8749 GCA_964581545.1 uncultured Anaerolineaceae bacterium
TAATAAAGAAAGAAATAGAAAATTTATAGGGGAAAGTATCAGTGAGATAAAGATTGTTATTACAACAGAGTATAATGAGCATGACCCTTTACACATCATCCCTTGTGAGGCTCTCATGCGTAAAACATTCCCCAAAGTTCTTTTCATTTTTATCATTCTGTCGCTAATCTTTTCGGCTTGCTCAATGCCGAATATCGTTTCTCCATCCCAACCAACAGCACAAGAATCTGCAGCAACGCCGACGGCGATTCCCGACCAGAATTTACCGCCAAAGCTTGTCGAAACTCTGCCCATGGAAGGTAGCAGTATCGGCCTGCAGGAGCCGCTCACTTTTTATTTTAATCAGCCCATGGAGCGGGCTTCGGTGGAGGCTGCCTGGAATCCCTCCCCTGCTGTTGCGGGGCAATTTCTTTGGGTGGATGATGCAACACTCACCTTTACGCCCAGTGATCCTCTGGAAGCGGGAGCAAGCCTAAATATCAAGTTTGAAACGGGGGCAAAATCTGCCAAAGGTGTCGCTCTTCCTGAACCTGTCAATTATCTTTTTAATGCGGCGAATGCTATCCATCCCGTTCAGTTTTTGCCTGAAAACGGGAGTTCTGACCTGAGCGTCGATTCTGCCGTAGTGGTAACTTTTAATCAGCCTATCGTACCCCTTGGCGCAGATGCCGCATCTTTGCCTACTGCCTTTACCTTGGAACCTGCAACACCCGGACGCGGGGAATGGATCAATACAAGTACTTATATTTTTTATCCTGAACCGGCTTTGGCAGGGGGGCAAGCCTATAAGGCTGTTTTGAATCCCGATTTGCGAAGCGTTGCGGGGACAGTTTTGGCAGATGTGGGGAGTTGGTCTTTTAGCACGGCTTTACCACGTTTATTGAAGATCAGCCCCTCAACGGAAATCCCTTTGCCGCTTGACCTGGAAATGACCCTGACATTTAACCAACCAATGGATGCGGCAAGCGTAGAATCCAATTTCTCTTTGCTTGGCGATGAAGGCGGGCTATCGGGTGATTTTGAATGGTCAGAAGACCTTCGCTCAGTGACTTTTATCGCCGATAGTTTATTGGCGCGTAATAGCAATTATCGCTTTGCCTTGAGTGGAGCTACTTTGGCTCAAGGTGGAACAGCGATCGAAAATGCGTGGGATGTGGAGATGATCTCCTCGCCGAATTTTGCTGTTCTTTCTACCGACCCGGAAGATAGCGGCGTAACAAACGAGTACTTCTCGGGACATGTCTATTTTACGACCAATGTTGCACGAGATAATATTGAAGACTTTATAACGATCTCTCCCGAAGTGCCTGGTTTTGGAGCAAGCGCCTATGACAATTCCATCAATTTTGGTGGAAACTTCGACTACGAAACGCGTTATACGGTTACAGTATCTTCCGCTCTTAAAGATCGTTGGGGGCAAGAACTGGGAGAATCTTTTAGCTATAGTTTTTCTACACCAGCACCAGAGCCAAAAATCTCCTTGCCTTATATTGGCTCTCCTTTTTACTTTTCTTCAGCAAAAGAACCTGTTTTTTACATCCAATCGACCAATATTCCCAGAGTTGATCTGACACTCGGAGAAGTCGCTCTGGCCGATTTCTTCCGTCTTTTTGGGCCAGATGGTTATGATGAACGCCAAATTTATCAGGCAGTGAATGAAACTTCCTGGCGGGAGAATTTAGATATTGAGAAAAATAAAAGCCAAAGCTTTGCGCTGGACCTAACTCCCAGTGCCGATGCGCTTACGCCTGGTATATACTCTCTCCGCGTATGGGAGGGAGGCGCAGAGGGTGGTTCATCGCCAAATTATTTTATAGCCAGCAATATCAATACGCTTTTCAAATTTGGCACCACAGATGCGCTCGTTTGGGCAACCGATCTGGAGACAAATGCCCCGATCGCAGGAGAAACTCTTTCCGTATATGACGAAAGTGGCACCATCATTGCCAGCGGAACGACCGATGCACAGGGCATCTGGTATGGGGAGATTCCCCCGCAAGATGACTTCTACCAAAATTACTACGTCGTTCTTGGGCAAATTGGCGAAGAGAATTTCGGCTTTGGCTCCTCTGTTTGGGGCGAGGATATTACCCCCTGGCGTTTCGGCCTTTCGATGGATCGCCGCCCACCGCATACCGAAGTTTATCTCTACACAGACCGTCCCATCTACAGGCCTGGGCAAACCGTTTACTTCCGCGCGATCGTACGCGAAGCCTTCGATGGGCGTTACGGCGCAGCTGCGCTCACATCCTTACCGCTCACCGTTTCCGATAGCTGGGGCGATAATATCCACAGCCTTAACCCTACCCTTTCTGAGTATGGTACAGCACAAGGTTCCTTCGTGATTCCCGAAGATTCGCCCTCCGGCTATTTCTCTTTCTTCAACAAGGAACTCGAAATTTCTGCTAATTTTGAAGTGGCAGACTATAGAAAGCCGGAAATTAATCTCGGTATGGAAATGACCCCATCGGCAATTAAAAAAGGCGATTCGCTCAACGCAGAAATTTCTGCCCAATACTATTTTGATGCCCCTTCCAGCAACCTGCCCGTACGATGGTCAGTTTATGAAAATGGTCGCTATTTTTACCTGCCCGGCTACAGAGTTGGCAATATCGATCTCAATTGGCTAAGTTACAGTGAATACTACAGTTATTATGGCGATTTTATAGCCGAAGGTGAAGGAAAAACCAATGCCGAAGGCATCCTTAGTCTTACCCTCGATGATCTTGATATTCCTGAGGGAACACGCGAACTGACGCTTGAGATCACGGCACAAGATGAAAGCAATCAACAGATCAGCACACGCAGCACCACCATCGTTCACCCCGAAGATTTTTATATCGGATTAAGATCCGATACCTGGGTCGGACGCGAAGAAACTGAAATGGGATTTGACGTCTTGACTGTGGATTGGGATTCCGCTCCGCTCTCAACCCAGGGCTTGCACGCCGATTTCAAACAGGTCACGTGGGAAAGGCAGGAATCCGATAATAGCTATGAATCCCCGACATTTACCCCTGTTTATACCCCCGTCAGCGATGTCGATTTTGCCACCGGCAACGATGGTGGAGCGCGGCTCTCCTTTACACCCCCATCCCCTGGCACTTATGTCCTCGAAGTCAGCGGAAAGAATGCCTCCACACAAATTATGCTCTGGGTACGCGGCGCAGAAAAAGCGATCTGGCCTCGTTTGCCACATAATCATGTTCAGTTAACCGCCGATAAAGATTCTTATACCCCTGGCGATACTGCTGAGATTTTTATCCCCAATCCCCTCGATGCACCTACTCAGGCACTCGTCACGGTTGAGCGCGGCACCATCCATAGATCTGAGATCATCAATATAGACGCAGGCGGTTCAACCTACAGCCAGCCCCTCACAGAAGCAGATGCGCCAAATGTCTATCTCTCTGTCACACTCCTCAGTGGGCGCGATTTCCGTGTCGGCTATGCAGAACTCGAAGTTTCCGCTGCCGCACAAATTTTGAACGTGACTCTCACTTCTGAACCGACCCGTTCAGAGCCGGGCGGCGAAGTGAATTTTGGCATTCAGGTCAGCGATTCTGCTGGAAATCCTGTGCAGGGAGAATTCTCTCTCGCGGTTGTAGATCTTGCCGCCCTCGCTTTGGCAGACCCAAATTCTGACCCCATCGAAGAAGCTTTTTACGAGAAAGCCAAGCTTGGCGTGCGAACGACTCTCTCGATGGCTGGTGACAGCATTTACGGTGTATTCCTCGATGGCGGCGCAGGCGGAATGGGCGGCGGTGGCGGTGGTGCAATCACTATCATCCGCGAGAACTTCCCCGACACTGCTTATTGGAACGGAAATATTGTCACCGATGCAAATGGCCAGGCCCAAGTCAGTGTTGTTTTGCCTGATAATCTGACCACCTGGTATGTCGATTTACGCGGCATCACCAAAGAATCCTTGGTCGGCAGCGCAGAGATGGAAGTTGTGAGCACAAAAGATGTTTTGCTGCGCCCGGTTACGCCACGCTTCCTCGTTGTTGGCGACCATCTTGAGATGGCCGCTATCGTTCACAATAACACCAATATTGAACAGCGCGGCACAGTCTCTTTGCAGGCGATTGGCTTTTTGCTCGATGATCCGAATGCCATTGAGCAAGAGATCGTTATCCCTGCCGAGGGACGTGTAAAGGTTTCGTGGTGGGGCACAGCCCAAGATGCTGAATCTGCCGAGTTGCTTTTCAATGCCAATTTTGGCGAAAATCAGGATATTACCCGACCAAACTGGGGCGCACTGCCCATTTTGCGCTATACCGCGCCGCAATCTTTCGTCACGGCCGGGACACTGGAGACGGCAAAAACTTTAACGGAATCCATTTCCTTGCCGCGCAGCTTTATCCCCAACGGTGGCAAGCTGGAGGTCACGCTCGACCCTTCGCTGGCAGCAGCGATCCTTCAGAGCCTCGAGGCAATCCCCGTTGCCAAATCCACATCCAGCAATGAAGCGATCCTCTCTTATCTTTTGCCAAATATTGCCGCGTATAAGGCTTTGCAAGCAGCAGGTTTGAGCGAGCCAGAACTGGAAGCGCGTCTCGAAGATTCGCTGGAAAAAGGCGTGGCACAGCTGCTCGCTAATCAAAATAATAATTATGGCTGGGATTGGTACGCGAAAAGCGAGCATGTGCTCGGTGGCATCGGCGTTTATGGCAAGCCAAGCATTGGGGGCGGCGGCATCGAAAGCGACCCTTATATTTCGGCCTATATTCTCTTTGGGCTGTGGCAGGCGCGTGATGCTGGCATGGTGATCGATGAAAGCATTTTCATCAATGCACGCGATTATTTGCACTCCGCTTCGCTGCCTTATATCTCGGATGCCGACCCCGCAACCTGGAAAAAAGATCGTTTGGCTTTCATTCAATATGTGCTGCAAATGACCGGCGGCGCAGATGCTGTTGCAGTCGATCAATTGGATGAATGGAGGGAAACGCTCAGCCCCTGGGCGCAGGCTTTGCTGGCATTGACCTTCGAATCTCGACAGGTCGGGGACGAACGTGCATCCAGCTTGTTTGCCAATCTCGAAGCTTCTGCCCGACGAAGCGCGAGCGGCGCACACTGGGAAAGTGATGCCCATTCGTGGAGAAATCCCGGCACCCCCAATTACACCACCGCAACGGTCATTTATGCGCTCGCGCAGCGTGATGGCGCAAGCCCGCTGCTGAACGATGCCGTTCGTTATTTGGCTGCACACCGCAATATCTATGGGTATTGGAGCTCGACTTATGAAAATGCCTGGTCACTTTTGGCGCTGACCGAAGCGGCGAAAAATGGACAAGAATTTAACGCCTCTTTCAATTTCTCTTCACATTTGAATGGCTCCATGATCTCTGAAGGGCAAGCGAATGCGCTGGTTCCCGTAAGCACAACCACCTTGCTCGATTCTTTGCAACTTTCTCTCCCGAATGCGCTGCAGATCAGTCGCGGCGAAGGCATCGGCAGACTCTATTATCGAGCTGCTCTCTTCGTTGACCGCGCTGCTGAAACAGCCCCCGCGCTAAACCGCGGCATGGACGTTTCCCGCGCTTATTATGATTTTGATTGCAAAGAAGATTGCACACCGCTGACCATCGCCCAACTAGGCTCTGGCGCAAAAGTGAAAGTACTGGTGACCGTTAATCTTGCCAATGATAGTTATTATGTGCAGGTTGAAGACTTTATCCCCGCCGGGGCAGAAATTCTCAACCAGCAATTAAAGACCTCCGAACTGGGCGAAGAAGCAGATGGCGCAAATGTCTACGATCCTGATAATCCCTTTGCAAATGGCTGGCGCTGGTGGTTCTTCTCTGACCCGCAAATTGGCGATGAAAATATCACCTGGTCTGCCGATTATCTCCCCGCTGGCACTTATGTCCTCAGCTATACGATCATCCCCTTGCAGGCAGGCGAATATCGCGTTTTGCCCGCCCACGCCTGGCAGAGTTTCTTCCCCGATGTGCAGGGCACGAGCGCAGGCGAGGTCTTTACAGTCAGGGAGTAATTTTATAAAAACTGTTGAGGAAGCTCTCAATTTTTTGCTTGACAGACAGGGTTCAAAATTGTAGAGTGTATGTATTGCTATTATAGCAATGTGTTTATCAGGAAGGATTTCTGTAAAAGGCTCTTTATCTTCACCTTATCACGCATACAAAGAGCGATAAACACACCTTATTCACAATATGCGGACTTTTATCCACCTATAGACTGTTATATGCCTATTTGGCGGGTTAAGCCGTAGTTAGCCCGCTCAGTCGAAAACACATTACAAAAAAACATGAATCAAAATCCATTAGATAATATCGAAAAAAGTGGTTGCTACCGATGGGTATTAATTGTCGGGGCAATAATAACTCTATTATCTGGCGTTGGCACTCTAATACAAGGCGACACATTACTTAGCATTGGCTCTCTATTCTTAGTTGCTTTCTTTATGATCATTGCAATAGGAATAGTCAGTGCATCATCTGTACACTCAGTTTCATCAAATGCAAGAGAAGAAATCGATCAAATTCGTAAAGAGAGAGAAAGCCTAAAAGAAATCTCTATAGATCAGTCGAATGCACCAAAAGAAAGCTATTCACACCTATCGCCAACGAAAATTGGTTTTATAGCGGGCATGTTATATGGAGCTGTTCTTGGTTTCATAATTATCCTTTTGGGAGAAGACAATCGACAACTCAGCATTTTCCTTGGAGGAATGGTAGCATTTGTGGCGGGTGTAGTTGGAATAATTCCTGCACATATAGGTTGGCAATGGCCCAATATTGACCAAGCAAGGTGGGCTGGCGCAATTGTTGCAGGTTTAACAAGCATACTCGCATTGTCTGCAATAAGTAGCGACTCAGTTTTTAGCTTTTGGGTAGGACTATTTCTGTCACCTTCGGGTTGGGTTTCTGCAATGGCTGCAAATTCCTATCAATATCAGAATAAAAATTTGATTGAATGAAAATCTCTTGTATGGAATTAGCGGGCTAACCAAGCGTGCACCTGACGTGTGGGATTCTGCGGCATTTTCGAGCATTTTCCACGCTTCGAGTTTTTCCTGCTCCCAAGCAGAGTCCACGCCCACCCACACGCAGGTAACGCAAACGTTATGCCGCTAGTCTCATAAAGCGAGTTTTCTGCAAACAGTAGTGAAAGCAACTTACAATATGCCAGCCAAACCACAGAATAAAAGAAACGAACTAGAAAAAGAAAAACTCTTAGAATCTCTCTTGCAGAGTCTAGTAATGCTTGGTAGTGATGATGGGGTCAAATTCTTCGAAGAAACAATGGGCACCGAAGAAAAATTGCAAAAAGTTATCACATCCTTAAGAAAAAATAAAAACGCAATCATTAAAAGTCAACAGACTTCTGATGCCAATCAGGATTTGGTCATTGACAAATTCGATAAGTTGGTAGAAAGCCCATCAGGAATTCAAGCATGGAATTCATGGAAGGTGTATGTAGAGGACTGTGTTGCCCAATATGGCTCAGGTGGGGTTATGCTAATACCTTCCGAAGACACCATACACATAATGGGGCATGGCTTTACAGAAACAATGTCTGGTGGTGAAAAGGAGTTGAAACAGATAGAGCGGGATATAGAATTGGGTCAAAATCCTCCAAGATTTGATTTTAGTGAACAAGATATTGCCCGTCATTATTATTTACCTGGAATCAATTTATCTTGGTCAAATCTACATGGAACATATCTGTATACTCTTGATCTAACAAATGCTGTAATGAGCAATTCATCTTACGGTTTTTCTAATCTAGGAAGGGCGGTGTTAAAGAATGCAGATATGCATAATGCGCTGATTTATTGTGCAAACGTGGCTGAGGCTAAGTTTGATGGTACGAATTTCACTAATTCCTTAATCTTAGATACTGATTTTAAGAATGGGTATCTACCAAAGGCAATTTTTGCGGGCGTAATGATGCCTGGCGCAAAGTTTAGAAACGCTAATTTGCAACGCGCTGATTTCACTGGCGCATATCTAAAATATGGAAATTTCAGAGGAGCGGATTTAAGAGGGGCGACATTAGTAGATGTTGACCTCTCATCTTCGGATATTTCTGGAAGCAAGGTTTATGGTGCAAGCGTTTGGAATGTTAATCTCGAAGGAGCAGTACAAAAAGATATTATTATCACTAAGGGTGGTGAGCCAACAATTACCGTTGACAACCTTGAAGTCGCCCAATTTATTTATTTGCTTCTCAACAATGAAAAGATTCGAGATGTTATTGACACCATCGCTAGAAAAGTAATCCTAATCTTGGGTCGTTTCACACCAGAGCGTAAAGCGGTGCTTGATGCCATACGTGAAGAACTTCGCAAGCGTGATTATCTTCCTGTCCTATTTGATTTTAATCAACCTGATACGAGGAATGTCAGAGAGACAGTACGTACCCTTGCGCATCTATCCCGCTTCATCATTGCTGATTTGACCGAGCCAAAGAGCATCCCTTTGGAATTAGAAACTATTGTTCCTCAACTACGCGTGCCAGTCCAACCAATACTTTTGAAAGGATACGATGAATTCAGCATGTTCGTTGATTTGCGCAAAACATATAACTGGGTGCTTGACACTCATCAGTACACTGATATTGCAGATTTACTCGCATCACTCAGTAATAAGGTGATTAAACCTGCAGAGCAAAAAGCGCAGGAATTAAGTGGCGGGTGAGACGACAGTTAGGTGAGAGACGGCATACCGATGAGTGTAGCTGTCAAGAGAATGAAGAAAAGATAGAAAAACACCGTATT
>CAZOOX010000162.1:0-8723 GCA_964581545.1 uncultured Anaerolineaceae bacterium
TTGCTCCTGTAAAAAATACCTAGAAAAGAAGACCTGACAGGTTTTCAAAAACCTGTCAGGTCTCTTCTATTTAGTTGGAAAAAAGATGCTACTGCTGTGCAGCCAGATAATCATACCGCGCACGAAGAGTACTGTAAATATAATTTTGCCAAACAGGCACGACCCGGCTTTGTGCATAACTGTGCGTAGCATAAGTTTGGATGATAAAACGATCATCTACACAGGAAGCTGCAAGAATATCATTGCTGGTTGATGAACCGTATTTTCCCCAAAGAGGTGTGGCTGAACTGCCAGGTGCAAGGCGCATGCGGTCGCCCAAATCCCAGCCAAGCCAATAACCCGTTACTTTACTTAATGAAAGCCCTTCATTGGGCATGTGGTGCGCCCTGTGGGTACCATTAAGGGCATAGATCACGGTATCGTTAATATCTGTATCTGTCCAGTTTCGGGAAAAATCGACGCCACAACGTCCGGTAAGAAGGCTAAGCTTTCCATTGCCGAGCCGATCCATATCCCACTCTTCGAGGATAACCGAACTGCCTCGCCCCAGAGCATCATTCAGATATTCATAGAATTCACCCTGCAGATCACTGCGGATCTCTTTGGCCGCGATGATCAGATCCCAGCCTTGCCCGCCAGGGCCGTTGGAAAGCAATTGGTTTTTGAAACGCCCCAGGTAATCTGCTTCATCAACATAGTTCAAGCCCATACCCGATAAGGCGATCGGCACATAACGATATACGTTGAAATCCGCAGAAATATCTTCAAAAACCAAAATGCTGGCTGTTTTCATCCAGGTATCAAAATCCGGCATGGTAGATACAGTATTGACAGGTGCAACGGTCGGCTGTGGTTGTTGCGGAGTAACTGTGGGCGCAACAGGGGGAAGGGTGGGAGGAGCGGCAGGCTGATTAGACATTGCCGATTGTGTGAGTTGTAAAACCATTGCTGTTGCTTCCAACTCCAGTGCGGCTTTGGTTGCATCAAAAGATGGTTGTGTTGTTGTCCCCCCCAGCGAACAAGCGATCACAAATACAAGAGCAAGAAGAAGTAAGAAGAGCCTTGAATTCTTTTCATAAAATGAAAACATGCCTAACTCCTTTTATAGCGTAGAAAATAGATTACATGAATTCATTGTACAATAAAAATGCCCCTTATTTTAGGGGCACTAGTCATTTATATGGGATGATTTTGTCTTACGGATTCGCTAAGTACTTTTTTACACTTTCACTCTCTAAAAGTGAAAGTCTTATCTTTCCTAGATATTAAAGCGGATATGCACAATTTCTCCATCCTGAACGATATATTTCTTCCCCTCCAATCGAAACTTGCCATGATTGCGTGCTTCACTCATGCTGCCCAGCGTAGTCAGATCTTCGTAAGAAACCACCTCTGCGCGGATGAAACCTTTCTCCAGATCGGAGTGAATTGTGCCCGCCGCTTCCTGCGCATTTGCGCCGCGTTTGACTGTCCACGCGCGGACTTCATCTTCGCCAACGGTGAAGAAAGATTGCAAGCTAAGCAGATCATAAGAAAGGCGGATCATCTTATTCAGCCCAGGCTCTTTGATGTCATATTCTGCCATAAATATTTCAGCATCATCTTCTGGGAGTTGGGAGATTTCCATCTCTAGCTTGCCCATTAAATCTACAAGGGGGATGGAATGCTCCGCTTCGATCTCCGGTTTGGCTTGCCCTTCTTCGAGATTCAGCAGGATCATCATCGGCTTTCGTGTTAGCAACCCGAAGCCCGACATATCGTTCAGTTCCTGATCGCTAAACTCAAGTCCCCGAAGCGGTTTATCTTCCGAGAGTATGGCTAAAATGCGTTCAAAAAGCTCCGTTTGCCGCGCATTGATAACTTTATCTGTGCCGCCGCGTTTTCTCTCTTCGGTCAAACGCTCGAGTTTGCGCTCCACGACGATCAGATCGTTTAGAAGCAATTCGCTATTCATCGAATCGATGTCCCTAAGCGGATTCACGCTTCCTGCCGCGTGCGGGACGCTATCATCTTCAAAGCAGCGTACAACATGGATCAATCCATCCATCTGTGCGATCTGGTTCAGCAATTGTCCTGAGATGCTGCCCTGACCACTGCCCTCCAGACCGGCAATATCCGCATAAGTCACTTTTGCGTAAGCGGTCTTTTTAGGCTTGTACATAGCCGAAAGCGTATCAACACGCGGGTCGGGCACATCTACAACAGCGGTATGTACTTCTATTCGTCCTGCGCTGGCTGTGGTGGGTTGGTCATGCCCGGTAAGGGCGTTGAAGAGGGTTGTTTTGCCTGTTTGGGGTAATCCTATAATGCCTAATTTCATGTTTCTCTCTCTATTTTTTCATATAAGACCTGACAGGTTTTTGAAACCTGTCAGGTCTCTGGTATTTAATCCTTGACCTCTGTGCATGGTCTGTGTATACTACAAACCGCTATTGCCGAAGTGGCGGAACTGGCAGACGCGCACGACTCAAACTCGTGTTCCTTCGGGAGTGAGGGTTCGATTCCCTCCTTCGGCACAGCATTATAGCACGCCCTTCTTATAAGAGAAGGGCGTGTTTTTTATCCTCATAAAGCGAGAGAAAATCACATTCTATGGCAGACCTCCTTAAGCCTATGATATTATTTATTCATCATTTTATAAAGGAGAAAAACATGCCCGAATTAGACAATATTCTTGCTGTTATCATGGGTGGAGGACAAGGGACGCGTTTATACCCGCTCACCAAACTTCGTGCTAAACCTGCTGTGCCAATTGCAGGCAAATACAGGCTGATCGACACAACCCTAAGCAATTGTATTAATTCCGGCATTTATCGAATCGCTGTGCTGACGCAATTCAACACTGTTTCGCTGCATAAGCATATCACCCGCACCTACAATTTTGACACCTTCCACACCGGATGGGTACAGATCCTTGCTGCCGAGCAAACGCCAGAAAGTGCCGATTGGTATCAAGGCACAGCCGATGCTGTCCGCAAGCAACTGAACGAGATCCAAGTGACAGGCGCTGAGCATACACTCATTTTGGCAGGGGATCATCTATACAGGATGAATTATAAAGAGATGGCGGATTTTCATCTTGAAAATGATGCCGATGTAACGGTTGCTGTACAACCTATTTTCAAAGAAGACGCTCCCCGTTTTGGCTTGCTCAAACGTGAGAAAGACGGGCGTATTTCTGACTTTACTGAAAAGCCAAAAGATAAGGAAACCCAGAATAAATTTGTTAGTCGTGATGATGAAGTACGCCCTTTTCTCGGCTCAATGGGAATCTACCTATTCAAAACCCAAGTTTTGGTAGATCTGCTCAACAATTATCCGGAACACGATGATTTTGGAGGGGATGTTATCCCCCATGCAATTGAAACGCATAGTGTTGTCGGCTTCGACTTTGATGGCTACTGGCGCGATATTGGAACGATCCGCGCTTTTTATGACACCAATCTTGAATTAACACGAGCTGATGCAGAATTCAACTTCTATAGCAAAAAAAGCCCCATCTATACACACGCTCGCTATTTGCCTGGCTCCATTGTAGAAGACAGCCACCTGAAAGAAGTTTTACTAGCCGATGGTTGCAAGATCCGTCAGGCAGATATTACCCACTCCCTGATCGGATTGCGCAGCCGTATTCGGGTAGGGGCGCGGATTAAAGACAGCATCGTTATGGGAGCTGATTCCTATGTGACAAAAGAAGCGCGCGAAATTCCCGTTGGGGTTGGCAGAAATTGCGATATCGAAGGCGTCATTCTTGATAAAAACGTCAGCCTTGGGGAAGGCGTCGTTATCAGACCCTTTGCCCGCGGTGTGGACATGGATGAAGAGAGTTTCGTTGTCCGAGATGGGATCGTGATCATTCCGAAGAATACGAATATCCCTGCGGGGACGCGCATCACGCCGGAAGATATTTAACGATAACAACTCTCTATAGAGACTTATTTTATTAAAGGGTATCACTCTTGAAACAGGGGCGGTACCCTTTATCTCAATTACGAATAAAAATATGGCTATATCTCATTTTTCTACAGAACTTAATCCAAAAAGGATCCTAAAAATCTTATTAGGGATAACGCTTGTGCTGGTTATCCTAAATGTGATCGCTCTCTATTTGCGCTTTTTTCCTGAGCGTTACCGCGTTTATAGTCAACTTCATGAGTTTTTTCTGGATATTTATATTGACCGTTTTTCGATGAATACGGAGATGAATATCCCGACCTATTTTGCGACTTTTCAGCTTTTGGCAGCTTCTATTTTGCTTTTCATCATTGCAGCCTGGAAGAAGGCGCAGAAAGATAAATTCCGTATCCATTGGAAAGGGCTGGCTTTTCTGTTGCTCCTTTTTTCGGTAGATGAATTTACAGCAATGCACGAAAGGTTTACAAAGCTATTTAAGGATTTACCCGATTTCAATGGACTTTTTTATTTCAAATGGGTCATTCCCGGGATCGCCTTTGTCTTGATCTTTGGGTTGCTATATTTTCTCTTTTTCTTGCATTTGGAGAAAAAATATAAAATACTCTTTTTGGCATCGGCTATTCTCTTCTTTGGCGGGGCATTGGGATTCGAGGTGATCGGCGGGCGTTTTGCAAATTATAACGATACCCGAAACTTTACATTTCAGATGATAGCGACTGTTGAAGAGACGCTCGAACTAGGCGGCGTAGCGCTTTTGCTTTATAGCTTATTGGAATATATGAAGGGTTATTTCTCTGAAATCCATTTTCTTTTAGACAAGGAGACAAAGAGTTAACAAATCTCTTAGCTGCTTTTTCTTGACTTGCATCATTGAAGGAAGTAAACTCTTCATCGTTGGGGAGTAGCCGCCTGCGTTACAAATACTCGCAGGAGGGATTGTCGTCAGCACAGAGTTAGGCTTTTTCCCACTCTCGGCAACCCAACGCTAATTAGCGAAGGCAAGACCAACACGCAAATTGCGTGTTGGTCTTTTTTAATTTTGCCCTCACCCGTTCTTGCTTCGCTCGAACTTCCCTCTCCCGTTTCACGGGAGAGGGGGAGCGAGCGTAGCGATGCGGGGGTGAGGGCAAGCATAGTAAGAATATAAAAGGTAAGTGATATGGAAAATAACGAAAAGCACGAAGCATGGCATGCCCTTGACCCTGCCACAGTTCTGCGCCACCTTCAAGTGCAGGAAAACGGTTTAAGTTCCGAACAAGCTGAAAGACGCCTGAAGCAATACGGCAAGAATCAACTTATTGAAGCCGCCCGCCCCGGATTTTGGGTTCGACTTTGGGCACAGTTGAATAATTTTGTTGTCATGTTGCTGATCATAGCGGCTGGCGTTTCTTCGCTGATCGGTATGCAGGAATATAGCCACACGGGCGAGATTGGCGAGTTTGTTGAAGCTGGCGCTATTTTGCTAATAGTTGTTTTAAATGCCGTTTTAGGGCTTGTGCAAGAGGGCAAGGCAGAAGAAGCGCTTGCTTCTTTAAAGAAAATGTCTGCCCCAGAAGCGCAAGTTCTAAGAGATGGAAAGCGGACATCCATTCCCTCCCCGGAGCTTGTTCCCGGCGATATCGTTTACCTCGAGGCAGGCAACTATGTTCCTGCGGATGTGCGCCTGATCGAAGCGGTTAATCTGCGTGTAGAAGAAGCTTCGCTCACAGGCGAATCTCTTCCGGTGCAAAAGAATGCAGCAGCTTTGCTAGATCAAAACGTTCCTCTTGGTGATCGCAAAAATACTGCCTTCATGGGTACAACCATCTCTTATGGGCGTGGCCGCGGTGTTGTGACCGATACAGGTATGCAGACCCAGCTCGGGCTTATCGCAGAAATGCTCTCTGCTGTCGAAACTGAAGAAACCCCGCTTCAAAAACGCCTTGATGAGTTAGGCAAAACACTTAGCATCATCTCTCTTATTTTGGTTGCCATCGTTTTTGTTGTTGCTGTTTTCAATTACACAGATTTCAACCTGATCTTCCAGTCCCCCGGCGAATATTTTTCTCAATTTAGCAAAGAGATCACCGAAGCTTTCATTATCGCTATTTCTTTGGCGATAGCCGCCGTGCCAGAGGGCTTACCTGCCGTTGTAACGATTTCTCTCGCATTGGGGATGCGTGAAATGGTGCGGCGACACGCTCTTATCCGAAAATTGTCCTCGGTGGAGACACTTGGTTCTGCCACCACAATTTGTTCCGATAAAACCGGTACCCTGACACAAAATGAAATGACGGTCACCCAACTCTGGGTAGATGGCAATTTCGTCGATGTCAGCGGCACAGGCTATGTCCCCGAAGGCACCTTTTCTGTCGATGAGCGAGAAATTGATTTCAAAAACTATCCTGCTGTATTAACCGCACTTTGGCTGGGCGTTCTAAATAACGATTCTTTTATTGAACAAACAGGTGAAAGCGAAGATCAAACAACCTATCGTGTTGTTGGTGATCCCACAGAGGGTGCACTTCTTGTTGCAGCTGCGAAAGCTGGTGGTTTTTCAACAGAATTGGCAAAAGCCTATCCCCGTGAAAGCGAAATACCCTTCGACTCAGAGCGGAAGCGAATGATCACAGTCAACGATGTGGATATTCCCCGCGTCGAAGACCTTTCCCCTTTTACCGATGAACGCTACAGGGATTGGGATATTATCACCGTAAAAGGCGCCCCCGATATGGTGCTCAATCTCTGCACCCAGTATCAGGGCATGGACGATAACATTTTGCCTCTGACAGACGCTGCTCGCAATCGTATTTTGGCGGCAAATGATAGCATGACGAAAAACGCTTTACGTGTTTTAGGCGTTGCCTATAGACTTGAGAAAGATGTCCCTGATGAAGGTGCGCCAGTTGAAGAGCTGGAGCATGATCTCGTTTTTGTCGGTTTGCTCGGCATGATTGATCCCGCCCGTATGGAAGTCAGCCCCGCGTTAGCAAACGCTGCGAATGCTGGTATTCGTACCATTATGATCACAGGGGATTTCCCCAACACGGCCAAAGCCATCGCCGAAGATATTGGGCTAATGCGTCCGGGCAAGAAAGTGCTCACGGGTGCTGATCTTGATGAGATCAATGATGATGTACTTATCAAAGAGATCGACGAGACAGATGTTTTTGCGCGTGTCTCTCCCGAACATAAGATGCGCATCGTGGATGCCCTCCAGGCAAATGGCGAAGTCGTTGCCATGACTGGTGATGGCGTAAATGATGCCCCCGCCATCAAACGCTCGGATATCGGCGTGGCGATGGGAATCACCGGCACAGATGTAGCAAAAGAAACCGCTGATATGGTGCTAACGAATGATAATTATGCCAGCATAGTTCATGCTGTGGAACAAGGCAGGATCATTTACAGCAATATCCGCAAATTCGTATTCTTCCTGCTCTCGAGTAATGTTGCCGAGATCATGATCATCTTCCTTGCCACATTGGCAGGGTTGCCAGCCCCGCTGACGGCCATTCAACTTTTATGGCTGAACCTCGTCACAGATGGTGCCCCCGCATTGGCACTCGCCATGGAAAAAGGCGACCCCGATGTGATGGACAACAAGCCTCGGCCCAAAGATGAGCCGATCATTCATGGCCCAATGCGTACGGGCATCATTATCCAGACGATCACACAAACGGGAGCGGTCTTAACGGCATTTGCTTTGGGCCTCCTCTGGCATCTGGAAACGGGAGCAAGCGTACCATCCGGAACGAATCCGCTAGTCTACTTGCTGCAGCATGATTGGCGTGGCGTGGATGTTATTACTGCTGAGACCATGGCCTTTGTCACCCTATCCCTTGCAGAGCTATTCCGTTCTTATACCGTTCGCTCGGAGAAGGCTTCGCTGTGGAATATCGGCATTTTCTCGAATAAATATATGCAATATGCTGTTGGTTTTTCGATGGCGCTGGTCATCTTGGTCGTAAACGTGCCTTTCCTGCAGCCAATTTTCAACACGCATTTTCTGACATCTACCGAGTGGGGCGTGGTGCTTGGGCTTTCGCTTATCCCCGCGGTTTCTGAAGAGATCACGAAGTTTTTCTTACGGCGTAAAAAAGCATAAAATTCTGGTAGCTACTTAGGTATGCCTTTGCGAGGCAGCTTTGCCGCCGAAGCAATCTCATAAATTGTGGGACTGCCACGTCGCAAGTGCATGCTCCTCGCAGAATCATCCCATAGAGGCTGAGCAGTTACAAATTCTGAAATAAAAAAGCGGTTGATTTTACTCATCCGCTTTTTGCTTTAAGAAATCTTTACAAAAGGAACAAACAGTTTTTATATTTCTTTTGTACACTAGGTGCATAAATTCAAAGAAAATATAGCTTTTGAAAAGCATTAGGAGAAAAAATGAAAAAGAAAACAGCTTTATTTATACCTTTGTTAGTATTGTCCACTGTGATTATCAGTGCTTGTCAGCCTCTAAGCCCAACCGCTTCGGCCACTGAAGATATTATGGTTGAGAATGCAGATGATGATATTGTCAATGAAGAAAGCATAGGCTATGGGAAGGGACCAGGAAATAATAGCGAAGGTTGTGATGAAGAATGTCCAAACCAAGGTAAAGGTGGTCATGGGCAGCATGGAGCAGGAATGGCTAATCAAGCCCCCGCCTATGCAATTGGTGAGATCAGCGAAGCGGAAGCAGATGGTTTAGCCTTCATGCGTGAAGAAGAAAAACTCGCCCGCGACGTTTATTTGACACTATACGATCAATGGGGATTACGTTCCTTTAGCAATATCGCAGCGAGCGAACAGACACATACAGATGCAGTCAAAAATTTATT
>CAZOOX010000163.1:0-8609 GCA_964581545.1 uncultured Anaerolineaceae bacterium
GAATTCCTTGTGTGGGGGCGTTTGCGTGGTTCTGTTCATGCAGGGGCAGATGTTGAGGGTCGGCCAGCAAGTGGAAACACGGATGCTTTCGTTTGCGCTTTAACGATGACGCCGACGAGGTTGCAGATCGCTTCCGAGATCGAGAATCGTGCTGGGGAAAAGACATCCAAAAAAGCGGTTAAAATTTCTTTGAAAAATGGTGAGTTCCAAACAGAAGTGTGGAATGCGAAATAATTTTTAATAGGTGAATTTATGAGTGCAAAAATCATTACGATCACATCAGGAAAAGGCGGGGTCGGTAAAACGACCGCGATTGCAAGTCTCGGGATTGCTTTGGCTTCGCGCGGGCAAAAAGTAGTTTGTGTAGATGGCGATATTGGTTTGAGAAATCTCGATGTGATCATGGGGTTGGAAAACCGTATTGTCTACGATATTGTGGATATCGTGGAAGGGCGTTGTCGCTTGCGACAGGCGATGATCCGCGATAAGCGTTTGCCCGGTCTGTTTTTGATCCCTGCTGCACAAACGCGCGATAAAATGGCGGTTTCTCCCAGCGATATGATGCGCTTAGGCGACGAATTGCGTGAAGAGGTGGATTGGGTATTGATCGATTCTCCCGCTGGAATTGAGCGTGGCTTTAAAAACGCAATTGCGCCTGCTGACCGTGTGCTGGTATTGACGAACCCCGAGATCTCTGCGGTGCGAGATGCTGACCGCGTGATCGGGATTTTGGAAGCAGAAGAAAAAGGCAGTCCTTCGTTGATCTTGAATAGGGTCAACCACGAGATGGTCAAAAAGCAAGAAATGCTTTCACCTGAAGATATACTTGATCTTTTGGCAATCGATTTGATCGGGATCGTACCTGAAGATAAATCTGTTTTGATCGCGGCTAATCAGGGCGCTCCAATAGCTCTTGATAAAGAGAGCCGTGCAGGACAGGCATTTAGAAATATTGCTGGACGCCTGCTGGGAGAGGATGTGCCCTATATGGACTTAGATGAACAAGGCGGTTTGTGGAAGCGAATTTCAAAGCTAACGGGGAGGAGTTGAGATGAGTTTCTTTGATAAAATTGGCGGCAAGAAAAAAAGCGCGAAAAACGCAAAAGAGCGTTTGCAACTTGTACTAACACACGACAGAACCGATATGACTCCTGCTGTTTTGGAAGCGCTGAAAGACGAATTGATCGAGGTGATTTCACGACATATTGAAATTGACCCGGATGCGGTTAATATCGATGTGGCTCGAGCAGGACGTGAGCAGCGTTTGATCGCCGATATTCCTTTGAAGGCAAAAACTCGTCAGCGAGGAAGATAATCTCTCACAAATAGATAGCTTAGAAATAAAATAGATAGTGACGTGTGAGGCATGATGGGCATCATTCACTCGTCACTTTTCATATTTAGGGTTTGCTCTATAATACTTTGTTGGTAATTCCAAATATGACTCCGCGAGGAATACACATTTGTGACGAAGCGGTCTCATTGCTAAAAGATTGCTTCGTCGGAAGTGCATCCTCCTCGCAAAATCATCATGTTTGGAGTTGCAGATACTTTGCAAGCTCCATCTCTCTGTGGTAAAAAGGCATTATGCTAAAAAATCTCTCTTGGCGGCATTTCGATTTTTGGTTACTTGGCGCAGTTGTTCTGGCAATCGCTTTTGGTGTTGCCATGATCGATTCTGCTGTGGCTGGAAATGCGGAGTTGGAAGATTATCCCAATCGCCAGGCAATTTTTGCAGCCTTTGGTTTGGTTGTCATTGTCTTAATTGCGGCGATTGACTATAACTATTGGCTGGCTTTATATCGCCCCATTTATGCAGTGATGATGATTTTGCTCATCTTCCTTTTTATGAGCGCTCGTGCGGTTTTTGGTGCGGCGCGTTGGTTTAGATTGGGTGCAATTTTTATTCAACCGACAGAGTTAGCCAAGCTGGTCGTTATCCTGATTCTTGCACGATATTTTGAGCAGACAAAAAACGAACCGCGCGATCTACGCTGGATCATCACCAGCCTACTCTGGGCTATGGGACTAACGGTTTGGATTTTGCTACAACCTAATCTGAGTAACGTGATCGTGATCGTGGTCATTTGGGGGATAATGATCTGGATGAGTGGCTTGCAGATTAAACATCTCTTATCCTTTGTTGCTGGAGGGCTTGGTTTAGTCATCGCAGGTTTTCCTTTCTTGCAGGAATATCAGCAGCAACGTATTCTTACTTTTATTTTCCCGGACCCGAACGCAACCTATGGTGAAACCTACAATATTGAGCAAGCAAAAATTGCAATCGGATCTGGCGGCTGGCTGGGCAAAGGTTATGGGCAGGGAACACAAGTCCAGTTACGTTTTCTTAAGGTGCGCCACACAGATTTTATCTTTTCTGCAATTTCAGAAGAGTTTGGCTTTATTGGCGCATTGATTGTGATCGCGACGCTGGCTTTTATCCTATGGCGTTGTATCCTTGCAGCACGTCTTGCACGGGATACGGCAGGATCGATGATCGCCTTTGGAGTAGCTGCCCTGATATTTTTTCAGGGAGCAGTGAATATCAGCGTGAATTTGAATCTCATCCCTGTTTCGGGCTTGCCACTCCCCTTTATCAGCTACGGTGGGAGTGGCCTGGTCTCGTTAATGCTCGGCATAGGTTTGGTCGAAAGCGTTATTATGCGTCAGAAGTCGGCAGAACTTTAATCAATAAAAACACAACGGAGAATTATGACAGATAGTAAACAGCCAGCACGGGTGCGCTTTGCGCCTTCCCCTACAGGGCGTACACATCTCGGCAGTGGACGTACCGCTTTATATAATTATCTTCTTGCCAGACAAACGGGCGGGCAATTTATTTTGCGTATCGAAGATACCGACCAAAAGCGTTATGTAGAAGGCGCAGAAGAAGAGTTGATGGAAGGGCTTCGCTGGTTAGGCCTCGAATGGGATGAAGGCCCTGATGTGGGAGGCGATCATGGTCCTTATCGCCAGACCGAGCGACGCGAAATCTACGCCAAATATGCCCGTCAGCTTGTTGAAGAAGGTCGCGCCTATTATTGTTTTTGTTCACATGGCGAAGAAAAAGAAGTAGATACAGAAAAGCACGCTCGCCAGCAGCACCGAGATATTTGTCCTGACAGAGATGTTGATCTAATAGAATCAGACCAAAAGGTCAAGAGCGGTGCCGAGCATGTGATCCGCTTTAGAATGCCGCGTGAGGGGAATATCACCGTTAGAGATGCAGTGCGTGGCGATATCACTGTTGAAAACAGCACCTTGGATGATACGATCTTGGTCAAATCGGATGGGCTTCCTGTTTATCATCTGGCTGTAGTGGTCGATGACCATCTAATGAAGATTACGCATGCCATTCGCACATCGGAGTGGTTGCCAACTTTTCCTTTGCACGGGCATCTTTATGCTGCTTTTGGTTGGGAGCAGCCGATTTGGATCCATCCTTCTATTTTCCTGAAACCAGATGGCAAGGGAAAAATGAGCAAACGCGATAGCGAAGTGCTGTTGGCGGCAGGCAAGCCGATCTTCTTGAGTGACTTTGGGAAATTTGGCTACTTGCCTGAAGCAGTCATTAATTGGGCAGCCTTGATAGGCTGGAGTTACGATGATAAGACTGAAGAATTTTCAATGACTGAACTAATCGAGAAATTTAGTGTTGAAAAACTAAGCCCCGCGCCTGCGGCATTGAATTTTACAAAGCTGGATCATTTCAATGGTCTTTATATCCGTTCTTTGGATATTGCTGATCTAGCAGCGCGGATGAAGCCTTTCTTTGAGAAAGCAGGTTATGATGTTAGCGATAACGAAAAGCTGATTCAAGTAGCCGCGGCTTTACAAGTTCGCTTGGGCAATTTAACAGAAGGGCCGGAGAAAGGTGGCTTTTTCTTTGTAGAAGATGTGCACCCCGAAGCAGAGTCTCTGATCGGCAAAAAAATGGATGCAGCTTCTGCCTTGGCTCTAGCGAAGCGCATCGAGAAGTTGGTAGGGGAGTTGCCCGACTTTAGTATGGAGAGTGCGAATCAGCCTTTTAGAGATCTGGCAGCTGAGATGGATACAAAAGTCGGAAATGTCTTTGGGTTCTTGCGTGACTCTATTACTGCCCAAAAAGTTAGCCCACCTGTTTTTGAGACGATGGAGATCGTCGGACGAGAAAAGGTGATGGAAAGAATTAAACACGGAATAGAATTGCTGGAAACTTTACAATAAAGAAATGTCAATTTATTAATCAAATTTTCACTGTGAGGAAAAATGTCCTTTAAAAAAGAAGTTGTTGTTTCTGAAAAAGCCCCTGCGGCTATCGGCCCTTATTCTGCTGGCATGAAGCTCGGCAATATGGTATACACAGCGGGGCAAATCCCCGTTGATCGAGCTACAGGCAAAGTCGTCGAAGGTGGTGTTGCAGCAGAAGCGCGACAATCGCTGACCAATCTTAAATATGTTCTTGAAGCTGCTGGATCCGGGTTGGAATATGTTGTAAAAACAACTTGTTTTCTGGCCGACATGGGCGAATTTGCAGAATTCAATGCTGTTTATGCTGAGTTCTTCACTGATGATCCCCCTGCGCGCTCTACTGTCGCGGCAAAAACACTGCCTCTCAATGTTCGCGTCGAAGTAGAAGCGGTTGCTTATATTCCCGAATAAATGGCTGAACTAATTCTTCTCGTTGACGACGAAAAATCCATTATCCAACTTGCGCAGTTATACCTTGAGCGAGAAGGCTTTCGTGTTGCATCGGTGGGGGACGGGCAGGCTGCTCTCGAGGCGGTGGCAAGCCAAAATCCGGCCTTGATCGTGCTTGATGTGATGCTCCCAAAGGTGGATGGCTTCGAGGTTTGCCGTCGTTTACGTGCAGAAAATAATCCAGTTGCCATCCTGATGTTAACGGCGCGGGATGATGATATCGACAAGATCGTGGGCTTGGAATTGGGCGCGGATGATTATCTGACGAAGCCCTTTAATCCCCGTGAATTGGTTGCCCGTGTCAAGGCGATATTGCGCCGCGACGCTCGTGTCTCACAGCCTGATCCCGTTGTTTTGCATCTTGGTGACTTGAGCATTGATCCGGCAAGCCGTGAAGCGGATGTGGGGGGCACCCCGATCTCTTTGCGCACCAAAGAATTTGATCTGCTTCTCACGCTCGCTGAAAATAAAGGGCGTGTTCTCAGCCGAGAAAAACTCCTTGAGTTAGCATGGGGATTTGATTTTTACGGCCAAACCCGCACTGTAGATGTGCATGTTGCACATCTGCGTAAGAAGCTCGGTGAGAGCACAGTTCGGATCGAAACGGTAACAGGGATCGGTTATAAGCTGATCGTTGTTTGATCCGGTTTTGCTGTTTATGGCGTGATGCCTGTATTGCACCTATAGAGCTCAAACTTTTGTCTTCCGAGAAACCCGGGTTGGAACACATTATAATAAACAAAGACTTCATCCTCTCCGACAAATGATTCCGGATCTGTGCGGATAACCTCGCCTTGGTCATCTTCGCATCGCAGAGTATATTGTTTTTCATCTGTTTCAATTCCCCAAACCCAGACTTCTGCTTTAGCGTAGCCAGTGTCTGCTTTTGTGACGAGAGTGATATAGGATTTTTCGCCAGCGCTAAAAGTTTCTGGCGAGCCGATGATCGAATACTGTGACTCTGTGGGGAGTTGCAAGGTTGAGATCTTTTCCCAGTACTCTCCTCCCTTGTCCTGATAAATTTCGATTTCTGAAGTATTGTTTAAAACCAAAACCAAAAGTTGATCATATTCTGGTGCGAACCAGCCATAGGCATAGCTTTTTTTGCCTGTGGAATTTGTGATCGTCTCAGATGTGTGCGTTTGGGTATCGTAGATGGCGACCTGCCCAGCATTGGCTCCGCTATATTGGATGTAAACAAATGAAGCTGTGTCGTCGATCCAGCGTGTGCCACGATCTGTAGGGGCTGCGGTGGTTTCGATCCCGTCTTCGTTGAGCCAGGCGATTTTTCCTTCAAGAGGTGAGAAGCTGCTTTGTGCATAGAGCAAATAAGTTTCATCAAGGGTTGGTGCTTCGCTGGCGAGAACGCTAAAGCGGGATATTTCATTGTTAGTCAGAGCTTGCGGAGATTTATTTTCGTGCGGGGCTGCTTGCCAAACCTGCGGCACGCCATCAACATCTTTGGTGTAATAAAGTGACCAGCCGTTTTTGTCAATCCCAAATTCAGGTCCGTTGAAAGAAAGACTTAGTGGCGTTAATTCTTCATCGACCAAAACATCTCTGCCATCTGATAAAACGAAATCTCCGCTGAGGGGATCAATTTCACTCAACCACGCGTTTTGTTCACTATCTGCGAATGTGATCAGGTTTTCTGAAGAGTGAAATTCAGGGTCGATATAACTATGTTCCGGTGAACCGATCTGTGTGGCATTTATAGTATTCGTTTCCGGTTGAGATGATGTGTTAGGGACTGTACCATTTGTTTCAAGTGTCAGAAGATAATGCCAGACATCTTTGTGAATCGGATTGCCTTCTGCATCGAAGTTGAGCGCTTTATCCACGACATGGGTATTATGTGCGCGCTCATCGGCAGGAGGGGGTGTTATGGCTACGAATGAGTGGCTGCCGCTATAAGGCGGCTCGTTCTCTTCAACGATCATGGAAGGACCAAAGGAGTCGATACCTAGAGTGACCATCAATTTTTCATCGTGGCGGGTGAGGAGATCATCATCTTGATGCCAAAACAGATAGTAATTTTCTGGCGGTGTTGCGGATGGGTTATTTACCAACCACGGAGCGATCTCCCCTTTGCGGATGTCAACCCAGGCAAAAGCGATGGCGCGATGAACGTAATGCTCTTTTGCGAGATAGACAGCATGTCCGCCGCCCTGCGAATGCCCGGAGACGATGATGTCCTCCCAGCGAGTTTCTCCATTTACACTAGTAAATTGTTCCCAGCCTTCGCTTGGATAAGTAGCGCCTAGATAGCTAAGTGCACTTGCCAAACGCCCTTCAATCGAATTGGCGGGATCCACATCCACATGCTTTGAGTTTTCCTCTCCAGAAATGATCTCTGTGCGTACATTTTCGTGGCAGTTGGGGTCCTTATCTCGCGGGCAAAGCTGAAGATTGACACTTTCATCGTTTGGGTAGCGAAGCCCAATGGCATAAACGCCGGATTCGGCTGCAGTTTGGAGTAAATAGGTATAGTAATGGGGTGTTGCGGTTGTGCCGGGCAAGAAAACGAAAAGCTTGCCTTGTATTTTGTCAGGAGATTGGGGCGTGCAGATATAGTGAGCTTCATTCCAGTTTTGAATATTTGCGTCTGTGTCGCCAGGGAGAATGTCGCGGCATTCAACATCTTTTTCTTCGGGTACTGCGGGCGCTGGAGATACGCTATTCCCATTTTGGATATTCTCCTGCTCGTTAAAACGGCAAGACGTTATTATTAGCAAGATCAAAATAGCAAAACTGAATTTTATATTTTTCACTTTTTGCTCCTTAAAGATATAGCCCCAAGCTTACTATGTACATGTAAGCTTGGGGCTATCACTATGTAAAGTGTTTGTAAAAACGAATTTATTATTCTTCTTCGCGGCTCAATTTTTGCAATTTCATTTTGATTTCACGCCACTGGATCTTTGAAATGCCCAGCTTCTGGCGGATTCGGTCAGGCTCCATGCCATTATTGTGATCAGTGAGTGAACACGTCCATCTACACATCACAAAGGAGAGATGTTTTTCCAGACTGGCTTCGTCGCTGATATCTTCAAGCAGATATTCTAATCGGCGAGGCGACCAGGGGAAGAGTTGATCCACAGGCTCGTATTGTGCAAGATATTCGCGATAGACCGTGATCCATTCGTCCGTAAGGGTGATCTTGCGCTCTTTGTAGCGATTTGCAGGGCTGGCATAGCGGATGAAAACATAAGGCCCTTCGGGGTCTTCCAGCTCGATATGATTTAAGTGAATGCCAAGACATTCGCTTTTCTTAATACCGGTTGAGAGTAAAAGAGAGAGCAAGGCCATTGGGCGCGCATCTGGTTTTTTATCTGTGCGATGCTTATTGGCAACATCCAGAACGAGCAATATTTCTTTCTCGGTCAAAACAGTGGGGAGGGGAGCCAGGACTGAGCGATTGGCGACCTTTTCAGCAGGGTCAACTAACAAGACGCCAAATTGATGCAACCAGCGGAAGAAGGATTTTGTGGATGTAATTCGGCGCGCCAAAGTTTTTGGGCTGCACGGAACGCCTCGTTCTTTTTCCATCCAATCGAAATAGCGATTTAGGTCTTCGGTCGTGATCGCACCTAGCGAACGATCTGGGGGCAGGAATTGCGTCAGGATGCGAACGTCAGAAAGAAAAGCTTTAACGGTATTCGGTGAACGCCCTTGGTCGTTGAGATACATCTCCCAAGCCTGAATTGCGGGCGCGAGGGGCATTTGTGCTGTTAAGTGGGCAAAATTTCCAGTCATTATAATCTCCTGAGTAAAGGCGATTTCGGATAGCCTATGCGTATAGTTTAAGTGAAAGAGGTGGGAATGTCAAATAAAAAAAGCTTTCTGGAAAGGGAAAGCTTTTTGTGAATGCTGTCTAACGGCTTCGGCATCAGCGGCGGCGCGAAGCGCCGTCCGCTGCATGCCGTTGT
>CAZOOX010000164.1:0-8587 GCA_964581545.1 uncultured Anaerolineaceae bacterium
ACAACTCTACTACAAGAAACCCCGTTTATTCATCTTTTTTTGGCGAAGGTATTGTGTAAGAAACAGCAAAACACCTGCTATAAACAGAAAAAAACACTGATACCTGATACCAGCAATGGTACATTTACCTGCAATCTCCAAAACCGACTCGCAAGGAGAACAACTGAAGGTATCCAAATCAGCCCTATAGAGCCTAAGAGTCCTGCAAACAAAGCAATATAAAGGAGTATTTTAGTTTGCGCAGAATCATTATTTGGAGATGAGCCCAGCAAATACTGATAAGTCATGTTACGCAGTGGTGAGCAATAGACTATCATTTCCCCTCATCCTAACCTTCTCCCTTTGGGAGAGGGCGGAGGTTGAGGGCAGCCCCAATCTCTGCTTGATAAAAATAAGGGATGAAAATTTGTATGAGGCTTATGGAGAGCAGAGTGAATCACCCCGACCACAGGTCGGGGCATTCTGGGGTTTCTAGTAAAATATGGGCGAACAAAAATCTTATCACATGTTTTTGCCATATCATCAACAACATCTTTGCCCAGAACAGTTGGAATAAAAACTAAAGTCCCGAAAATCATTATTGAAACAGAAAAGGTGTTCATTTTGTTTTCTCTAGACGTGATAGGTGCCAATTTTGTGAGATGTGAAAATCAGAATTATTTAATGTTTAGACCAAAGTTGTTGTAAAAAAGTAGTGCCGTATGAAGCTTTTTTAATGAATTTGCATATGAGCATTTTTCTATAATCCAGATTGGCGGATGAAAAAGTGTATCATAGAAATTCTTTGTGTTTGTGTATAAACAACTTTCGGGTGCGCTGAAAATGTGTAGAATCTCATTCAGACTCATCGAAAATGAATTTTCTACTGAGATAAAAAGTCCGTTTAAAACGGACTTCCTGCATGAGCAGAGATTTCAATCTCGTTGGCATCCGAAATAAGAATCTACAACATTTTAGTGCACCCGTTGTCCCTTTGCTTACATCGCCAACGCTATATTCAATGTAGAATTGTAGACCTTTCAAATATTTATTGTGCCTTCAGTAAAATCTAAAGAAGGATTTGACTTACCTTTATATGCCCAAAAAGGTGTTAAAAAAAGCATTGCAAGAGCAATTAGAACTGTCGTGAGGGGGACAATATGACCAAGCCAGTTTTTTGGAAAGGATTTATGCATAATGAACTCCAAATGGTGGGAATAGAATTATACCCTCTTGATTTGTCCAGGAAAATCTTAGGATGTGCAATCGACAATAGATTGTTATAATCACTTTTATGTCAAAATTTTATACTCGAAAAGGCGATGACGGGACAACGGGAACCCTCGGAAAAACGCGCCTTCCCAAATATCACCCTCGTATTGAAACAGTCGGGACATTAGACGAAACGACCGCGACCCTCGGCTTGGCACGTGCTTTTGCAGAATCTCCTGAAGTAGGCGCAATCCTGACCAAAGTACAGCGCGATATTTACAGCATCATGGCAGAAGTTGCGGCTATGCCCGAAAATGCCGAGAAGTTTCGCAGCATTAATTTGACTCACGTGGAGTGGCTTGAAAAACAGACAGATGCGCTCAGCGAAAAAATTGAAATGCCTAAGGAATTTATTCTGCCGGGTGAAACAAAAGGTGGCGGCGCACTCTCTATAGCTCGCACCGTCACTCGCCGAGCCGAACGTCGTGTGGCAGAACTCCTTGATAAGGGAGAACTGGATAACAAAGAGTTGCTGCGCTACCTTAATAGACTTTCTTCGCTTTGCTTTATTTTGGAGTTGGTTGAAAATCAATTTAAGGGAAAAGAAAGCCAAAAGGCAAAGTAAAAGGAAAAGAAATAATGACAGGAACATTCATCAATATCGCCACGATCCTTCTGGGGAGTGCCTTAGGCATGCTTTTTGGCTCTCGCCTTCCAGATCGTCTGAAAAATACCGTCACGGCTGGCTTGGGACTTTTCACCCTGGTGATAGGAATTGCCATGTTTCTCGAATCGGAAGAAGCGCTCATCGTTTTGGGTGGGCTATTAATTGGTGCTGTACTTGGGGAATGGTGGAAGATAGAAGAAGGACTAGAGAATCTTGGTGTTCAGCTAGAAGCTCGCTTTGGCAGAGGAGCTAACGCTGAAGAAAGCGATCGTTTTGTTCGCGGCTTCTTAACCGCATCCTTGCTCTTTTGCATAGGGCCCATGACCATTCTTGGCTCCATCCAGGATGGGCTTAGCGGAAACTACGAACTTCTTGCCGTCAAATCTGTGCTGGATGGTTTTGCTTCTCTCGCTTTTGCATCCACATTGGGTATAGGTGTTGCTTTTTCTGTGATCGTTGTTTTGGTTTTTCAGGGTGGTATATCTTTGCTTGCAGCACAACTGAGCAGTTTTATCACTGAGCCCATGATGATAGAAATGACTGCCGTTGGCGGCGTAATCCTGCTTGGCCTGGCTCTTTCCAGCTTGCTAGAAATCAAGAAGATCCGAGTAGGCAGTTTTCTCCCCGCTTTGGCTATTGCCCCGCTTATTGTTTGGGTTTTGAGCCTTTTCCCATAAATATTCTATACCCAAAACTTTTGATAAAACAAAAAGCGGAGGTGATTATCATCTCCGCTTTTTGGGTAACTTTCTTCTATTAAACTATCCTTCTATTGCTGCCAATGCTTCCTCAAAAATTTGTTGGAAAGATTGGTAAGGGTAATTCCCGGGCAGCATTTGCACGACCTCTTCTCCGTCAAGCATATATGAGATAACAAAAGCTGGTGTCCCGTTCACGCCTGCGGCTTTTGCGTCTGTTTCATCTTGATTTACGCGATCAACATAAGTGTTTGCGCTCATGCAAGATTTGAAGGCGCCCAGATCAGCACCGATGGTTTTTGCCCACTTATTCATTGCTGATTCACTAAAAGGAGATGTCATATTAGAGAAAATAATATCGTGCATTTCCCAATACATATTTTGTTCGCCTGCGCAATATGCTGCTTCTGCGGCCAGCATAGGTTCTGCTCCACTCAACATCCCTCCAACTGAGCGTGAAACAAAATAAACCTTACCGGTTTTGATATATTCCTCTTCCAGTTTGGGCTCAGTTTCGAAAGTAAAAGCCCCACAGTGTCCACATTTATAATCAGAATATTCTACAACCTTGATCGGCGCATCAGGATCTCCCATTGCATTATCTTGAGCCATATAACGTGAAGCAAATTGCTCGTTTACTTGGGAGCCAGAGAAAATTATCGCAGCCATAATCAAACCTGCGCCAACGATAATTAATCCAAGAGTCATTAGTCTTTTCTGTTGTTTTTCTTTTTGTCTTCGTTCGCGAATTTCCTGACGTTTACTCATACTTTCTCCTATCTTGATTTGACTACAGAAGAATATTTTGCCATGTTATGGTGAGTTTGTCCAATTAGAGAAAAATAAGAAAATAATAGGATATGGATAAAAAACCGCGCTCCTGATTTTGGGCTTGCTCCCACTAAAATAGCCCTTTCTTCTTGTAAAAAAGTCCCGTTAAAGCAAAAGAGAGATGTGCGTTGATCTGACATCTCTCTTTTGCTTTTCTTTCTATCCTAAGAGCTTATTTATCCATTCAATTGTTGTATTGAAAATATCTGCCTGCTCCGGCTCATTATGGATTTCATGATAAAGCTCATCCCATACTTTCAGCGTTACACTATCCCCGGCTTTTTCAGCGAACTCACGGCTTGCCTCTGCGGATGTGATCGTATCACCAGCACCGTGCATCAACAGGAGAGGGAGAGAAAAGTCATTGGCGTGTTCCAATGCCCAAAGACCAGAAGTGTACATACCAACGAAAAGTCGGGCAGAAATTTTGTCATGGACGAGGTCATCTTCTTCATAAGCGCGTACAACTTCGGGATCATGTGAGAGGGCTGCCGTATCCAATCCTGAATTTTGGATAAAGGCCGGGTAAATTTTGTCCATCATATTGCCCAAGAAAACCTGTATGGCGGGTGGTTCAAAAGCAAGCTTGATCCATGGACCTGTTGCAACAACCCCCATAAGTTGAGGCTTACGCCTTAATGTATAGTTGAGGACAAGATTGCCTCCCATACTGTGCCCATATAAGATATGCGGCAAGTCGGGATAGTGTTCATTTACTTCGGAGAGGAAAGAGGCAATATCGTCGAGCAACATTTCATAAGATGGTGTGTGACCACGTAAACCTTCTGATTGCCCGTGCCCGCGATGGTCGAAGCCGATCATTGCGTAGTCTTTATCATTTAGTGCTTTAGCGAGATGGCCATAGCGCTCTATATGTTCTCCGTGTCCATGAACCATACAAACGATGGCTTTGGGTGGATTTTTGGATGGAAAGGCGTGGGCAAAAAGATCTAGCCCGTCTTTGCTCTTGAAACGCCATTTAATTTTGCTTCGCTTTTCTTCGGTCATAGTTATTCTCCAAAAAGGATTTTAAATTCGCAGCTTTTTTCGCCCATAGCCCGACATGATATTTCTTCTATTTGGGCATCTGTAGATGTTGCCCAGTATACTGCTTCCCGGATGAGCCCGTGCGTAACATGGCAGATGGGTTCATCGTCACGTTGGTTGTACGTTGTCGGGCTGATGTTGTCGACCAGTAGCAAGTTGAGGTCAAGTGTGTGTACTTTTATTTCATCAGGCTTTGCGTCCAATAAGCGGACGAGCATATCCAGTGCGGCTTTTCTGCGCCTGGTTTCCGGTAATCCCCTCAAAAGCTTTGCTTGTGTTTTTTCTTTGAAGGATGCATTTTCGAGGAGGTCTTCCCAGAATTTACTTCCTATTCGTTGAAGAATGCCGCGTGCGCCACGCCCGTAATAGGCGCGGATGGCTTGTTGCAGGCCTGCGTATGTTTCAGCTGCAGCTTGCGCTCCCAGATACTTTATACTTTCGCTATTTGCCCAGTCGGTAGGAAGACTGGATTTATTCAAGACGACGGGAAGATTTTTTTCGCCGACTTCAGTTCTTACAATGGTTAGAAAATCTTGGAGTAGTTTTGCTGAGAGGCTTGCTTGTGTGTTTGTCATTCTAGGGCCTCGCCAATCTCAAATCGGCAATGTGGGTCGCCTTTTGCCATGCAGTGGGTTTCTGTGACCTCGTAGGTTTTTCCAGTTGCCCACTCAATGGCTTCTCCCAAAGAGCCAAGGTACAGATAGCAAATTTCCTTGTCGCTTTTTCGGCTATGGCAGATCGCGCAAGAAGACTCTATATAAGCAAGAGTCTCCCCTTCTTCCTCTACCCAGGCTTCTACCTGAGGGTTTGATTTTGTGAGCGCATTTACCATGCTGTTCAGGATGAATTTTATACGCTGCTTTTGTGGCAAAAGTTTGAGGGCTGTGCCCGCTACACCGAGCAGCGCAGGTTGTTCGTTAATGGCATATTGGAAAGATGCTTTGCCAATTCTTTTTAGCATCCCTCGCCCGCCACGTCCGTAAAAATCTTCAATGGCTTGATTGAATTGGGCATATTCTATTGCTTTGATAGCCGGCTCAAGATTGTCTGGAGGTAAGTTGTTTACGAAGGAGTCTAAATTGCTGAGGCGCAAAACAGCGTTAAGTCCATTGGTGCCCATGACTTCTTCGGCAGCAGACAAGGCTTGACGCACGATTGTATTGACAATTACGGCGTCTTCACGGTGTCCCATTGAAGCTCCTTTTCTTTCTTTTTATTAGTAAATTCAAAGCTGTAGAGGGGGTATTCTTCTTCTGTGTGTTTGAAGCCGTTTTTTTTGTAAAAAGCAAGTGATCGTTCGTTGGTACTTTGTGTATTTACGCTGAGTTGAGCGATCTCTTTGGCGAGTAGATTTTTTGTTAGGTCGCTCATTAGCGCAGATGCAATCCCCCGTCTTTGTCCTTCAGAATGAACAGCAAGTCTTGCCAAGTGAGCGCCAAATGGACTTGTTGTGGTGATCTGATAGCCGATGATCCTGCCTGTATTTGTTTCTGCAACCGTTGCTATAATGGCCCGTGCATAGGCTTGTTCTAATGCGGAGAGCGGATTTTGCCAAAGAGATGTAAAGGCATCGTTATCTACAATGACAACTTTGGCCAAGTCGTCTTTTTCCATTGTGCGGATTATGATGCCATCAGGTTTTTTTCTTAATAGAGGCTCTTTTTCAGACCAAGAGAGCATTACGATCTGTTCATCATTGATGAACCCGCTCTCTTGGAGCAGCTCTTGCATCCACATTTTTAGAGAAATAGCCGCTACTTTGATCTGTCCATGTTCTTCTAATTCTTTTTTTGCATTTTCCCATAAGATTTGCCAGGCTTCTTGTGTAGGGATTCTGTCCAGGTGAGTAAAGAGACGCAGCCAGGTAGTATCTTTTCGGTCTTGAGGGCAGGCAAGGACTGCCATGATGCGGGCGTTTCTTTCGAGCACCCAATAAAAAGGAGAGCCGAGCCATTCAGTGGGGTGTCGCCAATCCAAATGCCGATGCACATGATGTTCAAAGAACATCAGATTGGCAATTTCTTGTTGGTCTTTTGCCAGTGCAGGGCGAATTTGGTAACTCTTAGTCATTATCGGACGATGCGTAAAATGAATTTTAAGAAGCGCTGGAATAAATTTGGCTTTTCTGTTGCTGAAAGTGACGAAAGCATAGTTTGGGCTGTGTCTTGTAGTTTTCCGCTGCGTAATTCTATCGCGGCAATTGATTTTAGGACAGTTTCTTGATAGTCCCCTTCTCCAATTTCTGAAAAGATGGATGCTGATCGTTGATAAAGAACAATGGCTTCATCTAAATCTCCGAGTTCATCCAAAGCGGCAGCCTGGTTTCCGATAGCCATAGCCTGTTTTAGTTTGTCGCCTGCTTCGGCAAAGATCGTATCTGTTCCTTTTGCTGCTTCGAGGGCTTCTTCTGCCCTCTCTACTTGTAAAAGAGCTACGCTGAGATTGTTCTTTTCCTCTGCTGCATCCAGCGGCTTCTCCTCTGTTGCGTAATTTTCGGCTGCTGCAGAGAAAGATTGAATTGCATTTTCAAAATCACCTTTTTCAAAGGCTTTTTTCCCTTCTTCAGAGAAAGCCAGTGCAGTTTTTTCCATTATTTGATTCCTGTTTTAGAAAGTGATGTCCAAAATTCCTTCGGCAACGGTACGCAATTTGTCAGCTGAAAAATCACTTAGTTTGAGCGCAAGCTCGAGATAAGGACGGTTGACCGGCTGACAAACAAAGTGTTGAAGTTCTGGGGGGAGGTGCAGAAAGTCTTCAATTGTGTTTTGACGCGTCATCCATTGCCCTATTGGTCCGCTTTCATCGAAGAAGCCATCGATTCTGCTTCCAAGAACCGAAAGTAAGATTTCCAGCTCTGGTGTAGGGATTGGGCGTTCGCCCAACTCATAGGCTTTGATGCGGCTTACTGGAAGTCCAGCTTTTCGAGCAAGAGCTTTCATTGAAAAACCGGCATTTCTTCGTTCTTGTCGGAGCAGGGCACCGATCATTCTGTGGCGCAATTCCACCAAGCGAGGCAAATCAATCTCTTCCAAGGGGGATTGGTCGTCAGAAATAGCTTCGGTTCCCCAAAAATGAGATATAGGAATGTCTAAAAACATGCTTAATGCTTCAAGCTCGGGCAAAGAAGGGGCTTTTCTCCCTTGTTCGTAGGCATTATAAGTGCTTGTGCTAACACCTATTGCTTCAGCACAGTCTTTTTTGCTTATTCTTGAGGCTTCGCGGGCATCAAGAATAAGAACGCCAAGCGTTTTGGTTCGGATGGCAATTCGTGTTTTGGATTCCATATATTCCTCGTAAAAAAGAATGACGATAAGCTGCAATTATAGCAGACTTGAGCTAGCGTCTTCTTCCTCTTCTCTCGCGATTGGCAGAAAGCATTTCGGCGATATTTGCGCCAAAGACTTCTGCGCCAAGTTTGAAACCGGCTGCTTCGAGGCGCGGGGCAAACATGGGGCGTATTCCTGTTGGCTGAGTTTGGCCGAGTATCTTTCCGTCTTCAATGCCTTCTTGCTTGAATTTGAATATATCACTTAAAACGATGGTGTCGCCTTCCATTCCAGCAACTTCTGTAACAGCGACAACTTTTCGAGAACCGTCTTTAAGACGTGTTTGCTGAACAATGAGATCCACAGCAGACGCTACTTGCTTGCGTACTACATTTATGGGTAGATCCATACCAGCCATGAGAACAAGGGTTTCGAGACGAGAGATAGCGTCTCTGGGTGAGTTGGAGTGGACTGTAGCTAAAGAGCCATCATGGCCGGTGTTCATAGCTTGAAGCATATCAAGCGCTTCACCACCTCGTACTTCGCCGACGATAATACGATCAGGTCTCATGCGCAGAGAGTTTTTTACCAGATCACGGATACTTACTGCGCCGTGTCCATCTGCGCTGGGGGGTTTGGTTTCAAGGCGAACGACATGATCTTGTTGCAGTTGCAATTCTGCTGCATCTTCAAGGGTGACAATTCTCTCGTCGGAGGGAATAAAGCTGGACATGACATTGAGGAGGGTTGTTTTCCCTGAGCCTGTTCCACCGGAAATGACGATGTTAAGTCGGGCAACAACGCAAGCTCTTAAAAACTCTGCCATATTTTCTGTTACCTTGTTTTTGCGCCCATAGACCGCCTTTCTATTCGACGCTAAAAAATGA
>CAZOOX010000165.1:0-8534 GCA_964581545.1 uncultured Anaerolineaceae bacterium
CAAGCGGACGGGGTATTACGGAATTTTGCCCCTACGGGTACAGATTTTTCTTAAGGCTCGGAACCCGCGTAGCAAGCTACGGGGTATTCAGAGAAGAATAACTTATCCATTTGCATCATTATGATAGCGGCGATTGAGTAGCGAAAGCACAGTATCATCGTGCTGTAGCGTATCGAAATCAGAGCGGATTTAGTGAGAAGAAAAACGCCTTTAGTACTCCGTTTTGGTTTCGATACAAGCGACGATGGTACTGTCACTTTACTCAACCGCCACTACCAGTTCCGCGTTATTTAATTTCTGTTCTAAGGAAACAATATGAAAAACTCAATCAATTATCTTTCTGCCAGTGAACTGGCGCAAAAGATCCGTGACGGCGAAGTGACATCACGCGAAGCGGTGGAATCTTTCTTCGCCCAGATCAAGGCGCATGATTCTGCTTTCAACGCTGTGGTGACACTCAATGAAGCCGAAGCCTTCGCCGCCGCCGATGCCGCTGACCTTGCCCGTGAAAATGGCATAAACCTCGGCGCGCTGCACGGCGTGCCGAGCACGATCAAGGATACCTACAAAGTCAAGAGGCTGCGTGCTACGGCGGGTTATGAACCGCTCAAAGACTACATCGCTGATGAGGACGCAGTGCCCGTCAAGCTGCTTAAGGAAGCCGGTGCGATCATTATCGGCAAGACGAATACCACCGTGCTGGCAATGGATATGCAGACTTTCAATCCCATCTTTGGGACGACCAATAACCCCTGGGATGTGGAACGCACGCCCTCCGGTTCGAGCGGCGGATGCGCGACCGCGCTTGCTTCGGGCATGACTCCCTTATCCATCGGCAGCGATCTGGCAGGATCGATCCGTGTGCCTGCGGCGTACTGCGGCGTTTACGGTCTGAAGCCCACGCATGGCGTTCTCTCGTTCGAGGGGCATATCCCGCCCGTACCCGGACAGGTGAATGGATTCCGCACGTTGGCAGTGCCGGGACCCTTGGCTCGTTCGGTGGACGATCTTGAGCTGGCGTTGGAAATTTTGTCGCAACCCAATGCCTATGACCGCAAGGTTGCCCCGCTCCTGCCCGACAATGGGGAAACCCTCGACATCTCGCAGCTCAAGATCGCCTGGATGGATGATTTTGGCGGTGTACCTGTCAGTGCGGAGGTTAAAGGGAAACTGCACGAGTTCGTGGAAAAACTCGCTCAAGCGGGAGCAAGCGTCCACAAGGTCGAGCCGCAAGGCATGGATTATAATGAAATCTGGGAGCTGTGGAGCGCATTCGTGGGGGCACAATCCAATCTCGATATGTCCGATCTGAAGCGAAATATCAGTGCGGCGTTTGCAAAGAAATCCGTTCAGCCGATCCCCATGCATCGTAAGATCGTGGGCGCGACATCCGTGAAAAAATTAATGGAAGCCTTCGAATTACAGAGCCAATACATCACGACGATGGATAATTTCCTGAGCGAATATGATGCCTGGATTTGTCCCGTCAGTTCGACAACGGCGATCAAACATCAGGAGCCTTCCAGAAATTTTGGCATTTTCCGCATTTATGATACGCCTGTGAGTGTGGATGGGGCAGATGTGCCTTATTATGTTGCCACGCAATCGTACACTACTGCTTTGACTGTTATGGACAGCCCTGTGGTTTCGATGCCTGTCGGTTTGGGCGACTCGGGCTTGCCGGTGAATGTGCAGGTGGTTGGCAAACGTTATACTGACCGCAGGCTGCTGAAGGTTGCCAAAGTGTTGGATCAATTTGCGGAGAAGTTTGATTATCCGCTGGAATAAGCAAAAGACTCCCGAAGTCTACGAGATTTCGGAAGTCTGAGAGAAGTTACTGTTACTAGCAGCAATAACTATGCTGTATAAAGTGTCAGGTTTGGCATGAAGCGGAAATCTTTGCTATTCAATGTATACAATTCTGTACCGTGTACCAATGTCGTAGCAGCTATCAGCGCGTCAGGAATGCTTAACTTGTGACTCAGCGAGTAGGCTTCCATGAGTTGCAGGAAGATATCCGAAACTGAGGTATCAACCGGAAACCGATGGAGTATGGAAAGATGTTCTTTGATTTTCTGCAATTCGGCTTTGTTGAGCGCCCCATAGTACAGTTCAGCTTGAGTTACCATGCTGATCGCCAAACGCCCCGAACCAATCTGATGCAATGTTTCTTTGACCTGAGGATTGTCTTTGTAGAACTCGATCAGGATATTGGTATCGCAAAGGATCATGTTGATTGTCTGGGCCACGCTTTTTGGCGGATTGTGTCAAGTTCAATATTTCGATCTTTCCACAAACCAGCCATAGAAAAAAAGTCCACAGTTTGAGCTTCAGACTCAGTTTTGGATTGGTCTTTGTCAAAGCTGACGAGTTCAACAAAGTCCAGCGATTGGAGCAGTTCAAACAAAATTGCCGCTTTGCTTCGATCTTTGACCTGAATGGTAATTCTTTCCATGAGAAATATCCTGAAAAATACAGATTAGATTATTTTCATTATAACAGAAAGAAGGAGTCACCCATGAACACAGAAAAATATGATGTTGTTGTCATTGGCGCAGGGTTGGGAGGATTGACCTCCGCAGCCTATCTCGCCAAAGCCGGGAAGAAAGTGCTCGTGCTCGAAAATAACCCCATCCCCGGCGGGTACGCGCAGGAGTTCCGGCGCGGCAAATATCGCTTTGAAGCTGCGCTCCACGCCATGGATGGCGTTAGCCCCGGCGGATGGGCATACCGCCAGTTGAAGGATTTAGGCGTGCTGGAACGCGTCAAATTTCACCAGCTCGATCCCTTTTACACGGCGCGCTATCCTGAGCACGAGATCGTTGCCCATGCCGATATTGTCGAATACGAAGCCGAGTTGATCCGTCATTTCCCGCATGAGAAGGAGGGCATTCGCGCGATGTTCTCCGAGATGCTGGAAATCTTCTGGCAGGTGCGTCGTTTCGCTGCTGATGGCGAAGATAACGCTCGCCCGCCCGTCGAGAAGATGCCCATCCATTATGGAAAAATGCTGGCGGCGATGTCGATGAAGCTCGAAGATTTCCTAGCGCAGTTCATCGAAGATGAAAAATTAATCGGCGTTTTTACAACCTTGTGGCCCTACTATGGTTTACCGCCCAGCCAACTCAACGCGGCAACCTTCATTTTCCCTGTGATCAGTTTTCACCTCTTTGGTGCTTATTATCCCGAGGGCGGCAGCATGGCGATGAGCCGCGCCATCGAGAAAACGATTATTGAAAATGGCGGCGAGATCCGCTATCGGCAAAAGGTAAAGAAGATCGAGATCGAGAAGGGGCTTGCTGTCGCGGTGGAAACGGAAAAAGGCTTGCGCGTGGAATCCGCTGCGGTGGTGAGCAATGCCAATGCGCCGGATACGCTGCTCAAATTTGTGGGGCGGGAAAATCTTCCTGCGCAGTATCAAGCCAAAATCGAGTCCGAACCGAATTCGATTTCCGCACTTACTGTCTTTCTGGGATTGGATCGCGATCTCGTTGCCGAAGGTTTTGATCATCATGAACTTTTTGTCTATGATGGTTATGATCCCGAGATAAACTATGAAGACATGGTAGCGGGTAATTTTGGCAATGGGATGGGCGTTTCCTGCTACAACGTGCATGACCCGTCTTGCTCTCCGGAGGGCACATCCATTTTGGCTTTGATCGCCCTGGCAGATGGGGATACTGACGATCAATGGGGCACAGGCGGCAATCTGGAGAATTACAGCAAAAACCCGCAATACCTGGAGTTGAAGGAAGCCGCAGGTGATGCGCTGATCGAGCGTGCCGAAGAGTTTATCCCCGGGTTAAGAAAGGCTATTGTGCATAAGGAGATTGCTACCCCGCTGACAAACTGGCGCTACAGTCAAAACCCTGGCGGCGGGATATACGGCTCGGCGCAGACGGTGGATAATATGTATTTCAACCGCTTGAACGCCAAGACACCGATCCCCAATCTCTTTTTGGCGGGTGCCTGGGCATTCGGCGGCGGGATGAGCGCGGCAACCCTTTCCGGGCGTGAGACATCCCGATTGGTAGAAGGATATTTGGATGGAGATGAAAAGGAGTTTTTGATGGGCGTGGAGTTTTCGTCAGAGAGTGGAGAAGAGAAAGTAGAGAGTAGTGGAACGTCAACGGTCAGTGATCAGTCGTCAGTTGGCGGGTCATCTCTTAATGCCACGCTCAAAGCGGCTGGTTCCGGGCGCGAGATCGCTCTGAACGCTATCGGTAAACCTGCCATGCTGCTCTTCCACACGCAGGAAACGGCCGAACAGGCAGCCAAGGTAAATGCCACCGTCCGTAACGTGGAGCAATTTACCAAAGCCGAAAATCTTTTCGTTGCCAACGTGGTCGACTTGCACGCTGTACCGAAGCTCTTCCGCAATTTTGCCGAGCGAGCGATGAAAACATCCTATGCTGATGCCACAGCCACCCTGCCCGCAGATTTGATCCCCGAAGACTACGTCATCATCCTGCCCGATTGGGATGGCAGCGTCACCAAAGCCGCCGGACTGGAGAATGTTAATGAGCAGGTCGGCGTGGTGCTGCTCGATGAAGCTGGTAACATACAAGGCGTCTTCCGTGGCGATGCGGCTGTTGGGCAGGCGTTGCAATTGTTGGAAAAAATGAATTAAACTCACAGACCTGACAGGTTTTGAAAACCTGTCAGGTCTTAATAAAAAAAATGATAAATTTCATCAATTGGTTCATCCTCACCCTCTGGCTCTACTGGCTGATTGTCTACTGGCGTGGCGGCACAAAGATCGCCAGCGATATTCAACATTCACTAGATGACGGATCATCTCGGCTGGATAGCGCTGCGCTGATCGCCATCTTGCTCTCCAATCTCGTCTTAGTCGCCACCGGATTCGCCCTTGTATTTGGCTGGGTGACTGCCCCCCAACATCTGCCCCGCGTCATCATCGGTGCGTTACTCACGCTCGTGGGCATGGTCGGTACCTTTTACTGCCGCTCCTATCTCGGTCGTCTATGGGCAGCCGACGCCACCCTGCAAGAAAGTCACAGCGTTGTCGATAGTGGTCCCTACGGCATCGTCCGTCATCCCATTTATACTGCCGTGCTAATTATGTATCTCGGCACAACCATCGCTTTTTTTACATGGTGGACGGCATTGGCTTATGTTGTCATTCTCGTAGCACATATCGTCAAAACGGCAGTTGAAGATGCATTTCTTGAAAAAGAACTGTCTGGGTATGGCGAGTACCAAAAGAAAGTTCGTTATCGTCTAATCCCCTTTATTTGGTAAAAAAAGAACTGTATTGCACCTGCCTGTACCCGTAAGGGTGAAAGGTGCGTTGCAGTTTAGCAAACCCGATGTGCAACGCATCCTCAGGGATGCAATGCACATCTAGTATATCTCTTAAAATTTCTCCGTGAAATCTGCTAACTCCGTGTACAAAACATGAAAATTCCAAAAAACCTTTCCCTCCATCAAGCCATCGAAGGCATGACCCTGACCTTCAACCCCGAAGCTGTCCCCGGGCTGGATGCCATCATCCAGTTCGATGTCAGCGGCGACGAAGCGGGCGTCTATCACCTCGCCATCGCCAACGACGAATGTACCTTCCACGAAGGCGCTGCCCAATCCCCCACGCTGACCGTCATCACGCCTTCCGATGTCTGGATCAAGATCAGCCGTGGCGAAATGACGGGCTACGAAGCCCTCATGCAGGAGCTTTACACCGCCACCGGCGACCTGGAACTGTTGATGAAAATGGATTCCCTGTTCAAAAGCGCTAACGAAGTCAGCTATGAAGCCCCCAAAAGCCAACGCCCGGCGGGTCCCATCCCTCTCCCCGGCATGGCGTGGCTAACCGTCGCCTTCACCCCTTGGATCATCCACTGGAGCACCTTCGATATTCCCAGCGTCAGCTACTGGGTCAGCGTCGGCATCCCCTTCCTTCTTACAATACTCATCGTTAGCTACCGTCTCATTTTCAGTAATCCCAATTCCCAAACCCCCACCCTCATGGAATGGGGCGGTCTCGCCTACTTCACCCTCGCTGGCGCACTTGCCCTCACAGACGCCGAAGGCTACGCTCATTGGGGCAGTATCGTCAGCAGCCTCGTTATGGGTGGCTTATGGTTGGGCAGCATTCTCAAAACGCCGCTCTCCGCCGAATACTCAAAGTGGGGCTTCATCAAAGGGCTTTGGCGCAACAGCATGTTCATCTATCCCAACGCCGTCATCAGCCTGATGTGGGGCTGGCAATTCATCGTTGCATCGTTGCTGGGTGTCGCCGCTGTCCTGCTCCCTGAGCAAAAACTCGCCTTCACCCTCGCGCGCTATCTCCTGCTCATTCCCGCCTTCATCTTCACATCCACCTACCAGAAGCGTGCGCCGATCTCAAATCCCCGTTTTACCGATGCCCAACTCAATTTTTGGGCGGGGATGGGACTCTCCGCCATCTCAGGGCTATTGCTCACCGCCTCCATGCCGGGATTTGACGTTCCTTTTATCGGATGGGTCGCCCTCGTGCCCTTGATCCTGGCGATCAGCTTGGCACCGCCTAAACAACATTACGTTCTCGGACTCCCATTTGGCTTGCTACTGTCCATTGGAGTCCATAACTGGTACCCGAACATCTTCCCGCCAACCCTCGGCTACTTCCTTATTTTTGCCGTGGGAACATTCTACGCAGCGATGCTTCATCTCGGCGCCTGGCTCCAGGATCGGCTAAATGGCTGGCTCAAACTGCTCGCCTTCCCTGTTGCGTGGACAGCGATAGAGTTCGTCAAATTTATCGCGCCCGTTGTAGAAGATTGGTGGTTTGTGCTGCTCGCTAAATCTGCGTGGCGTTTTCCGCCTGCCTTGCAGGTTTTGGCCGTGGGCGGGTTCCCTGCGTTGAGCTTCTTGATTATGCTGGCGAATGTGGCTGTCGCTGCGCTTCTATTGGAAGGTTTAAAGTTGAAGGTTGAAGGTCTGAAGATTGGCAAACGAGCAAGCCTGATTACCCTATCCCTAATTACCGTATTACTCATCTTCTGCGCATTCTCCATCCCCGCAGCGCCAGAAAACACTTTTACAGTCGCTACCTTGACCGACCTCGTCAACCAAGACCCCAAGATCATGGCAACGGGAGAATTTGACGGGACAAAAGCGAACTCGCCTGAAACATCGCAAGCCATCTTCGATCTGGATGCAGAACTGACTCGCTCGGTTGCTGACCAATATCCCGATTTCATCGTCTGGCCCGAAAACGAATTTGCGGATGCAGACGATGTGCATTTCATCGACCAACTCGGGGATTTGGCATCCGAAATGAACAGCTATATCGTCGCTGATGTGGTCTGGCAGGCAGAAACGGGGATGCACGATACTGCTTTAATGGTATCTGCTTCGGGCGAGGAAGTCGGGCGGCGAGCCAAAATCAATACCACATCCGGTGAAGAAGATGCGGGATTCAGCCCGGGTCCACGCGCGTATCCGGTTTTTTCATCTCTCTATGGCGATGTTGGCTTGGGTGTCTGCTGGGACAGGCATCGTCTCTTTATCGTCCGTGAGTTGGCAAGAAGCGGCGCAGACATTGTCTTGATGACCGTGGATGATGACTTTGACGCTAATCCCCACTTCCCTCCCTTCCACGCTTCTGACAGTGTTTTCAGAGCCGCCGAAAACCGTGTGGCGATGGGCTTGGGCACGACGAGCGGCATCTCGCTGGTGATCGACCCCTATGGGCGCATCACCGCAGAAGGCGAGATCAACGAGCGAGGTGTCATCGTTGGCGAGACCTTTGTGGTGGAAGGCAAGACGCTCTACACCCGCTACGGCGACTGGTTTGGTTGGCTGATGGTTTTGAGTTTGGTGGGGTTGATATTTCTTAGAGAAAGAGCGAAAGAGTAATCAGGAAGTTTTGCTTGCTCATTGGTTGAGCATTTGGAGCCAATTAGAAATCTCCTTCAATATTTCATCTCTTTGTGAAAAAAACAAGAAATGATCTTCTCTTGGATAGTACTTACTTGTGATTTGCACTCCCCCATTCTCTAGATTCGAAACCCGTTTATATACATATTCAATGGGAACACGCTCATCTTCTTCACCTGATATTATCAATACTGGTCGGCCTTTCCATTGGTCTTGGAATATTCTGCTATCGACCAGTGAATTAGACATTACTGGTGAAATAAAAATCAAACTCCGGAATTTTTCGGGCATTTCCATACCAAATTGTGAAACTCCCAAACCACCATTGGAGAGACCTGCGAGATAAATCTGATCATCATCAATCTCAATTATTTTTTGTGCGTCATCAATTGCGCTCATCACAGTTTGTGTACTGGCTTGATCCCAACTGCCAAAACCATAGCTCGGAGCAATGATCACCAATCCTTTTTCTTCGGCTAATTTCGATAAAATCCAGGTATAAGCTTTGAAATTGCCAGCACTCCCGTGCAAAAAGACAAGAGCAGGCAAAGGTTCTTTTGTTAAGTTTTGTGGAGCATACAAATAATAGTGTCCTTTGTCAATACCTTCGCCACTTAGGGCGAAGAAATCATTGATTTAGCAGAGTGAACGCA
>CAZOOX010000166.1:0-8405 GCA_964581545.1 uncultured Anaerolineaceae bacterium
AATGAATATCTGCTCAAAGTCCTGCAAGGACAATAATTAGATGCGATTGCCCTAACGGCTTTTTACTATTCTCTTCTCTCTAATATCTTCTGACTCTGTAAATCACCGTCTCCCCTTTCCTAAAGACCTCGTCCCAGAGCACACCGTTTTGCGTGGCGAATTTCTCCAGCCCAATACCGGGATAGTAGGCTTTTTCAACTTGCCCGACCACAATATATTTAACATCATATTTTTCGATGAAATCGCGGCTTTCTGTCAGATTTGTTGTTTCGTAAAATGTTTTAATTTCCGCAACACGGTCGGTAACAAGATGTGGAGTTAAGGCACGTTGTTGGCGCTGATGCCAATTCCAGCCGACAACGCCGGGCAGGCCAGTGTAGATGCTGTAGCGGCTGCCCCAACGATATTCGGGAGTATTCGCTTCAACGATAACAGGAGAACCCTGCACATTTTCGCGCATCCATAAAATGCCTGCATAGTCTTGTCCAAGCTCAAGTTCTTCACTATCCCAATGCGTAGCGGTTTCCATATATTTCATGCCGTCCAAGCCAGCGGAGGCATCTGAGCGAACACGATCACGGATCTTGTCCATCGTTCCTGTCACGGTAAAGAGCAACGCGCCAGCGAGCAGAGTCAGGGCTACGCTTTTCCAGCCGCCCTGCCATTTTTCTGTCCATTTCCTTATTTCAGGAAGCAACCAGCCAAAAGATGCGCCTGCGCTGAGGGCAAAAAATGTCCACGTTTGCAAGTAGAGTTTAAAAACGGTATTCATTCGCCCAATGTCGCCACTAAGGACGATCACTTCGACAACGATGGTCAAGGCCAAGCCTGTTCCGGTCAGGAATAGGATCAGACGCTGCCCCTCGCCGAGATTCTTTCTGAAGATCAGCACCCCAGCCCAAAACAAGAGCGGTACGGCAAGCCATCCAATGCTAATTTCGAGATAGGCTAATCCGATCAGGGCTGCCAACATCATTGCTGCTGCAAAATTCACCCAGTCTTTGCGTATTTTTTTGAAGACGGAAAGCGGCGTTTCTGCCATCCATTCGTGCGTCTCCCACCACATCCACGAGACGATGAGGAAGAGAAAAAGTCCCCATTGCGTGAAATAGGATGAGAGCGGCGTATGCGAACCTGTCCATTGCCGAATTTCGGTATATGCCAGCCCGAAAGAGGCAATATAAGGTTCGAAGAAAAGGGTGGAAAGCGTGAAAAGCGTTGCCATGCCTGCCAGCGCAGCAATCATGCGCCAATGCAATTCTTTTTGGATGAATCGGAAGAGAGCGTAGCCGACGACAAGCATGGTGAGGGGCAAATAAGCATAGAGATCCCAAGTGTTGGTCGGGCGCATCGCCCCTATAATTAGGCTTGCTCCCGCTAATTCAACGAAAATCTGGATGAAGGAGTTTTTACCGTTAATGCGCGCGTGGAGGAAGGATAGCGCCCACGCGATAGCGAGCACAGCGAGCGGCAATACGATCATATGGGCGTGCAGATCACTGTAGAGAAAGGTGAAAAGGGGAAATTCGGTAATTGGCTCTACATCGCCCGGGGCAGGGATGACGCGGCTGGGGAACCAATACCAATCACCCATCCGAAGTGGCAGCATCGCTTTTTCGGTGATCATTTTCCAAATCCCCTGCATGGCTAGCCAGAGATGTTCAAAAACACTGATGTCGGCATAATGACCATTCGTGTCGATAATGCGTTGGAAAGCGTGGTAAATCGCGCGGATTGTGCCAAGGTTACCAAGCAGGATCATGGCTGCGGCAGAGGAGATACCGGCGATAAAAGGCAATTTGGGAATTGGAAATTGGGAATTGGGCGTTGCTTCTTCTTTCGCTTCTTGAGCTACGGCCTTCGACTTTCGTCCTAATAAATTCCAACCAATGGAGAAGGCACCCATGCCTACCATCGCAAAGAGGGTCGGCAGAATATAGTTATAGGCTGTGGTGGGTGTTAGTCCGAGTAATTTGACCGGTGTGCCGACCAATACAAAACCAAAATAATAGTAATTAAGATAACCGCCCGCAAACCAGGGATCATAGGGTGGGAAAGTGGTGCTTTTTAAAACCGCGTGGAGATATGAGAGATCCATTGGGCGCTCCCCGCCTTTGGAGGGATGCCAAAGGTCAGGATTGCCGATACGGATGAGCAAGTCAAAGAGAAAGATGGCGAGGAAGAGACCTTCTATCATCAGATAATATTTGCGATTTTCGCGCCATTCTATGCGGAGAACATTACGTTCTTTATAGCCCAGCAAGGTGCCTAAAACAACGATCGTTGCAAAAACAAGCCCAATGGTCAGACGGCTATACGCTATACCAAACGAACCGAGCAACCAAGGAAAATAGGCCAGTAAAAGCAAACCAAAGGCACGCGAAATCGGATAGCCTTTATCAGCAAGACCAGGGAAAAGCCTGCGCACGATGGGATAAGTGAAAAGTCCCAAAACAAAAATGGTGAAGTACCAGAGCAATAAGCCCAAAACAGGATATTTGTTTTTAAGCGCTTCTGCGTTAAAAAGTTCTGACCAAGTGCCACCCTCGCGTTGCCGCGCCCACTCTTCTTCGGAAAGAATTAATTCCTTAGGCGGTTCAGGAGGCTCATATTCGCCCGCTGCTTTTGGGGTCAGGTGGACGACATTGCTGATATCCACTGCGCTGAGTAAGTTTTCTACTCTGGCGGCATCGAAGGCATCTGTCTTCTTGAAGATAAGCACTTTGGTATGGTCATAAACCGTAAAGGCCTCTTCTGCAAATTGATCGTTCGCTTCCCAATGGAAGAATCCTGGAATTTCTAGCGTGGGGAAAGATTCAAAGACTTCGACCAATTCATAGCCAAGCTGGCCTTCAAAATCACCCGGGCGGGCGGTGTTATAACACCAGATCACATCTTCTTCGGGGGGACAGCCGATCAGGTATTCGTAGTAGGCTTTTGTGAGGGGATAACGCTCGGGAACGCGGGGGAGGGTTGCCCACTGCCGGTTGGAGGAGATGAAAAGATAATCTCCCTGAGATAAATTAGTAACAAAACGCTCGATCTTAACTTGGTCATCTACCCAATACATTTCCATGTTAAGACCGGGTTGGTAGAGGCCGCCAAAGCCATCATAACCGTCGATGCGAAGAGGCAGACCGTCATCCCAGGAGGATTCGTTAATAACCGTGGAGCCTTTTAAGAAAAGCAAGTCTCCACTGGTCGTAATTTCAATGGTATAGCTCTCGTTTTCAACCAGCGAAAGCGGCGGATCGAGTTGCAGGCTTAGTGGTTGATCTTCGGGAAAAGTAGAGGTGACGGAAGCGGTAGCAAGATTCTCTCCCTCGGGCGTACCGGATTGACGCGCTATTTTAACGGACAATGTTTGGCGGAGATTGGCATCCAGACTTTGTACCGAGGCAAAGTGGATTTCTGTCAATAATCCCGAAGCATTGACACCAAAATGATGGTTATAAGGTGTAGCAGCCTGAACCCCAAGGTCTTGCGGGAAGTATAAAGGTTGCTGGTAAATCTCATCATCTGCTTGCTCAATACGAAGATTTACAGCAGCAGGGACATTATTATAGATCCAGCGAGCAGCAGCGACACGCGTATGCGGACGTTGATAAATTTGAACAAAGGCATAAGCCCATAGAGCGGTAAGAATGAGAACAATTGCTCCCGTAATGCGTATTGCGTATTGCGTAAAACGGGAGAGCCGGAAAGGAGTTGAACGGGGAAACTCGAAAACGAACCAAGCAGCCATCATCGCCAAAAGCGGGTAGATCGGAAGTTGATAACGCATGGTGGGGTTAAATTGCATGGATTGCCAAAGGAAGTAAAAAGCTGTCCAGCCCCAAAGCAGGAGATGGCGACGCTCGCCTTTTATCAGGCGCCAGCCCATCCACAAAAACCCGACCCAGGCGAGGATGCCGAGCGGTAGTCCCAGCCCCCATTTGGTCAGATTTTCAAATGAGTAGAGATGCGAACGCCGCGCCCACTGGAAAGCAAATGGCAGGTCAGCATCTCCACTGGCTTGAGCGCGCTGCTCCATGATATTCCCGACCCAGGTTTCGTTGGGGATCATCCCAAAGAAGCCAGGACCGTTAAATGCATAGGGTTGAAAGATGCGAAAAGCGATAAAAGATGCAAATGCGCCAATAACGAGCAAAACAATGACTTGATTTAAGAGCGTTGATAATGGTTCGCTGCTTTCTTCATTTTCCAATTCTGATTTAATATTTGCGGTCTTCCAAAAACGCACCGCAAAGGCTACTGGCAACAAAATCGCCAAAACAGCCGCGTTGATCTTTGAAGCAACCGCCATGCCGAGGGCGAGACCAAAGCCGATGCTGAACCAGATCAATTTTGAATTCAGAATGATGAATGATGAATGCTTTTGCCCGTCGACAATTTCTGAAATCCGAGGTTTATAAAATGCAATTTCCACAGCAAAGTAGATTGTCAGGAACATGAAAAAATTGACAAAAGTGTCAACTGTAAAGAAATGGGATTGTTGAATTTGCAGAACTGCGAAAGCAGAAAAAGCTGTTGAGAGCAAGGCTATTTTTTTGTTATAAACGCGCGCGACAATAAGATAGAGCAAGATAAGGCTTAACAGATCTGCCAAAGCAGAAAGCTGCCTGCCCACCAAATGCACACTCCCGTAGCCTGTCTCTCCCATCCATTCTGCGACATAGCGCGTGGCAAAGATCGGCAATGTTCCATAAACAAAGAAACCGTGTCCACGATTATGGGGATTGAGTGAGGAACAAGCTGTATCAAAATAGCCGCCCCATTCTTCGCAGCCTTCTGGCGGCGCACCTGTCATTTCAGTTGTTAATTCAACAGGCACAATTGCGCTTTCGACCATTGTCAAGAAACGCTCATCAGGGTGCAAATGCTGCCCATCGTCCCAATCCAGACCAACGGAACGGAACCAAAATCCCGCTATGATCACGAGGACAAGGGCAATATCGTATAGGAGAGAATGTTTTTGTTTAGAAGTTTTCATAAATCAAAATGAACCGCCAAGACACAGAGTACGCGGAGTTTTTTTTAGAGTTTTAGAGAAGTGAACCGCCAAGGCGCAGAGTGCGCAGAGATATTTATAGAGATACAGAGTCTTTGTCTCTTATTCTTTAAAGACTTGGCGCTCTTCGTGTCTTGGCGGTTTACCGAGAGAGAATAACTCTCTTCACCCCTTCCTTGAGCAAGGGGACATTAAAGTTTATCAGCAAAGCGAGTTCCAACCCAGTTGCTTTGAGATATGAAATCGCTTGTGCCTTGTGGATAGGCGCAAAGCCTTCAATAGTCTTCAACTCCACCACAAGTTTATTTGCAACAAGTAAATCCAGTCTACCTTTCCCTACAGCATGACCTTTATAGTCAATCGCGATCTCAAGTTACGCTCGAAGGAAAGCCCTCGCTCACGAAGCTCAACGCTTAAGGCTTCTTCATACACACTCTCCAAATAACCCGGTCCCAGCGTCCGGTGAACTTCCATCGCTGCGCCAATGACCTCATAGGCTAATTTATCCAGTTCTTCACTTGGCTCTTTTCTCTCATTCATCTCTCTAATCCTTTAATACCTTGGCGCTCTTCGCGGCTTGGCGGTTACTCTTTAAGGCACGCGATAGATCATAAAGTCATGATTCGGCACTTTTGAAATATACCGCGTTAGCGCCCCATCGGGGTAAAGATAAAGTAATTCTTCGAGTGCTTCTTCATCTTCCGGTTTATACATGAAGATTTTCGGGCCGTCAAAATCGAGTGTTTGGTATAGATCTTCAGACCACATCCCAAAATTACGATTCGGAATCCCAGCCCAAACGCCGGGCAAACGTGTATCAACCCAATGCTCATAAGGCACGATCCAAATCGTATCGGTCTGTCCATGTTCCTGCTCAAATTCCTGGATGATCTCTCCCATTTCGGATGAATTCCACGCGCCGATACGGAAATAATCCGCATAGGTGTTGAAGACCAGATTGTAATTCTGAAAGAGGGATATACCAATCAAAAGCACAGGAATGCTCCAAGCAAATACCCTTCCAAAGAAGTGACGGGGCGAACGTGGCTTTAGGCTTGAGAGCAAAGCATCGACAGCTAGGGCAACGATAACGAATACCACCACCGCTGCGCCCCCTGTCCGATTTAACGCCGGATTCTCTCCGGGGTAGGCGATGGATAACGTCGAGGGGAGCTGTAGAAGCAAAATGGACAGAGGCAAGTAAAGGTCAAGCCAGTGACCCGCACTGAAATAACGCACCAACAATAGAGCCACGCCAATGATGAAAAACGCGCCACTGACCACGCCCAGCGCGGGTCTTCCTCCCACAGAATGTACCCAAATACCCCCGTTATCCCAGTTGAACATTTTAATCCCATCCCAAAGATTGGATGCGAAAACTCTCCAGCTATCACCTGTTGGGTTATCCAAACGAGAGAAAGCACGGTAAGAAAATCTATGGGGGTCTTCCAAAGCATAACGCCCGAGCGGGAGAAAAATGATGACAGCGATCAACGTAAGAAAAACAAGATGAATAAAAATTTGCTGACGCGCGCCCCGTGATTGCCTATGGATCAGGTATATGATGATCGCGGCAAGAATCACAAAAGGCATGATCCTGAATGGGCTATAGCCATGTGCGCCCAAGCCAAGAAAAAGCCCTGCAAGGATAAAATCATTGCGACTTTGCCTGCGAATGCCGCGCAAAAGATAGAAAAGAACGGGCGCAACAAAAAGCGGATAAAGCGGAAAACGCAAGCCTACGCGGCTGATAACATTATGCCAATAAGAGATCCCCATCAAAAAGAAAGCGATCAGGCCAACGCGTTTGTTAGCAACTTCTTTGCCAAGCAAATAAATATAGGGGAGTGTTAGCAAGCCCAGTATAGCAGTTCCCAGCTTGAGACTGAAAAAGGATAAACCTGTGCCAAAAACTTTGGCAACGAGCAGCGTCCAATACATCTGGATGGCTTCACGCCCTGTATTGCGCCGGAAGAAGATGTGAGTCTCACCTTGTGAAATATCATAAACATCGAGGATCTTCTCAGCATGATCGCTGAAAGGTTCTGGCGGTACTGTTCCGGTTTGGTATAGACGGAAAAAGAGGATAATGCCAGAAATTGCCAAGAGAAGAAGTCCCCATTTAGGGTTAAACTTTTCTTCTTCATTTTTCTCTCCCGAACGCCATAGCCCCCAAAGAAAAAGGAAAATAGCGAATAACCAGGGGAAGGTATTAAAAAGGGTAAAACGATTGCCAGCAAAGGTAAAAAATGCAGCAAAGGCAAGGAATATACCCAAAAAAATGGCAAGCATTTTTACTAAAGAAATTTCCAGCGAATCAAACTGTTCTTCAAATTTTCGATAAGGCGGTAATTTCCATTCACCTTTGAGATAAGCCAGGGCAAGCATGGCAAAAGAGGCCAAATAAACCAACATCCCGCCTGTTGAGGCAGAAGGGCCTTCGTGAGGCGGTTCAAAATTCCACTGCGCTAATAATGCGAGGAATAAGGCCAATAATGAACGCCAAGGGAGAGGGGAATGATGAGTGGTGAGAGAATCTTCTGCTAGGTTCTCTTTTTCATCAGTAAGGTCATCTTCCTGAATGGAGACTTCGCTTAAATCTGAAGTCTGCTTAACCGGGATTTCTATCTCAGCCGATAATTCATTTTGGGGTTGAGATGCCTCTTCATCAGAGAGCTCGAGAGAATCGATCATCCCGAGTTTATATTTTAGGTAGTCAAGGACACTGGGTTCGTTTAGATTAGACATAAGACTTTAGATTTCAGACTTCAGCGAGATTTCAGTTTCGGTTTTCTTGTTCCATATTTCTTTTGTACTGGCTAACATCAAGATCATAGTAATACCGCTTATGGCTCCAACAATACCACCAAGGATTATGCCATTTTCAAAATCGGATTTTATATATATATGTTCAACTATTATCGTTGTTCCAATTCCCCAAATCAAACTAGATATTGGTATCCACCAAAGTGAACCTTTAAGCTTTTTTCTTATAACAAACCATTGGAGTATGCCTAAAAAGGCTCCTGCTACACAGGCTATCGTTGTCGTTGATGACCAACCATAACTTCCTACCCAACTGTTTGAAATCTTGTCAAATAGTTGTTCTTCATTGAAATAAGCAATAGTACCTAAAATAAATCCTACAGGAAGCCCAATCGCAGTTAATGGTATCCAAAGAAATATGTCATCTCCATTAAAATAATTTCTTAAAACAGCCCATTGACCAATACCGCTTACAAGCCCAATGACGAAAAAACCTGCCGGAATTGTTATAACCCACGCCCAATCTGAACCACCAGAGAGACTCATAATATATTGCCCAGCAATATTTCCCGCTACTGAAACGGCAACCCACAATATAAAAGTGATAACAAGACTCACAAATTTATTC
>CAZOOX010000167.1:0-8341 GCA_964581545.1 uncultured Anaerolineaceae bacterium
GTTGCTATCTGTTCCAGTCCCTGTTGTTAGCAACACTTAACAGGGAGACTATCCAGATAGTAAATCTGATAAAAACTTATACTTGGTTTTTAATTCACCGATTTGAGTTTCATTTTTACGAACATCAACTTCATATTTTTGTTCGATTTCTGTCCGTTTTTCTATTAGCGCCTTTTCTCCAGGCAATAAGTATTCACCATTATCAAGCCATCCAAACTCACCATGGTAAGGAAATAGCTCTGGCATTATTTCAGGCAGATAGGTTTTGAATAATTCACTAACAAAACTAGCTCTCTGTAAAATGTTTGGGAATACTAGGATTAATAACTCATCTTGAAAATGAGCGTAGCTGATAATCTCATCCCGTTCATTTGCTAATAAGGGGATGAAATTTGGAGCGTTTTGATATTCATTATCTATCCATTTTGTTGGATGATTAAAAACAACATTGTATTCAATATTATCTAAGTGTTTTTCAAGCAAAGCAGAAAGTTTGGATCTCCCCTTAGGTATCAATACTTTTCTTCCATTGCGATAGCTGTGGGAAGGAATACTGTGATAGAAATTCAAGCTTGACAAAGTCTTACGTCCAGCAGAATTGTTACCTCTAGGTGTAATTTCGATAAGGTCGTACTCTACTTCATCTTCACTTTCCAAAAATGCAATAACTATTGATTTTTTACTAGCAAGTTCTGCTATTTCTCTAGAAATCAAAAAAACCGAATATGGTATTGGGTTAAATATTTGTTCAGGATACCGACTAATAAAGGCATAGGCTTTACTTCCTGACACATTTCCTAGATCATGTTCATTGGGCTCATATTTTTTGCGCTTCTTGTTTGTAAAATCCAATACCACTACATCATATTCATGCAGATTATCTGGAGAGTTCCGATTGAGTCTTAAAAGTTTTGTTTCACGAGCAGCATTGTTTACTTCAATTTCAGCGCCTAAACTTCCTGAGAAGCTACTAAATTTTAGTTTTCTTAGCTCATTTTCTGTTTCTTCAGCACAATCGAACAAACAAACCATAGGCGTTTCATGTAGAGGAGTGTCTGTTTCATCTTGTTTATTATGTTGTTTTGGTGCTTTAGATTTTCTAAACATTATTAATTCCGTTATCCACACTTATTCGAAGTAATGATTAGTATAGCACTTCCTTTATTCCCACTCAATCGTCGCAGGGGGTTTCGACGTAATATCATAAACCACGCGGTTGATGCCCTCCACCTCGTTCACGATGCGGCTTGAAATCCGCGCCAAAGCCTCGTGTGGGATCGGCGTCCACTCGGCCGTCATAAAATCGCTCGTCGTCACGGCCCTGATCGCCACCGCCTCCTGATACGTCCGATGATCGCCCATCACGCCCACCGAACGCACCGGCAGCAACACGGCAAAAGCTTGCGACGTCTCAGCGCCCTTCCCGATCATCCCAATATTGGATAGCTCTTCGAGCAGGATCGCATCCGCCTTGCGCAGACGGGATACCCTCGGCTTTGTCACCTCGCCCAAACATCTCACGGTCAACCCCGGACCCGGAAATGGCTGCCGCCAAACCAGCTTTTCGGGTAGCCCCAACGCCTCACCGACAAGCCGCACCTCGTCCTTGAACAAATAGCGCAAAGGCTCCACCAGCTCAAACTGCATATCCTCCGGCAAGCCGCCCACATTATGATGACTCTTGATCTTCGCCGCCTTATTTCGATCTGGCGCAGACGACTCAACCACATCGGGATAGATCGTTCCCTGCACCAAAAAATCGGGATGCCCGACCGACTTTGCTTCACGCTCAAAAATGCGGATAAATTTCTCGCCCACAATCCGACGTTTCTTCTCAGGGTCGGTCTCGCCCGCCAATGCACCCAGGAAATCATCTTCGGCATCCACAGCGATCAACTCCGCGCCGAGATGCTCACGAAAGGCGGATACGACCTCATCGGATTCGTTCATCCGCATTAGCCCCGTATCAACATAGACACAGACTAATTGATCGCCGATGGCCTTATGCACCAAGGCCGCCGCGACGGATGAATCTACCCCGCCACTGACAGCTGCGAGTACGCGCGCATCCCCAACTTGCTTCCGTATCTCAGTAACTTTTTCGTCGATGATGTTTTCGGCTGTCCAATCCGCATCCACGCCACAAATCTCGACAGCGAATTTGCGCAGCATCTCTCCGCCGCTGGGGGTGTGATTCACTTCAGGGTGGAATTGGACGCCGTAATAATTTTTCATTAGATCACCCATCACTGCGATAGGGCTATTTTCTGTTTCAGCGAGAGAGACAAAGCCATACGGCAACTTGGTGATTCTGTCGCCATGTGACATGAGGGCAGTAAACTCTTGATAGGGAATTAGAGGGTCAGGTACCATGAAATTTGGGATGGTTGCTTTAACGGTAGCAACCCCAAATTCACGTTCGTCCGACGGGTCAACTTGTCCGCCCAAAGCATGGGTGAGCGCTTGCATCCCGTAGCAGATCCCCAAGATCGGCAATCCCGAACCCAAAATATAATCTGGCACCTGGGGCGCACCCTCGGCGTAGACGGATGATGGCCCGCCCGAGAGAATATATCCGCCCGGCTGGATAGCGTTGACCTGCTCCGCGGGGGCGTCGTGGGGGAAAAGCTCGCAGTAGACGTTTTGTTCGCGCACACGGCGGGCAATGATCTGGGCATATTGTGAGCCGAAATCGAGAATGGCGATTGAGTTGGTCATAGGGTTTGAAGGTTTAAGGTTGAAAGTTGAAAAGCAGAGAGTAGAGAATGGAGAAAAGAGATTAGGATGTGCTACTACTCTCTCGTCTCTACTCTCTAATTATCTGAAATGAGATGAAAATGCAAATGCGGAAAATCCTGATACTCCCCGCCGTTGACGATCAGGCGGTAGCCCTTCTCCGCCAGCTCGAAATCCTCGACGAGGCTTTGGGCTGTGCTGACTACATCGGCCATGAAGGCGGGATCGTCGGCTTCGAGGGCCATGAAGTTGGGCAGCTCGGATTTGGGCATCAGCAAGATGTGGACGGGGTAGCTGGGTTTGGGGTGGTGAAAGCCGATTAGTGTATCGGTCTCGCGCAGACGTTGGACAGGAATCATAAAACTGGCTTTCGTAAAAAGAATGCGGATGATGAATTTGCCGAGGGCGGTGTTGGCAAAGCGGTAGAGGGTGTGCATAGGGATTAGTTGATTAGGGATCAGGAAACAGGGAATCAGGTGATCAGGAAGTAGGGCACTGGTTTACTCATTCCTGATCCCCGATTCCTATTTCCTAATAACCGTTCGTAAAGGTGATCTCGTTCTCATCCAGCGAGGCGAGGCAGGCCAGCGATTTGACGACGAAACCTTTCTCTTCGAGCGCCGCGCGTCCGCCTTCAAAGTGTTTCTCGATCAGTGCACCAACGCCGATGACTTCGCCACCGGCCAATTCCGCGAGGCGAACGAGGCCGAGAATGGTTGCGCCGCTGGCGAGGAAATCATCAATAATGAGTACCTTTTCACCGTTCGCCAGATATTCGGGCGAGACAATCAGCTCAACCGTGCGCCCTTTTGTGTGGGAAGGAGCGAGGGTCAGAAAGACCTGGTCGGGCATGGTGACGGGTTTGCGCTTGCGGGCGTAGACGACGGGTAAGTCCATATATAAGCCGGTCGCTACAGCGGGGGCGATGCCGGAGATTTCAGCAGTCAGGATTTTGGTGGCGCCGAGGTCTTTGAAAATTTCGGCGAATTTTTTCCCAGCTTCATCCATCAGCTTGGGATCTACCTGGTGGTTGACAAAGCCATCCACTTTCAGGATGCCACTGCCGAGGTATGTCCCTTCCTTTTTAATTCGGTCTTCGAGTAGTTTCACGAAAGTCTCCTTCTAGCTTTTATATAGCTTGAATTGAACTAGACAACTATGCCGCGTATTGTACAACGTGACGGGTCTTTTGTGTTGCATTTGCTTTCTTAAAAGATGATATTCGATAGACGGAGAGATGCTATTCACAATATGCTTTTTTCAGGGTGATATTTGAGTAGCGCTGAATGTGTTTAAAGGAAAGCAAGCCCAAAACACGTCCGTTACTTTGTTTTGAGTGCAAGCAGATATAGCGGGAAAGAGGCTATAATGGGGCGGAGCTATCCATACTATCCACAAAAGAAGTGAAGATGTCTGTGATTAGAGAAATGACTGACCAAGACGCTCTCCGCGTTCTTGAAATTTATAAAATAGGACTTGAAACCAGAAATGCTACCTTCGAAACGAAAGTGCCTTCCTGGGGCGATTGGGATGAAAAATATCATGACCATTCGCGTTTTGTTTTTGTGGAAAAGGGAAAAATTTTGGGATGGGTTGTTTTAGCGCCAACTTCTGCGCGCAAGGTTTATGCTGGTGTAGCCGAAGTGAGTATTTATGTGGATACAAATGCGCACGGGCAGGGGATTGGTTCTAAGCTGATGGAGCAGGTTATTCTTTCTTCTGAATCGCAGGGAATTTGGACACTTTATTCCAGTGTTTTCCCTGAGAATAAAGCCACACTCAGTTTGCATGAGAAATTTGGTTTTAGAATAATTGGCAGAAGAGAAAAAATTGCCAAATTGGATGGTCTCTGGCGAGATACGGTCTTGCTGGAAAGACGTAGTAAAGTGATCGGTATTGAATAAATGAAAAAAATTGAACTTCTTTCGCCTGCTGGCTCGATCAGAAATATGAAATATGCCTTTGCCTATGGGGCAGATGCGGTTTATGCCGGACAGCCGCGTTATAGTTTGCGGGTGAGAAAAAATGAATTTAATAAATTAGAGAAGTTGGCAGAGGGCATCAAGATAGCGCACGCGCAAGGCAAAACTTTTTTGGTTGCCAGCAATCTTGCGCCGCATAATAATAAGGTGCGTACCTATCTGCGAGATATGGAGCCGGTGATCGAGATGAAGCCGGATGCTTTGATCATGTCTGACCCCGGGCTGATCATGATGGTGCGCGACAAATGGCCAGAGATGGATATTCATTTATCGGTGCAGGCGAATGCTGTTAATTGGGCATCTGTTAAATTTTGGGAGCGGCAGGGATTAACGCGCGTGATCCTTTCTCGCGAACTCTCGTTGGATGAGATCGAAGAGATTCGTCAGCGTTGTCCCGATATTGAGTTGGAAGTCTTTGTGCATGGCGCTTTGTGCATCGCTTATTCGGGGCGTTGTTTGCTCTCAGGTTATATGACTCACCGCGATGGGAACCAGGGTTCTTGCACAAACTCTTGTCGCTGGAAATATGATGTCCATGAAGCGACAGAGACCCCAGAAGGGGATATTGTTGCGATCAACCCTAATGAATTAGAGCATACAGATGATCGCATTTTCTTGTTGCAGGAAGAAGAACGCCAGGGCGAATATATGCCCGCTTTTGAAGATGAACATGGTACCTATATCATGAATTCCAAAGATCTGCGCGCGGTCCAGCATGTGAAGCGGCTGATAAATATTGGTGTCGACTCGTTAAAAATTGAAGGACGTACCAAATCTCATTTTTATGCGGCGCGTACGGCGCAGGTCTATAGGCAAGCCATTAATGATGCTCTTGCTGGTAAAGAATTCAATAAGGAATTGATGGGTGACCTGGAAAGTTTGGCAAGCCGCGGTTATACAGAGGGCTTTTATCGACGCCATTTGCCAAAGGAATATCAGAACTACGAAATTGGGGCATCCCGGCCAAGCCGACAGATGTTTGTTGGTGAGGTTAGCGACCAAGATCCCAGCACGGGCGATCTTGTTGTTGATGTCAAGAACCAGTTCGTTGTCGGAGATCAGATCGAGTTGATGACGCCATCTGGCAATCACATCTTCAAATTAGAGGAGATGCACAATCATGATACAGGCGAAAAGATGGATGTGGCCTTGGGATCGGGGTATGTTGTGCGTATCCCTGTGCCCGAAGGAGCCGAGCCGGCGTTTGGCTTGTTGATGAAGTCGCTTTAGCCAATCACTTTTTCTTATACGATGCCCCGCTATTTTCAGCGGGGTATTTTCGTTTTCTGATAAGAAATTGATATTTCAGCGCAATTTCTGTGGTCAAATAAGAGCACTATGTTATCTGATCTTCTTTTGATTACTGTTCTGATCCTTGCAAATGGATTTTTTGCCGCGTCTGAGATGGCGCTGGTCTCGGCACGTTCGGCTCGTCTGCAAACCAAAGCGGATGAGGGGGATAAGCGTGCCTTCTCCGCACTACGGCTGCAGGCAAAACCAGCCGAATTTTTGGCAACAGTGCAAGTCGGGATAACGCTCGTGGGGACACTGGCTTCCGCTGTGGGCGGCATCGAGGCGGCGAAACGCTTGGGTCCGCAAATTGCGCAAGTGCCTGCGCTCGCACCCTATGCCGAGCAGATCGCCCTGGGCATTGTCGTTACCACCATCTCTTTTGCATCCCTGCTTTTTGGCGAGTTGGTGCCCAAGCGTCTTGCTTTACGCAACCCCGAAAACTTCTCGACCTCGGTCATCGGCTTTATGGAGTTTCTGACCAAGGCTTTTAAATTGCCTGTTCAATTGCTCATTAGCTCAGCCGATTTTGTGATGCGTTTCATCGGCGCTGAAAGTGAAGAAGATGACAGCACCAGCCCCGAAGAGATCGAAGTCCTGGTAAATCGCGGCGCTGCCGAAGGAGTCTTTTCCCCTGTTCAGGCGCGGATGATCGAGCGCGTTTTCGACTATGCCGACCGCTCCACCGCCGACGAGATGACCCCGCGCGTGGAAATGGTCACGCTCAAAGGTAATACGCCCATCAAAGACGCTCTCGAAGTTGCCAAAGAGCATGGTTTTTCACGCTATCCTGTTACCGAAGATGATGTCGATAATATCCTTGGCTACGTTCATATTAAAGATCTGATCTGGGCCAATTCCACCAGCCATCTCACCGATCACCTACGCCCGCTTGTCTATATCCCCGACGGGGTGACGCTGCCCCAGGCATTTACGACTCTTACGCGCTCCGGTCAGCAAATGGCCATTGTCATGGACGAGTATGGCGGCACAGATGGATTGCTCACGCTCGAGAATATTCTCGAAGTGATCGTGGGCGAGATCGAAGATGAACATAGTCCCGTTAGCGATGTTTCGGAGCAGGAAGATGATGGAGAGTGGCGCATTGTGGGCAATGAACCCATCTCCGATGTGAGCGAGCTTTTGGGCATTGAATTCAACCCGAGGGGCGCGTATCGTACCATCGCCGGGTTCATCATTGCGGAACTAGGCAATCTTCCCAAAGAAGGGGATTATGTTGTCTACCGGGGGTATCGCTTTATAGTCGAAGAGATCGAGCAATTCCGCGTGGTGAGTGTGCGGGTAACGGCAGATCGCACACATCCTTTTGAATAGCAAGAGTTACGAAAATAGACCTATTATCAGGTCTTATGAAAGTCAAGAAAATAATTCGGTAATAAAAAACACAGCAGTTCCTGAGCGGAGCGACCCCTTCGACACTGCTCAGGTCAAGCTCACAGGGAGCGCAGACGAAGGACAGGTTTCCTGTAAATCCGCCCTTCGACTGCGTGTTTTGCTACGCAAAACCCTCCGCTCTGGGACTGGATGCTATTACAGATTTAATTATTTATTCTTCATCAAAACCTGTTAGGTTTCACCCACAAAATAACGTCGGGCACCAAAAGAAAAAACGCCTCCCAAATTCGGGAGGCGTTCGTTTCGTCCTGTATCAAATTTATTTCTTGCGGAAGAAGCCCAAGATCATTTCCAACAGATCGTCAAGGAAAGAGCCGTCTTTATCTTTATCCAAAAAGGTGGTTAAGAGACCTGATATCATCGGGTTTGCTTCGTCAATGGCTTGTTGCTGCCCGCCGAGAAAATCTGCCAAGCCATCCGTATCCAAGCCCTGTTGCTGTTGTTGCTGTCCCAAAGCACCCATCACCAAGGGAGCAGCGATCTCAAGTAAAGAGCCTGCCTGACTGCTGTCCAGACCTGTATTCTCAGCCAAAGTTTGTGTGACCATAGGTTGTTGACTGCCTAAAACGTGCCCCAATATCCCGGCACCGTTCGCAGATTGCGGATCACCTAAAAAGCCGCCTAAGTCATTTAAGATCGAGCCGTCGTGATCATTTCCCAATGCCTGATGCAGCGATTGTGCCTGAGCAGGATCAGAGGCATTATTTGCCAAAGCCGAAACAAGCAGCGGCATCGCAGTGGATAGCACCGAGCCTGCCTGCCCTTCATCCACGCCAATCTGCTGACTGATCTGGGATAATGCGCCCCCGGATAGTTGCTGCAAAAGCCCTTGTGTTAGTTCGTCCATGCTATTCTCCTGAATATAATATAATGTCGAGTGATAAATTGAGTGTATCATGTTGCACTATTTTTGCCGA
>CAZOOX010000168.1:0-8286 GCA_964581545.1 uncultured Anaerolineaceae bacterium
CAGGTCTCTAAAAGCAATAGAAACAGTCTCTATGGGCGCAAAAATAAGGTGTTAGTGAGCCGAAATCGATCAGGTCAGCGACACCTAATCGATCTTCGGCAAATTTACGAATGGTGATTGAAGGGCCGTCTATGGCAACAGGTAAAATGACGGCGTTTACACGAGAGCCGTCTGGTAGACGTGCATCAACAGTCGGGCTGTCTTCATCTACGCGTCGACCTAGAGGAGCAATAATTCTTTCTATAATCCGCCGAACATGGTCGTTGTCTTCAAATTTTACAGAGGTCTTGATAAGTTTCCCGCCTTGCTCTACATATATGTTGTCTGGACCGTTGACCATCACCTCGGTAACTTTGCTGTCGTCGAGAAGTTTTTGGATAGGCCCAAAGCCAAAAAGCTCGTTACCAACTTCTTTGAAAATGCTCTTTTTCATATCTTCTGGAAGTTTTAGGTTTGCTTGTTGATAGATTTCATTCAGGCGTTGCAGGGCAAATGTTTTTCTCTCATTAAGAGGGATGTTGTTTCCTTCAAATTCTCGAGAAACAGTGTTGATGAGATAGTATTTAAGTTTTAGAAGCTCAGGTGCTGCCAGCGATGATGATGACTTGGCAGCATTCATATCTAGTCTGCTCATTATTTCCCCTCTTCTTTTTCATCAGGTAGGACCCAGACGATTTGGTCTCGGTGGATGGCAACAAAGTCATTTGTATGCAGCATTTCCCCGGCAGAGTCGAGAATAGTAGCTTCTGTGATGGCCAGGAAAAGCTCGTCTCTGTCTAGTTCGTCTTTAAGGCGCTCTTCTGGTCGAATATGAATTGTGCCTTGAATAAGATGGGTTGTTGTCTGTACCAAAACAGCGAGAGGGGCTTTCGAGATTCTGTCGGTAAAAAATTTTCCGGTGTTGTCGTATTCAAAAGTCATCGCGTATTCCTCGTAAAGTATTGGCAGAGAGTGTTGAAGGGAGTTTCTTGTTCTTTATGAGTAGATTTTCTTTTTTTATTGCTAAGGCGACCTCAGCAGGTTTGCTCTTGGGTAGGCTTTTGGGATATTGAGATTCTCGGGCGCGGGGTGCTCCGGTACCACATCCCATTTTTTTGTTTTAGTCATCAAGAGGCGGCATGAGGTAGCCTAGCCCTGTGCGAGTAACGATATGCGTTGGCGAGTGGAGTGTTTTTTCAAGTTTTTGACGGAGGCGAGCTATACTGACCCAAAGGATTTCTTTCTCGCTGCGATATTCTGGTCCCCAAATGCTGGTGAGAAGTTCTTCCGCGCTAATGATTTTGCCCACGTTATGGACAAATTGGAGGAAGATGCGATATTCGGTTGCAGAAAGGGGAACGGGTTCGCTTTCTCCATCTCGCCAGACTTCTGCACGGGCAAAGTCGACGCGGATGTCTCCGTGTGTAAAATAGCGTGCTTGCGCACTGCTGGTGGAAACATCTGCTCGACGAAAGACAGCGCGCACACGGGCAAGTAGTTCGGTGGCGGAGAAAGGTTTGGTTAGATAGTCATCTGCGCCTAGATCTAGCCCTCGAACGCGATCTTTTTCTTCCCCTTTTGCAGTTAACATAATGATGGGAACATTGGAGTATTCGCGAATACGCTCACAAGTTGCAAAGCCATCTAGTTCTGGCATCATCACGTCCAGGAGAATCAGGTCAATGGGTTGCGATGAGAAAAGTTCGATGGCTTCTACGCCATTCGAGGCCGTGATAACATCGTAACCGTCTGTACGCAAATTGGCCTCTAAAAGGCGTTGGTAGCGGGATTCGTCGTCAACAACAAGAATGCGTTTTGCCATAATAATACTCTCCTTATGCCCAAAAAAAATTATTGAGATGGTAATTGAATAACGAAGCTGGTGCCTTTTTGGAATTCTGATTCTGCCCACATATTACCATGATGTGCCTTGATAATACGCTTGCAAATAAATAAGCCTAAGCCTGTACCTGCTTTTCCTGGCTGATTGGGAACACGATAGAAACGGTCAAAAATAAAGGGAAGGTGTTCCTGAGGAATGCCTTTTCCATTGTCTGAAAAAATGATTTGAATAACAGTTTTGTCTATTTCGTCTATGGAGATCTCAATTTTGGTGTTGGGTGCATATTTAACAGCGTTGCTGAAAAGGTTTTCAAAAACCTGTGCTAATCGTGTGCTGTCGCCAAGGATCATCCTTTTGCATCTGGCGTCAAGAGAAGCTTCAAGGTTTTTATAACGGGCACTAACTCGCGTAATTACATCTCTGATTAGCGCGTCGGGGCGCAGATGTTGAAAATTCATCTCAAGCGTGTTGCTCTGAAGACGAGCTGACTCAAGAATATTTTCGATCAATTCGCTTAGATGATCGGTTTCTTCGTCAATAATGGTTAAAAATTCTCGTTGAGTTTTATCGTCCCAGTTTGTATCTGTGCGCAGAAGTGTTGTGCTATATCCTTTGATGAAACCTAAGGGAGTCCGCAGTTCGTGAGAAATTGTTGAAACAAAATCATCTTGCAGGCGCATTTGACGTTGCACAGTTTCTAACTCTGAAATACTTTCTTCCAGAGCACGTTTTTCAAAGATATAGGAGGCGATTACGGCTGCGAAAGAGGCAAGTTCAATATGTTCTTTGGTGTATTCTGGCCCACCAAAACGGATCAGGCTCATTGCGCCAAGTGTTTTCCCTGAAGCAATAAGTGGCAAGCCGATCAGGTACGCGTCTTGAACACGCTTTTCTCTGATATTTGAAGAGTTCGGTGTTTGTAGAACAATATCGCTTTCTTGAATGGCTTGGTTTGCAATGCTTTCTCCCCAATTTGCATCTGCCTCAGCATCTTTCTCTCTTCCGACTGCTCGTGCATAAGCGATCTCCGATGTTTCGCCACTTTTTTGGGTGATGTAGATCGCCAAATTATCAAAAATCAACACATCCCGCAAAGATGCAATCAAAAAATCGAGTGCATGCTTCCAGTTCTTTTCATGAACAGCGTTTTTCCAAAAATGATGTTCAAGGAAGTGCTTGGGAGAGGCCATTTTATGTGCTCTTTTTTCTATACTTTATTTGCTACTAACAAGGGGAATTTGACTGTTGTACCTCTTCCCTCGGTAGATTTCACATCAAGCATTGAGCCATGCGCCTCTATAATTTGACGAACGAGAAGTAAACCCAAGCCAGTGCCACCATATTGCCGGGTTGATGCGCTGTCTAATTGGTGGAAGGGCTGGAAAATATCTTTCGTTTTTTCGGCAGGAATACCGATCCCTGTGTCTGTAATGGAAATAGAAATTAGTTGGTCACTTTCGTGTTCAACGCGTAAGACCACGCGACCGCCCATGGGAGTGAATTTGATACCGTTGTCTAAAAGTTGGCCTAGTACCCAAATCAACTTTTGGCTGTCTGCTTGTACGGGTGGGAGGCCTTTGTCTAAAACTGCATGAACTGAAACCTCGCGATCTTCTGCTTTTTTTGTCATGGATTTAACTGCCAGATTTGCTATACGCCGTACATCTAAGGCTTCTTGTTTGAGGGTTAGCTCTCCTTGTGATGCAACTGATGCCATGATCAAATCTTCGATGAGTCTCTCTAGCTGGGCAGAAGAATTTTGGCTAACTTGTAAAGCATGCTTTTGCTCTGATGTGATAGATCCCAGAGATTCAGAGATGAGCAGCTCAAGATAACCCTTGATATGCGTTAGTGGCGTTCTTAATTCGTGTGAGACGTTGGAAATGAAGTTCGCTTTCAGTTCTGATAATTCAGACAGCTTTTCTAATGCCCTCTGTAGTTCGGATGTTCTCTCTTGAACGCGCTGCTCTAAATTTCGATTTGTTGCTTGCAGCGCATTGCGTAACTGAATGATTTGCTCTGTGACGGCTTGGTCAAGCATTTCTTGGGTTGTGATCTTCAAATCCAAGAGAGCTTGACCGAGAAGCAAGCTTTCTCCTTGCGCTGTTTTTTCTTGTTGATATGCTAGTGCTTTCTTGAGATCTGCTTCATTAATATGTCCATTATTAACCAAGTGTTCACCAAGACGGGGAACAAGCATTTCGGGCGTTAACTTAAGGTTTTGTTTTGTCATGATTTTGCCTAACCTTTTTAAATTACTCAGGGCGCAAATGTGAAAATATAGAGGGCAAAAAACTTACAAAAGCTTTTCCAGGAGAGCGTCTAAGTCTTCATCAGATGAATAATGTATGGTGATATTACCGCCATTTTTTGTGTAGCGCATTGATACTTTGGTCTCAAAACGTGATTGCAGTCGCGATTCAATATCGATAACTTCTGGTGATTTCTCGATCTTCTTTTCTTGCGTTGGCTTTTTCTCTCCGTTTATCTTGTTGACTAACTGTTCTGTCTGTCGTACGTTAAGCCGCAAGGATGTAACTGTTTGCAAAGCTGCTTCTTGCGCCTCTTCTGTAGAAAGCCCCAAGAGTGCGCGAGCATGTCCCTCGCTGATCAATTTATTTACCAATGCAGCTTTTACAGAATCTGAAAGTTTTCTCAAGCGGAGTGTGTTCGTAATGGCTACACGGCTTTTGCCAACCTGATCTGCAATTTTGGCGTGAGAGAGACCAAATTCTTCAGATAATTGGTGATATGCCTCTGCTTCTTCAAGTGGGCTAAGGTCAGCTCGTTGTATATTCTCAATTAATGCCCATTCCAGTTGTTGTTGGTCACTAACCTCGCGGATGACAACAGGGACTTTCTCTAATTTGGCTTGCCTGGAGGCTTTTAGGCGACGTTCTCCAGCGATGAGTGTATACTGTCCTTCTCCGTTTGGGGAGACAATTAGCGGCTGAATAATTCCGTGCTCGCTGATGGATACAGCTAATTCAGCCAGCTCATCTTCGTTGAAGTGAAGACGCGGCTGGCGTGGATTAGGAATGATCTTCTCTACCGCCACCTCGACGATGCCACCATTTGCCTTTGGGATTGGGGCAGGGCTATCTGTGTCTACGATTAATGCGCCTAAACCTTTGCCAAGTCCACTTCTTTTTTTCGCCATATTCTTCTCCGTACGCCTTCTCTTTCTGGTTCAAAGAGAGAAGGGCGGTGATTAATTTTGGTCGCCTTCTAATAATTCTTTTGCCAAAGCATCATAAGCCTTTGCGCCAACTGAGTTGGGTGCGTAGGCTGAGATTGGCAAGCCATAGGATGGCGCTTCTGCCAAACGGATGCTACGCGGAATGATGGCCTTAAAAACCTGTTGCGGGAAATGATCGTTCACTTCTGAAACAACGTCATTAGCCAGATTCGTTCTCTTGTCGAACATTGTCAAAACAACGCCACGCACGCGCAAATCCGGGTAGAGTGCCGAGCGGACTTGCTGAATGGTTTGCGTGAGCTGCCCTAATCCCTCCAGCGCAAGATATTCACATTGAACGGGGATAATTACACCATCCTGCGCTGCCATTAAGCCGTTGATGGTTAGCAATCCTAACGAGGGTGGGCAATCGAGCAAAATATAATCGTAATCTCCGTTGAGCGTATTAAGCACTTTTCGCAGACGTGTGTTGCGCTCATTTTCATCCACAAGTTCTACTTCTGCACCGGCCAATGCGGGCGAAGAAGGTAAAAGAGAAAGATTAAGCCGTTGGTTTTGCAAAATCAACGAAGATAGTGATTCTTCGCCGAGTAATGCCTGATAAGAACTTTTTTCAATACTGTGTTTATCGATCCCAAGACAAGAAGTTGCATTTGCCTGTGGGTCAATATCTACAATTAAAACTTTTTTTCTGTATTGGGCAAGGTATGCGCCCAAGTTGATGGCGGTGGTTGTCTTCCCGACACCACCTTTTTGATTGACGAGTGTATAAATGCGTGCCATGAACTAAAGAACCTCCATTTGGCAAGTTTGAATTTCTTCTTTGGTGGGGATGCTTTCCAGCCCCTGACGTGTGACCGATTTTGAAGCGAGGCAATTTGCAAAACGTGCTGCCTCCCACGGGTCACGAGTATTATATAAACGGATGAAAAAAGCGGCGGCAAAAATATCGCCGGCACCCGTGGTGTCTGTAACTCCTCCATTCTGATATGCAGGAAAACGGCGCAGATCGTGATTCCAATATAATCTTGCTCCCTCACTGCCTTCTGTAAGAGCGAGGACTCTGCTGGCAAGGGAGAATGTTTCGATAAGCTCCTCGTCATCATCTACATCTTCTATGCTAAGAACAGTGGCGCTTGCCTGATTTAGGCTTGCTTCCGCTTCTGACCATTCTCTCGGCATCACACGACCTTCTTCGTCCCATTCGCGTAACCATCCCTGAGGCGTTAGACCTAGTAAAGCTGGAGAAAAGCCTTGCGGCAACTGAGATTTCATCTCCAGTGCGATAGGCGCCAGGTGAATAATCGCTGCGCGTCGCCAAATCTCAGGGATTTGCTCAAAATCAATTGCCGCAGCATATTCGTGCAGGATTTGTTCCCGCCCTGCAGAGGTTTCAAGATTAGAGAAGGTTGTTGTTTTTTTAGAAGAGGATGAAACAATGGGAATATCAGCAAAAACTTCCAGAGAAATATCTTTTTCGTTAAAGCTACTCACGATGCCCACGCGCAATCCCAATGCACGGGCGGTTAATGCCGCATAGGCAGCTGTACCTCCGATGCGTGAGCCTTCGGGTACAAGGTCTTTAGAAAAATGACCAATAACAAGATAATCTACCTTTTCAGTGGGGCTAATAATGGGCATACTGAGATTATACCTGAAAGACGGGTCTGTGAAACATTTGAATATAATGACAGAGAAGTTATACTTTCTTTGGAGGATCTTCTATGAGCAAAAAAAGTGATGTTCTTATCATTGGTGGAGGAATTATCGGCGTTTCTGCTGCCTACTATTTGGCAAAAGAAGGTGTGGCTGTAACGCTAGTTGAAAAGGGAGAGATTTCTTCAGGAAGCTCTTATGGTAACGCAGGCTTTATCCCGCCTGCACATTCAACGCCTATCCCTGGGCCGGGGGTGCTTATGCAAGGGTTAAAGTGGATGCTGAACCCTGAAAGCCCCTTTTATATTCGCCCTCGTTTTGATGTCGAATTTATGCGCTGGTTATGGCGTTTTAGCAACTATTGCAATAAAGATGCATACGAGCGGGCAATACCGCTTTTTCGGGATATGCAACGTGATAGCCTTGCTTTGTTTCAAGAGATAATCAAAGAAGAAGAGATCGCGTGTGATTTTCAACAAGCCGGTGGGATGACGATCTTTAAAAGCAAAAAGGGTTTTGCTCATGCACAGGCAGAAGTTGAGGAGATGGGGAGATTTGATATTGAGCTAGATTTTCTTGATGGGGATGCGGTACGTAAATTAGAGCCGATGATCAGGGATGATGTTCTGGGCGGTATTCATAACGAGGAGGATGCGCATCTTGAACCTGCTGTATTTGTAGAGGAATTAGCCAGGGTCAGTGAGAAGTATGGGGCGCGGATCGTTAAGCAGGCAGAAGTTTTGGGGTTTGAAAAAGTTGGAGAACGTATCTCAAGTGTCCATACCGCGCGTGAATCTTTCCATCCCAAAGAAGTGGTTTTAGCGGCAGGGGCATGGTCTACCCCTCTTGCGCGACAGCTAGACCTTCAATTTCCTATGCAAGCAGCTAAAGGTTATAGTTTGACAATGAGCAGACCAACTCACAGCCCTTCTCGGCCTCTTTTCTTGTCTGAAGCAAGGGTTGCTGTCACGCCAATCGGCTCAAGTTTGCGCTTTGCAGGAACTTTGGAGTTGACAGGCTTGGATTTGTCGATCAATCAACGTCGGGTTAATGCAATCATGAACGCTGGGCGGAGCTATTTGAATGGTGTTTCTTCTGATGATGATCCGGAAGTCTGGAGTGGTTTGCGCCCGGTTCCTCCGGATGGCTTGCCCTATACCGGTCGATCACTTGCAATAAAAAATCTGATCGTTGCGACAGGGCATGGCATGTTAGGGGTTTCTATGGGGCCGATCACAGGAAAAGCCGTTGCTGAAATCATAGGTGCAAGAAAACCTTGTTTTGATCTTGACCCTTTCGACGTGGAGCGATTTTCTTGACCAAACATAGATGTGTTTCTGTGAAGAAGGTAGTAAAGAAGAAAGCGGATTTTCTTTAGAAAATCCGCTTTCTTTTACATAAATTGTAGCTTTTTGATAGGGATTTTTAGGTTTTTATCTGTGAAATCCGTGAAATCTGTAGCAAAAACACTAAACATCCGAGTTTGTCTATAACAGAGATTGATGCAAGTATAATTGGGCAATTGCAAACACAAATACAGGAGTAAGTATGGATCTGAATTTTGTTCTAATTGCTGTAGTACTCTTTTGGTCTGCTTTTACGCAAAGTG
>CAZOOX010000169.1:0-8162 GCA_964581545.1 uncultured Anaerolineaceae bacterium
TGAACCAGCTCGCCATTCGCTTTGAGGGACGCATCAAAATCTAAATCCCATTTACACAAACTTCTTGACACTCCTGAGCAGCGACAATATTCCAATCGCCACTTAGCCAAGCCGTGCGAGCTTTAGCAGTCATTAGCGCTCCATATTCTGTCCAACGGGCACCAGGGCGCTTCAAGCGCATGGAGACAATTTGCTTGCATGCACTCTCCACGGTTCCGCTACCTATCAAGTAATTCTTCGCTCGGAAATCTTTGTAGCGCATGCGCTCAATATTGTTTGAGTAATATGAGAGAAGCCGCAAAACAGGCTGCCCAAGCTTCTCTAAAAGCGCATGACATCTTTGGATGATGCTTTCTATCTGCCCGTCCCATAAAAGCTTCTTCATCTCCAAAAGCCACTCTTTTTGTTCTTCTTTGGATGCAGAAAAAGTTTCTGCGATAGCATGTAAATACTGGTTAGCGTGATACCAGTCAACGATTTGAACAGCTTTAGGAAAAAACTTCTCTACTTGTTTCCATATCCAAGCAGCGCCATCACAAACAAAGATGAGCTCTTCTGCCTGATCAGCACGGTGATCCACACCAGTACCCCAAAGCAACTCTCCGCTTTATCTAATGCCACCCAGTTCTGGCCGCATACCTCACACTTGTAATATGAACGCCGATAGGATGACCAACCGAAAATACCTAAAACTTGGGTTTCACGCTTGGAAACGCGCTTGCCTTTTTCTCTACACTCGCAAATGACTTCGATACCATGATTATGTTCATCTAACAAAGTCAACATTTTGCCGAAGCTGTTTCGAACAATTTCTTGAATGTTTGTACGCAATGCTTCTTCTAACTCACATGCTTTGAAATTCTCTCCGGCTATCTGTTCGCTAAAATCTGATACGATAATTTTCTCAATTTCTTTGAGTGCTTCTGTGCTAAACTTCATTTCGGAAGTCCTTTGGATAATTTGGTTTTGGTCAAACGGTTATACCAAAGAACTCCCTTTCTACATATCTTGAGTGCACCCGTGTTCCTGATAGCATAAAACTCTCTATGCAGGGGTGTGATCGTACACGAGCTAAGAAAATTCCTCGTAAACCATCATGCCGCGCTCCCCAGTATTCAAAGCTGGGGAGTACGTTTTTAAAGGGAGAAGTACCCTGGTACTCCAAGATTGTCAGGATGCTTTTTGAGGCAGATGATATTTTATCGAAATTACGGTTTATAACCGAGCTACAATTTCCCCATCATTTAGAAAATCCAGTATTTCTTTGCTTACTGCGAGATCAATGATTTTGGCTCGAAACTCCACTTGGATATTGCGCTCAACTCATTCCCCTTTGCGGCTGCGGCGATGAGTCGTAGTCCTTACTTGCCAGGTCAGGTTGCAGGCACATTTTAGATATCCGGATAGTAGGTAATCATTTTTCTTACGGTGTTTTGGATGGGTTTTCTTTTCTCATTTTTATGAACAACTTATAGGTTGGATATCAATGACAGGCGCAACTCATTCTGTAATTATGATACTTTTGAGTATCTTAATTAAAAGTACGATGTTTGTGATCGCACATGAGTTTGGAATTGGCCCCGTTCAAGATGCGAGATGCCGCCCTTGGCGTTGCACACTACGTGGTCTCCCAAAGGAGATGTCGAGCGCTACACCCAGCCTCTCCTCGCCCAGCGCTTGATGAGCGCTAAACGCCGATCATACTGCTTTGCAAATCTCTGGACTTGTGCCTTGAACCGAAATCCTTCCCCTTTATATTCAGCCAATTCGTGGAGCTTTTCGAGTATTTCTGTTGCTTCGTCATAAAGTTTCGCTTTCGTGCCGCCCGCCAATACTCTTTCTACTTCTAACCAAAGCTTTGGCTCTTCTTTTTCCAGCTTTTTCATGTGGGTTATATGATTTTTGCGCCTTTCTTCTGCCACGCGTTTCTTCTCAATTTCTTCAAGCTCTTCGGCTCTTGATAGCAACTCGCCGATAGTACGCGGTTCAGCTTCTCTTTCTTTACTCGGTTTATCAAAAGAGCGCAGCTTTTTTCGCAAGGTGGCTACTGCACCAGGCTCTGCGTTGGCGATTTTCAGCAGGAATTCATCAGCTTCCTGACGAGAGAGTTTGCTTATTGCCGAATCAAAAGCTGTTTTTCTTAACGGAATCAAGCTGGGGCTGCGTTCGGCTGCGGCAGAGACGAGGAAAGGATCAATCTCGAAGGCATCCATAAAAGTCTGCAAGGGCAGGTTGAGTTCATTCAATCCCGCAGGAACGGGCGGTTCGGGGTCCAGGTAAAAATTGTCGGGGTCATCTTCATCTTCTTCGTACCAATAAGATTGCTCTGCCATTGCGTTGAGCCAGGCGATATAAAGGACGCGGTGATCGCCCTGAATAATGTCATCTCGCAGGCGAGACAAGGTAAAAAGATGGCTTTGCTCGCTGTAATCGCCGCCGTAGCCGTCATCATCACGCTTTTCGAACTTCAGAATCAGCTTGCCTTCGATCTCGCGGATATTGACATGCTCCTCGTCAAAATAGACTTCGAGCGCAGCCGCATCGATCAGCCCCTTGGGAAAGCTGAACGCCAGATTGTAGCTGCCCCAGTTAGCAAAATAAAGATAGGCATCAAAATATTTTGCCAAAACTTTCAACGGATCGTACCCAAAACTGCTCCAGTTATAAGAAACACTCGCCTGCATCCCACTTACTTCAATATGGCTGGAGAGCGCGTCTACAGCATTTTGCTCATCCATTGTCAGGGGGCTTTCAAGCCTCTGCCATTCATAATATTGGTACTCACTCATAACGAAATCCTTGTGATAAACTTCAGAAAAGAGAGAAATATGCTCAAAAAGCAAAAAGTACAATTCGGCAAATTGCCACCGAAATACAAGTTTATCCTAAACCCATACCAGGATGCGAGATTTTCCTCTTGTCCAGGATGTTCTGGAAAAACATTGATCCGTAAAGTCCCTTTATTTATCCATGTTTACCCCACGCATCCAACCACGATCAACAAACGCTGCCGCTACTGCCCGAAATGCGACCTTTTGATCGTTCATAAAGATGAACTGGAAAAAATGTTGACTTTAGCTCATCAGGAAAACAATCCCGAAATTGTTGGAAATGAGTACTTGGTTCTCGGCACGCTCGATCCTTCCGCCTGGCGCAAACGAAAGAAAGAACCCATAACAATGGTAAATGCCCAGGCAAATGTACACGATTTTAAAGATTATCTCGATATCAAACCTGCTTATCGCTAAAAAATCATGAACATAATTCACGCCCACTACCAGCCGCCGCAAAGCCCCGATGACCCCAGCGGCATCTTCTTTTGGACAGAAACGCCCGATGCGCCCCAGCCCCCCAAGCGTCGCGGACGTGCGGCGAAAATCCCCAAACCGAAGCCGCACCCATTTGCCATAGCGCCAAATATCGAAGGTGAAAAACACACGCTCACCCTCCAACTCCCCGAAGCCAAGGGCATCCCCAGCCCTTCGCCGCAGCTTATTCATAATTGGGATATTCCCGCCACCGAAAAAAGTCTCTATCCTTTTAGCGTGGATGCGATCTGGGTGCCCGCCCTCAACGCGATTGCCCTTCTTCAACAGCTTTCTGCCCCCCAACCGCTTCTCGATGGAACGCGCGTGGAGCCTGGGCTTGTTACCCTTTTCTGGAATAGAGTCTCATCCTTGGCATTAGAAACCCTTGCCGCACAGAAACTCGTTCCCATTATCGAAGGCAAAGACGCGCGCTGGCTCCCCGTTTTGGATAGCCCACACGATGCACAACGATTATCTCTGCTGGAGCAGGCAATGCCGCCACTGTGCCGGGCAGAGTTTCCTGAAATCTCTTCGAGAAATTTGTTGAATAGTTTTTTGAATACTTTTTGCGACTCTCTCGCCCGCATTTGGGGTAAAAATGCCGCGCCGGAATCTAAAACTGAGCCTGGCTCTCGTTGGCTTTCTGCGCTGTTCGATAAAAACCCTGTCATTCAACTTTCGCCCAAACAAATTCGTCTGCTAAAACCCAGCCACCGCGCCTGGATGCGAAATCTGCATGTCGCGGGAGATTCCACATCGCGCATTGCCTTTCGTTTGGAAGCGCCCGCGTCTGAAAAGGGCGCGTGGCATTTGCATTATCTCATTCAGGCAAAAGATGACCCCTCTTTGCTCATTCCCGCCAAAGAAGTATGGAAAAAGTCAAAAGGCGCACTCACACGTTTGGGACATCGTTTTGAGCAGCCGCAAGAGAAATTGCTGACAGGGCTGGGCTACGCGGCACGTCTCTTTCCACCGATCACGAAAAGTTTAAAGAGCAAAGTGCCCACAGAATTGACCATCAATACACAAAATGCCTATAACTTTTTGCGTGAAACTGCGCCCATTCTGGAAGGCGCGGGCTTTGGCATCCTTGTCCCGCCCTGGTGGAATAAAAAAGGGGCAAGTCTGGGCGTAAAGGCCATACTTGGAACGAGCAAAGATAAAGTTGCTAAAGGGATGATGACCTTGCAAAATCTGATCAGCTATCAATGGCAGCTTTCTCTTGGCGATACAGAACTCACCGAGGAAGAATTTAAGGCTTTGGCGAATCTCAAATCTCCGCTGGTGCAGATACGCGGCGAATGGGTGACGTTAAATGCCGAAGAAATTGAAGCTGCAATTGATTTCTGGAAAAAACAGCAACTCGAAGGCGAAATGACTCTGCTCGAAGCCATGCGAATGGGCTTGGGTGGCGAAGACTCTGCGGGCGGGTTGAAGATCAACAAAGTAGAGACCGATGGCTGGCTAAAAGAACTGATAAAGAGCTTTGAAAAATCAGAAAAACTGGAAGAACTTGAACCGCCAGAAGGTCTGGATGGCAAATTACGCCCTTATCAGCAATATGGCTACTCGTGGCTGGCATTTTTGCGTAAATGGGGTATGGGCGCATGTTTGGCGGATGATATGGGGTTGGGCAAAACGATCCAGACCATTGCGTTGTTGCAGCGTGAGAAGGAGTTAAATGGGGGACTTCCTGCGCCTGCCTTGTTGATCGCGCCGACTTCGGTGGTCACGAATTGGGAGCGGGAGATTGGCAGGTTCGCGCCCGATCTCGAATCCTATGTTCATCGGGGGGCAAGCAGGCTCAAATCAGGGGCATTTCGGGAGGCCGTAAAAGGTAAAGACGTGGTGCTGACGAGCTATCCGATGGCAAGAATTGACGCGGAATCCATTCAATCCATCCAATGGCTGGCGGTGATTTTGGACGAGGCGCAGAATATCAAAAATCCCGCTGCAAAACAGACGCAGGAGATCAAAAAGATCGAGGCGGGTTTTAGAATTGCGCTGACGGGAACGCCGGTCGAAAATCGTCTTTCTGAGTTGTGGTCTATTATGCAGTTTTTGAATCCCGGCTATTTGGGGAGCAGAAAGGCTTTTCGGGATACTTTTTCTCTGCCGATCGAGCGTTATCAAGATAAGGGCGCGGTGAAGCGATTGAAGCAACTGACCACGCCCTTTATTTTGCGGCGCGTAAAAACCGACCCGACTGTGATCACCGATCTGCCTGAAAAGGTGGAGACGAAGGTCTATTGCTCGCTGACCGAAGAGCAGGCGACTTTATATGAAGCGGTGGTGCAGGATGCGCTGAAAAGCATTGCTGATGAAGAGGGGATGCAGCGAAAAGGCTTGGTGCTGAGTATGCTGATGCAATTGAAGCAGATCTGTAATCACCCCGTGCAATATTTGCACCAGATCGATAAAAAATCGGGGAGTGTTTCACTGGATGATCGGAGTGGAAAATTGGCGCGTTTGGGTGAGCTGCTCGAAGAAGTTTTGGCACGGGGTGACAGGGCGTTGATCTTTACGCAATTTACCGAAATGGGCGATATTTTGAGCGCTTATTTGCCGAAAACTTTGGGCATGGCAATACAATTTTTGCACGGCGGTACACCTGCGAAAAAACGTGATGACATGGTGCGCCGTTTTCAGGAAGATGACTCTGCTCCGCCGATTTTCATTCTCTCGCTCAAAGCGGGCGGGACAGGTTTGAACTTGACCCGCGCTAATCACGTTTTCCATTTTGACCGTTGGTGGAATCCCGCTGTAGAAGATCAGGCAACAGACCGCGTTTTCAGGATCGGGCAGAAACAAAATGTGCAGGTGCATAAATTTGTGACAACCGGCACGCTGGAGGAGATGATCGACGATATGATCGAATCCAAGAAGGCGCTCGCCGATGCGGTGGTCGGCTCGGGCGAAAAGTGGATGACCGAAATGAGTACGGACGAACTGCGAAAAGCGGTTAGCTTGAGGAGGTTTTAATGGGACACGGATTTAAAACTTTTTTGTTCTCTTTTTAAAGTTTTTCTCTGTGAACTCTGTGTTCTCTGTGGTGAAAAAACTTGCTGTAAACTATACAAGGTAAGCGAGGCTCTATGTCTTATTATTATTTCAAACCGACAAAACCCAAAGAAGTCAAAGACGGCATCAAAGCGCGCAGTAAACGCGGTGCCTTCGCATCCAGTTGGTGGGCGAAACAGTGGATCTCTTCATTAGAGCGTCTCGTCGATTCCGGCAGGCTTGGGCGCGGGCGTAGGTACGCACGCAAGGGGCAGGTCATCTCGATTGACGAGAAAAAAGGTGGCATTATCGCAAAAGTGCAAGGGTCACGCAGCACACCCTATAAAGTGAGCATCAATATCGCTTCTCTAACAAATTCTCAATGGGATGAAGTGATCGACGTCCTCGCCGAGCAAGCCATTTTCACCGCCCAACTTTTGGCGGGCGAAATGCCCCAGGATATAGAAGAAGCCTTCAAAGAAGCGGGGGCAAGTTTATTCCCACAAAAGCGCGGTAGTCTGGAAACCGACTGCTCCTGCCCCGATTGGGCAAATCCCTGCAAGCATGTTGCCGCGGCCCATTATATTTTAGGCGAACGCTTCGACGAAGACCCCTTTCTCATTTTCCGTCTACGGGGGCGTACGCAAGACGAAGTCATGTCTGCTCTTCGGGAACGCAGGGCGGGGGATGATGATTTTCTCGAAGCGGAAGAAGAGGAAGAAATAATTCCTCCATTGGATGAAAGCGTCTCGACCTTTTTTCAGCTAGGTGCGCCGCTGGACACATTTTCTGTATGTATACAGAATCCTGCCATCAAAACACCCCTGCTCAAACGACTGGGCGACGCGAACTTTATCCCGAAACCGGGCATTGAAGCATTGTTGGGAAATGCTTATCAGCGAATTAGCAAGAAGGCGGTCGAATTGGCGTATGGAGAAGATTAAAGAATGAGCATTTGGTTCACATCCGATACCCATTTCGGACATGCCAACATCATCCGATATTGTGACCGCCCCTATTCTTCTCTCTCAGAAATGGACGAAGCTTTGGTCGCAAAGTGGAATCAAGTTGTACGTCCAAACGACATCGTATATCACTTGGGCGACTTCACGTTGGGGAAGCAAGAGCAGGCTGCCGCTCATTTTGCCCATATCAATGGGAGAATTTCTGTGATCCCCGGCGGACATGATAAAGGATGGGTATCGAAGGGAGAATATATCTCCAAATCAGGGCATCCTGTTGTGATTTTGCCGCCGTTGGTAACGATCAAACTTCCGGTTCCTGGTGTTGAACCATCTCAAATGATCGTATTATGCCATTACGCCATGCGCGTTTGGGATCGTTCTCATTATGGGAGTTGGCATCTTTACGGGCATTCTCATTGCAACCTTCCTCAACATTTGAAAAGCTTGGATGTAGGGATAGACTGCTGGAATTATTTTCCTGTGTCTTTGGAGCAGGTTGCTGCGCAAATAAGCAAAACAAGTATGTGATTTTCTGGCAAATTGAAGCCCCACATACTTACATTTACGGAAAAATTTAAAAGAGCGCTTGGTATTAGGGATGCCAAGATAAGATGGTTATTATGGTCATCACTGTTATGAATCCAGTGCGGTAGAAACTATGTATACGGGTATAAATTCCGCCCGAGGCTGGCGGTGGCACAGCCGGTTTAGAAATAAGCATTACCTGTATCATGTCTAAGCCAAAGGGTGGGGGAAGAAAAGATACTTTTGCAAAAACACCTTTGTTGGCATCTGCATATTTTGCAGATGCCTTTTTGTTTTTCCTAGCAGGTCGTTTATTCTTCTCTGAATACCCCGTAGCTTGCTACGAGGGTTCCGAGCATTAAGA
>CAZOOX010000170.1:0-7985 GCA_964581545.1 uncultured Anaerolineaceae bacterium
CATTTTTTAGCGTCGAATAGAAAGGCGGTCTATGGGCGCAAAAACAAGGTGAAAAACACCCCCCCTTGTTTGCCAAACCCTAAAATTGCGCCAATATTAACACCATGCAGGCGTAAAGGCATAACAATAAGCCCTCGTAGCATATTGTGGTCTAGTGTTATTGATGGCGCGTGCTTATATTTGCGAATATCCCTAACTCTAAATGGCTTTTTTGCATCAAGCGCAGCTTCTAATAATCTATTTGTGGACAAATGTCTACTTAAAAATTCATGTAAAGCTGGAGCATATCCTACAGATGATGTTCGTGAAAAAGAACCATCCTGATCGAAAAGGGCTGCAAAAACAAAACGCGCTTCTATTGTTTTTCTCGTAAGGTTGGCAACTTCTTCGATCACGGATTGGGTGTTAAGCGCTGTGGACAAAGGGATGTTTGATTGAATAAGCGCTCCCAAGCGGCGATTATAACCAGAACGCTCCCAATTATTGAGAAGCTCTTCACCTATTGCTTCAAGCGTACGCACATCTGCTGCAGAAAAAGCACCTTTCTCTTTTGAGCCAATAGTTAATATCCCTTTTAAATGCCCGTGATTGATAAGCGGAATGTCAATTTCAGAAAATAAAATCGCATTGGGGAAGGCTATATAATCTTGATCTTTTTCGGTGTCATTCGAAATTTGTGTTTTACGAAGTCGAGCTGCTCTTCCAATCATGCCTCGGTTGATTTTCTGTCTATAGCCGGAAGAAACACTTGCTTTCATTTCCCCCGCAGATGCCAGAACAACCACTTCCTGCGATTCAATATCGTAGAGAAAAACAGCTGCAATTCCTACTCTAAAATATCTCACTATTGAGTTCGCCGCCAACTGAGCGGCAACCGGATCATCATATTGATCATCTAGCTCTTTGCGTAACTCACCAAGCATCGTAAATTGTCTGGCACTTTCTTTTTCTTTAGAAAGTATATCTGAAAGCCCTTGAATTTTCTTCGCCTGCCACTCAGATAAAGGCAATAATTCTTGGACAGGTGCAAATAAGCGATCTGAAAATTTTTCAAAATTTGTTTTCTTTTCATTCTTGTCTAGATGCTCTGTTGGGTCAGAAATCAGTTTATGAATCATAGAGTGTGATTTCATTACACTGTAGAGCAAAATAAGACTCAATAAAAATGAAGACAATAAAGCAATATCATTTTTCTCAGTAAGTGAGGGTGCATTGCCTTGAATAAGGTAATAAACAAGAGCCAGAAAAAGCACTTGCAACAAGGAAACTGCTGGAAAAACAAAATTACCAAACATCCTATTTTCGGGGAGACGAACTTTCTCGAAGGGTAGCAAGCTTGAGGTCAAGAGCGTTGCGGAAAGGACAACAGAAGGAACAACGATACTTAGTTCCGGTATTCTCGCAAAGACGAACGCCCATCCCAACCAGGGAAGGACAACTGACTTCGAAAATCTATAATAAAATTCTTTTTCCGGTCGTAAAAGTGAAAGCAATCTTATTGAGGCTGTTACCAAAAAAATCAATCCTAAGAGATTTTTCACAAATAACGCAGGGTGATATACAGGGGAATTCAAAAAGCCTGGAAGCAATATAAAACCTGATCCAATTGCTATATTTGCAATTACGATGGCATAAGCGAGGTAATTCTTCGTCGCATTTCTCTGCCATATTTTCAGACTATATCCCACAGTTAGCACAAAAAAAAGAAGGGCCTCCACGAACCGAAAAGCACGGGCATATAAAAGAATATGAAAAGCAAGAGCAACGAAGACAAAAAACCATATCTGTTTTTGTCTTCGTTCAGAACCTGTAAAAAAAACAAGGGACAAACTCAATATGCTCGATGAAAAAACGAGGGCTGACAAAAAAACAATCCCCAAAGAAGAAATTCCCTGCAACAAATCGCCCTGTCGGTGAGCAGCAAGAAAAAAACTCTGCGCACTAGCAGAGAGAAGGCTCGCAAGTAGAAAATGATAAGTGTCTGAGGAGAAGGTTCTTTTCATCAGGGGAAGGGTATCGTCGTCTACAGAAAAACTTTAATTCTTTTTTCGTTCTAACAAAGTATAGAGAAGCACAAGATTCTCTTTCGCCTCATCTCGTGAGATCCCTTTGCTTTGAAGATAGCGGATAGCACGGCCATATTTTTCTTCTTCTGTAGCTTGCGGGTTGTCACTATGGTCATTATAGAGCAGTTTTAGTGCTTCCCTGTATTCTGGTTTAGCTGAAAGAAAACGGATCTTCTGCGCAACAGGGTTTTCTTTTTTGCTATTCTTTTTCCCTTTTGGAGGTTCAGTAGCTTTAACAAGAAGATAGCCTATAGCGGCTAAGCCCAATGCAAAGCCGTTAAAAGATTCAGGTAAAGGCGCAAAGAACATAATTGCTCCGACTGCACCACAAATTTTTCCGATATTATTCAGTGTTTTTCGATCTAACTTAAATGCCTTTTTTTTCTGTTTTGCCCCATTCTGCATATTTTGCGATGTTTGAAAAGGAGATGGTGATTGTACGAAAGGCGAAGTTTTTTTTTCTTCCTGAAGAACATCTTTCACACTTATGCTACGAAGGATCATCGCCCCAACAAACAAGAAAACTACAAAACTAATAAAACCGATCAAAAGGGCAGCATCACTCATGAGGATTCACCAAATATATAACTTACTTCTCGCAACCAAGATACTCTGTTAAATTTATCATAACTTCTTCACGCTGTGATGAAGTTTAGCTTTTTCCTAAAACCTTTTGAGAGATCACAACAGGCTTTTAGATTATAACCCCGTTGCTCCTTTTTACCTGGGAACTAGGCGCGGCGAATATGCCAAATTACTCTTCCCTGCACAGAAAGAGGGTTAACTGGTCCCAATCTGCGGCTATCAAGACTATTCTCTCCTCTTCCAAGGACATAAATACCTTCGTCTGTAATTTTTTCAACAGCCTTAATGAGGGTGCCATGCATTTGGTGCTGGAAAACAATTACATCATCCATCTTAATTTTCCCCCGAAAAATCTTCATTATCAATACAAAATCCCCTTCTTCATATTCGGGGGACATGCTTTCACCATGAATGCGTAAGACTTGAAACATAAGATTCAAAAAAGGCTGGCTTCTTTGCAAAGCCAGCCTTTCATCATTTGATCTAAAGATCAGGATAAACCATCTCAAGAGCGGGAGCATAAGGGGCATTAGCCTTTTTAGTTGCAACGCCTTTTGTTTCCCAGAAAATAGCAGCAAATTCGTTGATGGCTTCTACAAAAGCAACGCCATTTTCACGATCAGCGGTCTGACGGCATTTGGAACCAAGTTGCATGATCTTGTGAACCAGATCATCCACGTTCGGGTGTTTGTCTTTCTTGAAATAATCGCCCCAAATAATACGGACTTCGTGCTTAGCCTGCTCTGCATGTTCTTCTTTGACCTGAACGTAACGGGCCATGCTGTTTACATGCTCAACACCGTCATGATCTTCAGCGGCCATCAAATCCATCATACGGACAACAGTCAAGGCAGAAATTTGGGCTGTACCGGGATCATAAATCCCACAGGGGACATCGCAATGAGCTTCTGCACGAGCAAAAGCATTTTTCTTATCAAGGGCATCAAAAATACGGTAGAACATAGTTACTCCTTAAGATTCTCAGTTATTGTGATAAAAGTATTATCTACTCGTAACAAAAATGATACTAATAAAGATAAATTTTGTCAAGAAAATCATAAAAATTACAGCAATTCCAAGTTTGGATGATTCTACCCTTTCAGGGCACAGGTGCGAGGCAGTTTCACCGCCGAAGTAGTCTTTTGCTAAGTATGAGACCGCTTCGTTGCAAAAGCACGCTCCTCGCGGAGGCATATTTGGAATTGCTGAAAAACTCACCCCATCAGCGAAAAAAATAAGGTAAAATAGCCTAGTTCACTTTATTATCATCTCACATAAAGAGGAGAAAAAATGACTCACATTATCACCAGTTTATGCCTGCGCGATAGCGGCTGTGTAGAAGTTTGCCCAGTTGAATGTATCGTTCCCGGCACCCCGCAAGAAGAATATCCCTGGTTCTATATTGACCCCGATACTTGTATCGATTGCGGCGCTTGTATTCCTGAGTGCCCATATAACGCAATTTTTGTTGAAGATGAAGTACCTGAGCCTTATGTCGCCGAAGGTGGCGAATTCATCGCTCGTATCGGTCTTACCGGCCACTATGAGAACACCGATCACCACGGAAACCCTGTCGTTTTAGATTGCACCAAACAGCTCGAAGCTGGCGAAGAAGTTGATCTCACCGAAGACATTCAACCCAATTACGATTACTTTGAAGAGGGCCCCGGCTACGACGGATAAGTCGCAGAACTTTTTGTAGAAAGAAAAAGCTGATAGATAAAAACCCTATCAGCTTTTTTTTGTTTAAGCCGCCGCCCACCAATCTTTCCCTTCAACATAGCCAAAATTATTTAATCTTTCTCGGATGAGTTTCCGCGCCCCGCGTGACCCGACGCTTGCCAACAGCGCAGGATTCTGGTGCTCACCCCAAATATCATGCAGCGCATCTGGCGCAATGATCAGTTTACCGCGCCTCGTGCGCCCGATCTTTTTGGGGTCGATATCTATAAATGCGACAAGGGGGATATCCTGACGCTCAAGCTGCTTGGCAAGTCTGCGCCCCATCATCCCGGAGCCCCAAATAATGACCGCATCCCGCCCTTTAAGGGGCCCACGCGCGAGATAGTAAGCTTTCGCCCGCAAAAAATTTTCCAGCGAATAACGGCTATCAGTATGAGTGATCCTCTTTGGGTGTTCGCGCCACTCGTGTAAAACTTCAGGGATTTTTGCAAATTTTGCGCCTGCAAGATACATTCGCAAGTATAGGTCGTAGTCTTCAGGAAAACCACGCTCTTCGTAGCCGCCCATTTTTAACAGCCACTCTCGCCGAAACATTACGCTGGGGTTTGGCAAAGGACTCTCGACAAAAATTTCGCGTTTTATCTCTGCATCTGTAATAATCGAGTTGAGCCATTCTATATAGACTTGAAATCCACCGCCCACATCTTTCTCGGGAAAAGCCTTGACGAGGCAGCTAACCGCCGCTACATCCTGATTTTTTTCGAGAAATGCCCATTGTTTTGCCAGGCGTTCGGGGCGGGAACGATCATCCGCGTCGGTGCGGGCGATGTAGGGGGCTTGGCTGGCAAGCATCCCCACGTTCGATGCGGAGATGACTCCTGCATGAGGGCGGGAGATGTGCTTAAAGCGGGAATCCTTTTTTGCCCAACGATCCAGTATCGATCCTGTATTATCTGTTGAGCCATCATCTACAGCAAGAATTTTAAAGTTCTTAAAGCTTTGCGCGGCGAGGCTTTCAAGAGCTTCGTCCAGGGTTTTTTCTGCGTTGTAACAAGGTAAAACGACAGAGATTTGGGGGCTTTTCATCTGCTCATTCTATCAGTCCTTTCAGGTATAATGGCGATTGTGATAAATTCAACCAACCATAAGGAAATTTCAAATGAAAATCGTAACTGATTGCGCGGCAGATCTTTCTGCGGAAGAGCGTGATGAGCTTGGCATTGTCGAGGCTCCGCTTTATATCCAATTCCCAGAGGGTGAGGAAAACGCAGCCAATATTGCGCCTGATGATTTCTATAACAGGCTTGAGGCAATGCGGCCCGCGATCCCGACAACGGCACAGCCCTCTAGCGGTCTTTTTGCCGAGTTATATGAAAAACTGGCAACGACCAAGGAACAAATCCTTTCTATTCATATCTCTTCTGGCCTTAGTGGTACGCTGAATTCAGCGATCAATGGTGCAGCACAACTGAAAGAGAAAGTTGTCTCTACAGTGGATAGCATGACACTCTCTGGCGGCCAGCGTTTTCAGGTTTTGGCGGCTGTAAAAGCGGCAAAAGCCGGATGGGATATGGACGCTATCAAAGAACGTCTGGATGCAATTCGTGCCAAGACCGAAGTGATCTATACCCTCGAAACGCTCGAGTATTTGGCCCGTGGTGGGCGCATCGGCAGAGTACAGGCTTTAGCTGGGTCGGTGCTTAAACTCAAACCCATCATCCACGTTGACCACGCTGACGGGAAATACTCCACCCTTGGTAAAGGGCGCACCATTAAGAAAAATGTTGCTGAAATGGTCAACCATCTTGCTGAGATTTATGGAGATGCCCCCCTCTGGACAACGGTCTTGCATGGTCGTTTCCAAAAAGGTGCAGACCAGATGAAAGAAGCAATGGAAGCTGGATTAAATGTAGCAAAGATGGAAGTAACTCGCATTTCGCCAGTTTTGGGCGTGCATACAGGCCCCGGCATCGTTGGCGCGGCTGTGCTGCCGATGAGCTTGATGGAAGATTTGATCTAATTCAGAATTTTGAATGATGAATGGGGAAATGAAAGGTTATGCCTGAAAGAGAGGACTTCCGAAATTATTAAAGTTTCGGAAGTCTTATTATTTTCCCTTTGCGTCTCTGCGACTTTGCGCGAGATATTTAAAACACGCACTACTCTTCCCTAGCTTCACCTTCCAACATCGGAGGTTCTTCCACAACTTCCCCTTCGATCATTTTGCGTTCTTCCTTTTCGCCGAGCATCTGCATTGTGCCGATCGTACCGCCCAAAAGCGGAACAAGTGCGGGAAGCGGCGTGGGGATACCTGTCAGCACACCAACAAGAAGCCCTTTCCCTATGGCAGCACCCCAACTATCTTTGAAACTATGACGCTGGATCAAAATGCTGGGGATGGTCAGTGCCGCGCCAACGCCAACGGTGAGAGGCCAGATCAACTCAAAGGTCATTACTTCGCCGCCAAAGAGCATCATATCAACAGCGAACATGCCAAATCCCACAAGGGGGTGCAAACCAAAAGAGCGGGAAAGTTTTTTGAAATTATTTAACATTTTATTACTCCAGTGAAGGTTTTTCTATTTTCCTCGTAAATCTACAACTTCTTTGCCAGAGAGTTTATCTGTAATTCTTGCTGTAACAATTTCCAATGCCTTTGGTTGATTGACATAGTCCAAGTCATCAGTGCGAATGGTCAGTACCGGGCAAAGATCGAAATTAGCCAGCCATTCATCGTAGAACGAATCGAGCAGGGAGAGATATTCGGCTGTGATGCCCGTTTCCATGCCGCGAGCGCGCCGCTCTATGCGTTCAAGCAAAACATCCACCGGAGCTTTGAGATAAACAAGCAGGTCAGGCCGCGGTAAACCATCCACGATCAAACTAAAAAGACGACGGTAAGATTGATAATCCCTTTCATTGATATTGTTCAAATGATGAAGGGCACGCGCAAAAATATAATTATCTTCAAAGATACTGCGGTCAAGAATTGCAGAGCGAGGGTCTTGTGCTGCTTCAAGATATTGTTCGGCGCGATGTCCCAAAAAGAAAACTTGCAAATGAAAAGACCATTTGCGCATATCATCATAAAATTCTGAGAGATAGGGATTATCAGCAACGGATTCGAAATCCGTGCGCCAGCCAAGTCTGTCTCCCATCCGTTCTGTGAGTGAAGTTTTGCCTACGCCAATATTTCCGGCAACGACAACAAGATGTTTTGTCATAATGATTTCTCCTTGGTGATTATTTTATCGCAAATAGCGTCTATTTTAAACCGTCTCCAGCGACCCTTTTCTTTTGGCCTGAAGCTCAAACCAAGTGAAGAGGAAATATCCCAAAATGCCGTAGACAACGCCGATGCCGATTTCATTGATGAGTAGTGGAGCAACATCGGCGAGGTTGCCGCCTGCGATCAGCGTGCGTGCGGAGGCAATTCCGCGTGTGAGGGGCAGCGCTTGTGAGAAGGCTTGCATCCAGCTGGGGAGGGTGTCAATGGCGACGTTCGCGCCAGAAAAAATGAGCAGCAAAAAGTAGACTGTGTTGTTAACGAACATCACATTGGCTGTGATAAGGCTGAGGCATCCCATTAGTAAACCAATAGGACTTTCGCTTTAGGTAGGCTGAAAAGCTTTGATAGTAGGGTTCTGCAGT
>CAZOOX010000171.1:0-7827 GCA_964581545.1 uncultured Anaerolineaceae bacterium
TTTATTTCCACGCCATTGGCGGCGCGGCATCATTGATCGCACAATCTGTACAAAAAGTGATCACCGTCCACAAACTCGATTTTGGTGTCCCTGAAGCAATGTGGGTGATCGATGTAAAAGATTTCCCCGTTGTGGTCACAATGGACAGCCATGGTGATAGTCAGCATAATGTTGTTGAAGATAAATCTCAGAAAGTATTGGCCGGATTAATGGAAAAATGAGATAAAAGTGACGCGTGATTTATAGAGTGCCTCGCACCTGCATCAACAGAAAAATGCTTGTCACTGAGATTTTTGCCCTTCGATAGGTAGATTCAAAATAAGTTAGGTGCGAGGCACTTCAACATCACTAGTCACGCATTACTTGTCATTTGAACTCAGACAGCCCCAAACTCTGGCTGAGTTTTTCCTTTAATATGGGTATAATCAATTATCCATAAGGACTGATTTTAAGGAGAGCGATTATGAAAAGAGCAGTGAGTATAAGCATTGGTTCATCAAAGCGAAACAAGGCCGTGACCGTGAAGCTGAATGGCGAAGAGATCAGCATCGAACGTATTGGCACCGATGGCGATTTGAAAAAAGCCGCCCACTTATTTAAAGAAATGGATGGCACAGTAGATGCCTTCGGCTTGGGCGGCGGCGACTTTGGCACAGAATTTGCAGGGAAATTTTTCCGCTATCACAATGTGGCATGGATAGCAGATGACGCAAAGAAAACCCCCGTTGTAGATGGCTCTGGATTGCGAAACACACTCGAGTATCGTCTCGCAAGTTTTATAGAAAAAGAGATCGGTGACTATATCGATCCCAAACGTGTTTTGTTGACTGCTGCCTCTGACCGCTGGGGAATGACCAAAGGCTTTATCGAGGCTGATTATGAATGTATCTTTGGCGAATTAATGTTTGGGATCGGTATTCCCATTCCATTACGCAAAGTTAGCCAGCTAAAACTTCTCGCCTCCGCGCTCTACCCCATCGTGATGCGCCTGCCCTTCTCGTGGATCTATCCAACCGGCGACAAACAAACGGTACGGGAACCCAAATTCGAGAAATACTATCAGTGGGCAAGTGTCATTGGTGGCGACAACAACTATATTGTCCGCCATATGCCCGATAAACTTGAAGGCAAGGTCATCGTTACAAATACGACCACCGAAGAAGATATGGCTCTCTTTAAGAACGCAGGCGTGAAATATGTCGTTACAGGCACTCCTGCCATTGACGGTCGTTCCTTCGGCACCAATATGATGGAAGCCGCTTTTATCGCTGCTGCGGGCAAGAAGCGCAAACTGACAGATGACGAGCTTAACGAAATGCTCGACACCCTGGATTTCAAACCGCAGATCAGAGAATTAAATTAATACTTAGACCTGTCATTGCGAGCGAAGCGATCTTGTACCCTTTAGGGTAAGCAATCTCCCCTTTGATGGAGATTGCCGCGTCGCTACAAAGCGGCTCCTCACAATGACATGGAGGAAATTATGGACGCAATCGTTATTGCTGGTGGAATCCCCCAGCCAGAAGAACCCCTCTACGAATATACACAAGGCATCCCCAAAGCCATGCTCGAAGTTGCCGGAAAACCGATGGTGCAATGGGTACTCGATGCCCTCGGCGACGCCCAAAATGTTGAAAATGTCATCATCATCGGGCTGGAAGATACTGAAAGCGTCACCTGCACCAAACCCACCTACCACATTCCCAACCAGGGACGGATGCTCTCAAATATCGAGATGGGCATTGATAAAATGCGCGAGATCAACCCTAAATCCGAGTATGTGCTCGTCTCCTCTGCCGACATCCCCGCTGTAACTGGCGAAATGATCGACTGGCTCGTTGACAAAGCCCTGGAAACTCGTCACGATATCTACTATGGTGTTGTCAAAAAAGAGACAATGGAAGCCCGCTATCCCAATTCCAATCGGACTTTCACCAAATTACAGGATATGGAACTCTGTGGCGCCGACATCCACATTGCCCACCACACAATGACGACGGATCCCGAACATCTTGCCGTTTGGGATGTGCTGATCGGTAAACGAAAATCGCCCCTTAAACAGGCCGCTTCGGTCGGTATCTGGACATTGGTCTTGCTACTGCTAGGACGCATCACACTGGCAGATGCAGTTGCTCGTGTCTCGAAAAAGCTGAATATCGATGCCCGCGCCCTGATCTGGGATTACGCCGAAGTCGCAATGGATGTTGACAAACCCCACCAGCTTGAAATGCTGCGAAAAGACCTGGAAAAAACAAAATAATAATTGTGTAAGGGCGACCCTATGTGCTTTTATCAGGATTTTATTAGAAATAGAATTCTGATAGAAAGAATTTTTCCTTTTTAACCAAACGGGTCGCCCCTACATTTACATATAAATTATGACCTTAAAAAACTTACTCGAAAAAGACGCTGAATTAACGCAAAAAATGCGCATCGCCGAAGAACCCGGCCCCTTACGCACTACCGCTGCTTTTTTCGCCCATTCCGGCGATTCCTGGTTCTGGGCTGTGGCATTGGTCACGGTCTGGGTCTTTGGGAACGCTTTCTGGAAAAAGTGGGCTGCTGTCCTGTTGGGCGCACTGATCATCATGGCCGCCATCGTGCTGATGTTGAAATTTGCCATCCGGCGCAAACGCCCCGAAGGAGAATGGGGAGATATTTACCGCAACACCGATCCGCACTCCTTCCCATCCGGGCATGCAACGCGTGCCTTTCTGCTCGGAACAATGGGCATCTTTCTTGGCCCTCTCTGGATGTCGATCCTGCTCGTTATTCTCGCCCCCCTCGTCGCGCTGGGACGTGTGGCAATGGGCGTGCACTATTTATCAGATATTCTGGCAGGTGCAGTGCTAGGCATTTTGGGCGGGATTATCGGCTTTGTCATTTACCCTGCGATCTATGCATGGTTTGTGGGCTGGTCGGGATTGGTGCTTTGGTAGGCAATTAACTCTGTTGCATCAAATCCTACATTTTAGCAACATGATGCTAAGTTTTTGTAGAAAAATAAGGAAACAACATGCTTGAAACACTTGTAGGTTTGGTCGGATTACTAGCAGGATTAGTCATTAGCGAGTATTTCAGAAGGCGCAGTCGTATTGAAGGTTATGCCCAAGAAATTTTTATAAAACGCCTAAATGTTTATGAAGAGCTCTTCAAAAGAATACATGCTACGAGAAAAATCGAAGCAGAAATAGAAAGAGAACATGAACTGACTGCAGAAGAAAAAGTTGATATTTGGAGCACGGCTATTATAAGTATGGCAAATTTCCTTGATGAGAATGAGTTGTATATAGAAGAGGAAATTACAGCCCAAACAATGCTAGCTCTTATTGGGTTACACAGCATCTTTGAAACAAATGATAGCGATGAACAAGAAAAAATTAAAAGAAAATATTCACAAGATATATCAGAAACTATTTCGATGATTAAAAGTGAAACGGGGCTTTCAAAAATTGAGCGACATTATAAACGTCTCACTAATGCAAAGCATAACAGCGATTATTTACATATGATAAGAAAGTTAAGAAAAAAAGCAGTCCCGTTGAAGAAAGCTACCACATTCTATAAGGCAAAAAGATAACCTTTTACTATCTTTCTCTTTTTTGTTAAATAGGTAAGGAACAAATATGCCTAACCCAAAAGCTAAGAAAATCCTAGAAGATTATAATTTCCACAACCGTATCATGCATTTCTTCATTGATGGGATCAGCCACAAAGAAAGCGTGCTCCAACTCCCCTTCAAGCACAATTGCATGAACTGGATTTTAGGGCATATTGTCACCAATCGCAGTCATGTGCTGGAAGTTGTTGGCGCAGAGCACGCATGGCAAGAAGAAGCCCGTAAGTTGTATCATCAGGATACGCAACCTGTCACGGAGGATACCCTTTCGATTAAATTTGAGACTCTGGTCGCATATCTGGATGAAAGCGTAGAATTGCTCGAAGTAGCTCTCCAAGATAAAAGCGATTCATGGTTTGATGAAAATTTCGAGAATTATCGTGGGGAAAAGACGCGCTATGAACACGTGACCAGTTTCCACTGGCATGAAAGTTTTCATTTGGGGCAATTAGAAATATTGAAAGCGTTTATTGAGTCGAAACGGTAAGCGAAATTAGATTGGGGCGCAGATGAGACAATTACTTCTAACTACAACGGGATTAGATTCTGAAAACATTAGATCTATTTGCAAAAACATTCTCGAGACATCCAAGAGTGATGCCAAGGCTGTAATCATTCCAACAGCCTCTGCTGAATGGAAAGCAAAGCATAAAGGAGCGATTGCTGCGCGACATTTTCTGCTTGATGTTGGTTACAAGAAAGTTGACTTTTTAGATGTCGAATTTGATGACCCACAAAGATTATTTGAATATCAATTTATTTACCTGAACGGTGGCAATCCTTTCTATTTACTTCACCACTTGAAACGCTCCGGAGCTGACAACATACTCAAAAAGATGTATAAGAATGGTACATTCGTCGCTGGCGGCAGCGCAGGGGCCACCGTTTTCTGTTCTGACTTGCAAATTGTTTCTCATTTTGCTCCAGAATATGAACTTGAAATTTCAAACGACTTCTCTGCATTAAATTTTCTCCCTTTTGCTGTACTGCCTCATGCAAACCGTTATCGAATTCAGGACAAGCATTTTGATGATCGAATAGCTGAAGTTAGCAAAGCAATTGGTCAAGAGATTTATTGCATCGATGATGGGACAGGGATTTTTATCAAAGACGATGAAATCCAATTCATAGGTACTGAATAACGAGTCGCGCCTTCTGTGGCACGATCCAGCCTATTAAATGTTCCGCGTTATTTCATCCGCTTCATGGCGTGGTGAAGAATTTCATCGATCAATTCGACAAAAGACATCCCCAGCGAGTGAGCGATAATGGTCAGGTCTGAGTCTCTGAAGTGTAATCCCGGCAGGGTATTGATCTCAAGCACATGAGGCTCATCGCTTTCATCAAGACGAATATCCACTCGCCCCCCATCACGACATTCGAGCGTCCGCCACGAAGCAAGTGCCATTTTTGCGAGCTTTTCGTATAGGGCTTTTTCGATATCAAATTTATAAGAAACAAGACGGGTGTAGTTCTCTTTTTCGCGGAATCCGTAGATATTCCCACCTTCGTTCAGGGTAACTTCCATCATGCCCAAAACACGGGCGTCATTTCCAGTGCCCAATATCCCCACTGTAAATTCCCGTCCAGAAAGGTATTTTTCGAGCAAAACGGGTTGATTATATTCCGACCAAAGCCATTTTGTGCGCGCAACAAGCTCATCCTTTGTGTGAACAAGAGCATTTTCATCGATCCCTTTTGAAGTGCCTTCATATAGGGGCTTGAGAAAAAGGGGAAAGGGGATAGCTGTCTCTATAGCTGTTTCCGGCTCCAAAACCTGATAATCTGGCGTTGGAATTTTCGCCAATTTGAGCGTTTCTTTCGTACGCCCTTTATCAAGGCAGATCGCCAATGTGAGAGGGTCAGAAAATGTATAGGGGATTTGATAGGCATCCAAAAGGTTGGGTACCTGAGATTCGCGTGCGCGCCCATATCTGCCTTCTGCCATATTGAAGACCAGTTCAACCCTTTTGCCTTCTGCCAAAAATTCGACCAAAGATTTAATATTGCCAATTTGCGTGACTTCATGCCCGAGTGAAGTCAGTGCATCGGTGATCCCGGCCACCGTTTCGTCGCTTTCGTATTCCCCATAATAATCGGCTGGAGAGTTCTCATCTGGCTGATGTTTACTTCTAAGATCGTAGGTAAATCCTATTTTCATACTTATTCTCCAGAGCCAAAGCTCTGATAGCAAATTCTGCAAAAAAGTTCCTGTTATCCTAACATAGAAGCTCAAAAAAAAGACTTTTCAAATTATCATTTCAATACCATAATCAGATTTTAAAATCGCTTTCTCTATGCTACAATAGATGCGATTTGGGAAGAATCGTAAAAAAAAAAATGGAAGAGACTATTTTGATCACACCCCGAGACGAAATTATAAAAAAACTGGATTTTAAAGCCTATCGCAGTACTGTTGAGCGAAAGGTAGAGCGATTTATACCCCCGCTGGATGCCCCTCAAGATATTGAGATCATGACTCCTTGGGGAGAATATTTGACCGTTAACGCGGGGGACTATCTTGTATCTGAGCTTGATACCCCTCCCGATGATAAGTGGCCAGTAGAAGCAGGTATCTTCGAGAAAACCTATATGCTTACCACCCCCGGACGTTGCGTCAAAAAAGCCTTGACCTATCTCGTCCCACTTGTGGATGCCGTCAATGGTGATGCCGACCAGGAAGTGGTCGTCGAGACCCTCGAAGGTTTGGTCTCTGTCCGCGCCGGAGATTTTTATCTCGCCCTTGGCGTAGAAGGGGAAATTTGGCCTTACCCTAAAGAAAAGATCGGGACAGTGATGGCTCCTGTAGAAGAGTAAAAAAAGAGACCGAGTTTGAACTGACCCCATAAAAGAAGACACGAAATAAAAAGAGACCTCCTGTGAGAAAATCCATCAACAGGAGGTTTTTTCTATGGCTGGCAAGAAAGGCATGAAACATTATCCGATCTGGATGAAGAGAAAGGCTTTAGTGCTTTATCTGGAAGAAGGCTGGAGTTCGGCAAAGATCATCGAACACTTTGGTATCCGTGACCCAAACCGAATATGTAATTGGCTGTCCCAATATCGGAAAGAAGGGGATGCTATGTTTGGACGAAAAACAAAAGGGAGAAAGCCCAAGCGTGAGAATAGCCAAGCCTATATTGCTCGTTTGGAAATGGAGCTGGATCTGCTAAAAAAATTCCATGCCGAGTTGCGTCAGGGTTCGCTCGCGAAGCGCGATATCGGGTTATTGAAAAGAACCGAGGGAAGTACGAAGTGAAAGCGATGTGTAATTTCCTAGGGATCTCGCGAGCAGCATATTATGCCTGGCGGAAAAGGATACAGAAACCGGATCGAGATACATCACGAATGAAATGGGTCGAAGAAGCCTATCTGGCTTCCCGCAAAGCCTATGGTTATCGCCGCATTCAATTATGGCTTGCTATGCATAAAGGGGTAAAGATCAACCATAAAGCAGTGCTGCGCCTGATGAACAAGCTTGGCATCCGCTCTGTTGCGCGAAAACGTCATCCTTATCGCGCAACGATCAGGAACGAAAACCTTCATCGCTACCCGCATCACTTGAAGCGAGACTTTCAAGCAGAAGGCCCCAATCAAAAATGGTGCACCGATATCACTTATATCCGGACACAGACCGGTTGGGCATATTTGTCTGTCATCAAAGATCTCTTCGATGGCTATATCGTGGCTCATCATTTCAGTGATCGAAATAATGTCGCTCTGGTCACCCAAACCATCCAACAGGCAAATCAAAAAGAAAAGGTCACTGTTGGAACACTACTCCACAGTGACCAGGGACATCAATATCGCTCTCACAGCTATTATGTCCTGACCAAAGCATACAAATTAGTGCCTTCCATGTCAAGGAAAGCGAATTGTTGGGATAACGCACCGATTGAAAGTTTCTTCGGGCATCTCAAAGAAGAAGCCATACGACAATACCCGCTTTTGTCTTTCAAAGAGACCAAGCAGATCATTGATGAGTATATTTTCTTCTACAACTATGAAAGGATACAATTGAAAACAAAACAGACCCCTTATCAGCTAAGGAGTCCGTTTATCTAACTTACAAGAGGCTCTTTTTTTACGTGTCTACCTTATTGGGTGCACTTCAGTTTTGAAAACTCGGTCTCTTTTTATTTAGCTAGCTTTTTTTGTTTTTGACACTTTTTCCTTTGGCTTTGTCGTTCTTGACCGTCCACTCTTTA
>CAZOOX010000172.1:0-7769 GCA_964581545.1 uncultured Anaerolineaceae bacterium
GACTGTCAATTTCTTAACATTGATCGAATATGACTATTTCCGATAGAGTCTATTGAACCTCGCTTACGTTCTTTCTTACCCGCCGACCTTTATGTCTCAGCTTGGGTAGACCCTTCGCCAACTACGTTGGAGAAGGTTTTTACTCATTTGCGAACATTTCAACGTATTCTATACGATTACACCTCACGTCATCTATCAGATAAACCACCACGCCCCGGAGAAGTGCGTCAGGGATGGCAGCGTGGGACACTAATGTTCACTGATCTTGCGGGTTTCACTCGACTGATGGAAGCAAATGCCTCCAAAGGTCGAGAGGGTGCTGCGTCACTACTAAATGTACTCAATGCCTACTTTGCAGAGATGATCGAAATTATTAGCAAAGCAGGTGGTGACTTACTTGAGTTCACTGGCGACGCCCTGCTGGTTCTTTTCCCCGAAGATAAACACAAAAAAGACGATATTATAAAAGCTGTTCGTGCGGGGTTACGTATGCAGCGTGCTATGAGCCATTTTGAAGAGATTGAAACTCCTCAGGGTAACCTCCTTTTAGGCATGCGCATTGGGATTCATACCGGAAAGTTTCTTGCAGCTGATGTCGGCACGCCACGCCGTATGGAGCATGTTTTGCTGGGAAGCGCGGTACAACAAGCTAAACTAGCAGAAAGTGCAGGTCAAGTTGGAAAAGTGTGCCTTTCTGAAGAAGCTTTCGAACGTGTTAAAGAAGATTTTCTTTTTGAAGATCATCAATCAAAAGATGGCAAGCGCAAATACAAACTTGTAGTAGATAATTTTTCAGAAGAAAATCTCGGTGAATATGAGATATCCTCATCCACACGCCGACGGCTATCAAACCCTCTGCTTATAGACCGTAGCGTTGCTGGCCTTATCACTGAGATCACAAAAATGCTTGATTCTATTGAACCCTTGGCCAGCTTTTTACCATCTCCCGTACTAAATTTGCTTGTTGAGAGCGCAGCAAAACGCCATATTTCGCCTGATTTTCCTGTTCCTACCGTTGTCTTTGTCAATTTAGTCGGGCTACCAGAATTAGTAGACCAAGCATTGCCAGGACAGGAATTGAAAATTGTAAACACCTTATCAAAAACAGTTGCGCGCATCAATGCAGCGGTCGAGGCACGGGGAGGGGTTCTAAAAAAAATAACCTATCATATTTCCGGTTCTGATATGGTAATTTATTTTGGCGTTCTTAACGCTCACACAGACGACCAAAAACGGGCGGCTTCAGTGGCTTTGGAGATTCGAGACATTATTCAAAATGTTAAGGTGCCTTCTGTTGGAGGGGCAGCGACAGAAGCAAACTGCCAAATAGGCATCAACTTAGGATCAGCTTTTTCCGCAGAAGTAGGTGAGCCAAATGGACGACGAGAATTTAACCTTTTGGGTGACACAGTAAATGTAGCTGCTCGCTTGATGGACAAGGCTTTGCCCAATCAAATTTTAATGAGCCAATCTGTTTATGAAGAAGTCAAAGACTCTTTTTCTGCTGAATATTTGGGAGAAGTCTCTTTAAAAGGGAAAGGAGCGCCCACTCCTCTCTTTGAACTAACAGGAGAAATTGATTAAAGAATACCTCTTGCTTTCTTACCCAATACAGACAAAATCTATATTCAAAGCCCTAATAAAAAGTTAATACAGTATAATTTTCGGAACCTTATCTAAAATCAACGGGAGAGAAAAATGACTCAAATCGTTTCTGTTCATTCATTTCGCGGGGGAACGGGAAAATCAAATACAACGGCAAACCTTTCTGCCCTACTTGCCAAAAAAGGCTTTCGTGTCGGTGTTGTGGATACCGATATTCAATCTCCGGGCATCCATGTTCTTTTTAACTTGGACGAAGGAGATATGAAACACTCCTTGAATGATTATCTATGGGGAAAATGTAAAATTCAGGATGCCGCCCACGATGTTTCAGGACGTCTAGGTGCAGATATACAAGGCCAGATATTCCTTATCCCCTCCAGCATAAAAGCGGGAGAGATTGTTCGCGTATTACGTGAAGGCTATGATGTCGGATTACTAAACGATGGCTTTCGTGATCTGGGCAGTGAACTCCAACTCGATTACTTGATCATTGATACACATCCCGGATTGAACGAAGAAACCTTACTCTCAGTCGCTATTTCAGATGCCCTCATTATCATCATGCGCCCTGACCAGCAAGATTATCAGGGAACGGCCGTTACCGTTGACGTAGCACGCAAACTGGATGTACCGAACCTGATGTTGCTTGTCAACAAGGCTCCGAAGGTTTTCGACTTTGACGATGTGCGTGAGCGCGTTGAAAAAACCTATGATTGCACTGTAGCAGCTATCCTCCCCCACTCAGATGATATGATGGCATTAGCCAGTTCAGATATTTTCTCCCTCCGTTACCCAGATCATGAAGTAACTCAAGGCCTGGAACAAGTCATTGCTCGCCTTCAAGATTAGAACAAAACTAGCAAAAGGGCTTTTGATAACTAGATGATCAAAAGCCCTTTTTAGAATTTAGTTTTCCCCCATCTGTACGATCCAATTGAGATTTGCTACAAACAAGTCTTTTTATTTTAATGGTTTGCTGATTGGTAATTATGAATAATTTCTTGCAACGCATATTTCGAATAAAACCCGGGGAACTTGGATTAGTACTTACCCTAGGCATAATTCTCTTTATCAATTATGCAGCAATGGGCATCGTTAAAGTTGTATCTGTTAGTGGGTTTCTTAAAGAAGTAAAAGACCATTATATTTTGATTGTCTGGGCTATTGATATGGTTTTGCTTATTGCAGCCACAGGTATTCAATCCCTAATCATTGATCGCTTCAACCGTATCAAGTTACTCGGTGGTGTACTACTAACATTCATGGCATTATATCTGCTTTTACCACTAACTTTTATTCTTGATAAATTCCCGCTAAAAATCAGCTACACGCTCATCTACTTACTAAACGATCAACAATGGCGTTTTTTCCCCATTGTTTTTTGGATCCTTACAAATGACATCTTTAATCCAGCACAAGGTCGCCGTTTGCAACCAGTTATTGCAAACTTTGCTTTTGCTGGCATGATCTTTGGTCTGGGTGTTGCAGCACTTGATGCACGCGTAAATTTTGGCCCTGTAAAACTACTTTACTTTAACGCTTCTATTTTCTTCTTAGCCTTTGTTCTATCTTCCAGCAAGCTCAAAAATATCAGAATCAGTAAAGCCTCCAGCAAAAGCGTTACGATGAAAGAAACTTTTAGCGAAGGTTGGGATTTCATTAAAACAGTGCCTGCATTTGCATATCTCACAGTAGGGATGCTTGCAGTAGGCATAGTCATGACCATCCTTCTTTATGATGTTATTTCTGACGCAAAGCTAGAATTTGGAAACGGCTTCCAATCTTTTTATGCTCAATACAATCTTATGATCGCAATTGGCTCTATCATTATTCAGAGCTATGCTACACGCATTATTGAAAAAGTAGATTTGAAAAACAGTTTTCAGGTACTACCAATTGTGATGTTTATTAGCACCATCATCAACTTCTTCATTCCTGGGTATATCAGTAGCGCATACGCACAAGGTGTTTCTCGCGTTGCCTACGACACAATTGACCTTTCCGCTCGTAAGGCGATCCAAGCTCTAGTGCCAAATGAACGCCGAGGGAGAGTTAGCATGTTTATCGACGCCTATCTACCTTCTCTGGGAACAATTGTGGGCAGCTTGATTACCTTCGGTATTATCTCTCTGGGTATCCATTTTGCAGTTCCACGCGATAATTATGCCAATTTCTACTTGGGCTTTGGGGTTTTCATTGCCTTATTAGCAATTTTTAGCGCGTTTCGGATACGAAAAACTTACGATCAGAGCATGCTCAATTGGCAATTAAGGCGACGTTCTCATGGAGCAAGCGTCTTCGATAAACTCGACTTTGATCAAGAAGGATAAACATGAGTGCCCAACTTGTTTTAGAAGAAAGTCCTGTTGCTATTTATGAATTACTAGGGTCACAAGATCATCAACGAATAGAGGCTATGCTTGAAATGTATGCCTCTCTTTTCCCTCAATATGTGCAATATATACCACGAATGCGGGCACGTGCAAAACAACCTCAGAAAAATGAACGAGGACACATCGTCCATTATTGGCTAGTAGAAGTGGATGGTCAGCCAGCAGGACTGCGCCTTTTTCGCTACGTCCCCGCACGTCAATGTGGAATAGCACAGGCTTTAGCAGTCTACCCTGATTATCGCAGGACAATGGTAAATGATCAGCGTCTTGCTCGTTTCATCATTTATCGTTGCCTCGATCAAGTAATCGCCGACAGCAAAATCTCTGGAGCCCCCCCATCATTAGGCATAGTTAATGAAGTAAAAGCGGATCGCTTAATGAAACACTACATACGCAATGATTTAATCAAACTGCCCATTGATTACAATGAGCCTATTTTCTCGTCTCACGAAGACAATGCAGATCAAATCAATTTTTCCCATATGTCAATCGGTTTTTTAGCAAATCCCGATATTGAACAAGTTTTTGATGAAAAACGTTTAGCAAACTTCGCTCTAGCATTTCTCATTGACCACTATGGCTTGGAAGAAAACCACCCTGAGGTACAATTAATGCTCCAGTCAATTCCAAAAAATTGGCAGCCATTATCAGGAGAAAAAATATGACAACAGAAAAAAAGGAAACTCGCTTCTTCAGCCTAAAAATTAAAATTTGGTTGGCTTTTATTTTTGTTTTTACTCCTGTCTTTGTACTTTCTTACCTCTGGTTTTATCAATATACGTCTAAAAGCGTATTTGATACGATTACGCTAGACTTAACAGAGACAATCTCTGGAGCAATTGATGGAATGGACGTAGAGGGCTTTTTGCAGCTTTTTGAAGAAGAAAGCACAAACGATCCACGCTGTATTTCCGAACTCAACTCAGAAGAAAATGGATACTACCCCGAAAACCCTCTATACTGGGAGCATGTAGAATGGTTACGTACTGTACAATCTGTTGCTCCAACCACACGGATGTACACGTATATAGATGGGATAGAAAAGGGAGAAATTATTGCGATTGGAAGCACAGGCGTTTTTCGTGACCCTCGCGGTGGATTTCGCTTTTGCCAACGATACACATCAACATCTTCTCGCATTTATGATGGTCTCACAGAACGCATAGATGCCTGGGAGGAATACGATGACCAAAAATTTGGAAACTGGATAACAACCTACATGCCCATTACTAATGCTGATGGAAATCGCGTTGGGGCAATTGGCGTTGATATCTCAGCAGACTATATAGGTGAAGTTCGAAGCGGGATCTTACGCTCTGGAACAATAGCCTTTATCGGCAGCTATCTACTAATTACCATATTAGTTTTCATCACGTCTAATATCATTACCAAGCCATTGCTCAATCTAACAGATATCGCTGAACAAATAGGTGAGGGTAATTACGATTTGGATATTTCTGCTCAGACGAAACGTTCAGATTTCATGGACGAAATAGACAAGCTCTCTAGCGTTTTTGAAATCATGGTTAGCAAAGTGAGAAAGCGTGAACAAACTCTCCGAAAACGTGTGAGCCAACTTGAGATCATGGTTGATAACACCAAACGTCAAGAAGAAGTTAAACAAATCGTTGAAAGCGACTTCTTTCAGGATCTGCAATCAAAGGCAAAGAATATGCGTAAACAATTCAAAAGCGGTAAAGACAAATAATCTTCAGTATCTTCTCAAACACCTTCTCTCCATAAGAGAAAGTAGCGCAAACAAAAAAGCGCCCAAAAGCTTGGCTTTTGGGCGCTTTTAGAATTTACAAAAAGCTTATGCTTCTACAGACAAAACTTCATCTTCTTTTTCATCTTCGCCAATAGCACCAGCGACAACATCATCATTATCCCCCTCTTTCTTATCATCTACCTTCATCCCAAGCCAACCTAGCAAAGGCTTTACAGGCAGGTCCCCCACCATCCTGAAGCTGGCATCATCACGGATATTCCCTAATGCTGCGGCCAGATCCTCGCGCCCAGCGATCACGGGTTCCAACCGTTCAACCAGATCTGCGATCTTCAGGCTTGAAAAAACGCGCGGGTTCATATCAGAAATTATCCCCTGAACATAAGGGAGAAATTGCCGAAACTTCCCCAAAATCGGTGATGATGGCTCTGTGCTCTCATTTTCCAGAAAACGCCCAATTAGTGGAATTTCCTCTCCCAATGCGCCAACGCCATGAGAAAGCGACATCATATCGTTGAAGACACGACTGGCTTTATCTCCGCTACCAAAAATATTTACGCGTACACCTGGAGCGATGGATTCAAAGGCCTTCAAATAAGCATCCATTTGCAGTGTGGTTATCTTTTCCTGATGAGCATATTCCATGCGTATCTTTTCAAGCTCCACCAATACGGGGGCTTTATCATATAAGGCAACCAATTGCTTTTGGGCATTGATCTCAACTTCTTTCATTCGGCGCAAACGCTCTGCTTCCGCTTCCGCCTGGGCTTGAGCAACTTCTGCTTGAGCAAGACCATCTGCCCTTGAAACAATCACTTGCTTTTCTGCCACTTCAACACGAGCTGCTTCAACTTCGGCTTCCGCCAAACCAGGAGCTGCTGTCTCTGCACGTGTTGCGTCTGCACGGATCTTTGCTGCCTGCGCACGCTTTTCAGAAGCAGTAGCTTCTGCATCTGCCTTCATCAACTCAGCCTTTGTCTCAGCATCAACCTTGGTTTGCAGAGCACGTGCTTCTGCTTCAGCTTCGACTTTTAGCGATTCGCCAACCTGATTTGCTTCTGTGAGAGCCACATCTTTTGCACGTTCTGCAGCAGCCAGTTCTTCTTCACTTAATCGTTTTGCTTCGGCTTGTGTGCGCTCCGCTTGACGCTCGATCTCACGCACTTGCACAAGAGCCAAGCGCTCAGCTTCTGCTTGTGATTCTGCTAATTTGATCTCAGCATTTCGTTTCTGCTGAATAGCCCGCAATTCAGCCGCTCTTTCAGCCGTGATCTTGGCTATACGGGCATCTTTTTCAGCTTGGCCTTCACCCAATTTTTTGTCTAGTTCAACTTTTGTTAGATCACGCTCATGTGAGTTTTCGGCTGTTGTTTTTTCTCGTTCAATTTGCAAGATATTGACTTCATGGCTACGAATAGCCAGAGCTTCTTCCTGATTTAGCGTTGTTGTCTCAACTTCCCGTTTTGCTTCCAGGCGCTCAAATGCCAATTTCTTCTCAGTATTTGCACGGATTTCTGCCTCTGTGCGCTCACGGGATTGGTCATCTTTCAACTCAGCAACTTGTTCCAGGTTGGTCGCAATACTGGTTTCTTTTGAAACACGCGATTCAGCTTGCTCGACCAACTTATCGTAAGCAACGCCATCTAATTTTGTGATCGTAAGCAAAGCCAGATCGTAACCCAGCTCCGAAAGGATCTGATTTACCTTTGGAAAAGCAATTTCCGCCAGCTTTTGGCGCTCCGCAATGATCTCCTTTAGCCCCATTGTGGCCCCAGCTGCGATCAGCTCCGCTTTACCAACTTCCATGATCGTATTGATCAGACCCGTTGTATCCAAGCCAACACGTTGAGCGGCAATCTCAGCCTTATCAGGATTCAGCTTAGCTACAGCATGCGCCCATAAACGAAAACTGACTTTGCTATTATCCAGAGCCTCTACACCTTCATCGTTATAGCCCCGGATCGGAACAGTAAAACTGATCGTCTTTAGCTTAATACCTTGTTTTTGCGCCCATAGACCGCCTTTCTATTCGACGCTAAAAAATG
>CAZOOX010000173.1:0-7745 GCA_964581545.1 uncultured Anaerolineaceae bacterium
ACCACCAATTTGATTCTCGCTTTATGTTTTTAAAGAACTTTTCGTGAAGTACTTACAAGCCAGGAAAGATTTAAGATATTTTATAGAAGAGCACCGTAATAAAAAAACTAAACTTCGTTATGTTGATTTCAATCAAGGAATTGATTGTAGATATGTAAATGAAGAAAACATGCAATTGCTTGCCCAGCTTCCAATCCGCCCTATGCGAATAGCTTTTGATCATGTTGCTCTAAAGGATCAATATGTAAAAGCTATTCGCTTAGCTGCTAAGTACCAAGTACGAACTCTTTCTAATTACATACTTTATAACTATCAAGATAAACCTGAACATTTATGGGAACGCTTGGAAATCAATTTACAACTCAACCAAGAATTAGAATCAACAGTTTATTCCTTCCCTGTGAAATACCTCCCTGTCTATGGAGAGTATGCTACCAATCGAAAATTCTTAGGAAAGCATTGGAGCCGTAAGTACATTCGAGCAATACAAAGTATTCTTAACGCTACTAAAGGTGTTGTAACGGTTAATCCTACTTTTTTTTACAGAGCATTTGGCAAAGACATCGAAGAATTCTTCGATATTCTAATGATGCCTGGAGAATATATTATTTACAGAAATAAATTTGAAGAGAATGGACAAACTTTTAATTGGAGGAAGCAATATAAGAATCTGAATGCACGAGAAGCTCAACTTGCAAATGAGATTATTCTATCCAATAGCTTTAGCTACAACGGCTCAACCCCCAAAACCGTAGCGGAAGTATTGAAACATTACATGCCAATAAATTTGAAAAATCTTCAAAATTCCTATCCCCGCCGCAAGCGGACGGGGTATTACGGAATTTTGCCCCTACGGGTACAGATTTTTCTTAATGCTCGGAACCCTCGTAGCAAGCTACGGGGTATTCAGAGAAGAATAAAAAACAAACAACTTTCTTGACCCTCCCAAATATTTTTTTGGTATTAGGAGAAAGTAGTTTCCCATGTTTGAAAAAGCTCTCTCCCGTCTTGCCCAAAGCATCTTTCTGGGCATCTTCGCCACCTAGTTCAGTTGCAATCAAAGATAATACTTGCATCAAACTAAGCACCTACAGGTGCTTTTTCTTTGCGCATCCACATAATTACCAAGCCAAAGGGGATGAGAGACAAAGCCCCGCCTGCCAGCGTGATCGCTGTATAACCGATGGCAGCGTAGACAAATCCGCTCCCCAGGCTGCCTGCGGCTGAGGCCAATCCGATCAAGGAATCGTTGAATCCCTGTGTCCGCGCTCGCTCTGCGGAGGAGAGCTGGTCTGCCAGCAAAGTGGAGCCGCCGACAAAACAGAAATTCCATCCCAGCCCGAGCAGGAAAAGGGACAAAGATAAGGGAAGTAAGCGCGGCGAGAGCGGGGCTGTCAGACAGGCAAAAAGCAAAACCGCCGCACCGGTCAGGATGACCGGTCCACGCCCCCATTTATCTGCCAAGCGCCCTGAGATCACCGAGAAAGCATACATCCCCAAAACATGCGCCGAGATGACGGTGGAAATCCCGCCGAGGCCATGGTCATTATCTTTCATATGCAAAGATGTGATGACCATGATCGCGACCATCACGACTTGTCCGAGTACCATCGCTGCCACAGCCACCTGCACGGCAGGCTGACGGAAGATCACCCTGATCGGGCGCGCTTCTCCGCCAGATTTCGTCTCGGGGTATAAAGCGGATATTTCTTTCCCCAGCTCGATCGGGTCCGGTCGCAGCCCGCTGAAAATGATCGTAGCTGCCAACGCCCCGAAAATAATTCCGGCTAAATAGCCGCCGGCCAACTCATTCATCCCAATGCTTCGGGCAAAGTTTCCCATGGGGGCTACCAATAAGGGGCCAAATATCGCGCCAAAGGTGCCACCCAAGACCACATTCGAGAGCGCTGCGCCGCGTTTCTCTGGCGGATTCACCTCCGCCGCAGCGAAACGCCCCAAAAGCATGGCCGCCTGGGCAAATCCCATTAAGGCCATGCCGCCCAGCATCGCAAGAAAGATGCGCTGATTGGCAGCGATGACGACTAGGGCCGAGCCTGTGATCCCGAGCATCAGGCCCAATGTCATCCCGTGGCGACGACCGAATTTTTCCATGAAAACACCCCAGATCGAAGCCGCGACAGCGCTTCCCAGAAGCTGTACCGCTGCCGGAAGTCCCGCCCAAAGATTACCAGCCAAATTAGCCGCCAGGATCGAATTTACGGTTGCTGCCGCAATAAAGCCTGCCGAGAAAAGACTTTGTGCGAGGAAGAGGGTAAGGGTGATCTTGCGGGCTTTAGTTGATAATTCGGTCATAATTTATCCTTTTTCTAGGGGCCAATTATAACGCTGATAAGAAATGAATTTGAAGAGGCATGGTTAGGAGGGGAGCACTCAAGATGTGTAGAATCTGGAAAAGCTGTTGATTTCTCGCAGAACCTTCCCTCACCCCAACCTTCACTGCGCTCAGGGCCTCCCTCTCCCAAAATAGGAGAGGACTCCCCTTCCCTGTTTGTCGGGGGAGGGGCTGGGGGGTGGGGCGAAAAGTACAAATACGAGAGATTCTACATAATCTGAGTGCCCCCTGTTGAGAAGAGTGTTTTTGGTAAGACTTTCGCTTCTCGCGCTCTAGCTGGATTTACATCCAGAGGCTTTCTCATAACGACGGGGATTACAAATCCCCTTAGAGCATTTTTATCATTTAGCTTCGACCACTACCTAAACTAAAAATCTGAGTTTAGGATAAGGGAAACTTGACGACTTCGGACGAAAAACAGCCATGGATTACACGAATTTGCACGGATTTTTAAGACCTTTTTTCTGTGAAATCCGTCTAATCTGTGGAAAAACGCAACTTCTGGCTTATCCGAAACTGACGCTAAAAATAGACAGCTCATTTGTAAAAAAAAATGTGTAGGGGCGACATTTATGTCGCGCTACGCTCCGTAATGCGAGATAAATCTCTTGTTTTTGCACAAAGTCTGCATAAGAGCCAAATAGATTATGGGCATAATATCAGTACTTAAATCTGCTTTTTAGAACCACCGCACCCTAAATTTCTTAAATTCACCCCGAAAGACTCCCCACTCTACTTTATTTTCAGTCACATTTGAAACGCTGGGTCCCTTTTTGACCTCTGCTAAAAATCTTTCAAGGTCTTTTTTATTCCCCTCTGCGCGCGTTTCGACCTGGTCGTGCCCCATATTTCGCACCCAGCCATTTACGCCAAGCAAACTCGCTTTTTGAGCTACGTAAGCGCGAAAGCCAACGCCTTGTACACGTCCCCAAACACGGATATGAATGCTCGCTTTTGATGAATTTTCTTCTGCCATAAGTTTTATTGCCCTCTTTTTCTTAACGCGAAGATACCTGTTATCAGGGGCGTTGCAAGCAGGAGGGCAAGGAGAAGAACATAAGGGGAGAGCGCACGCCAGGCAACACCAAATGGGTTTGCTCCTAAAACGGATTCCTGCCAATTCGCGTCGAGATACGTGAGTGACCTGCCAAGGGCATCCTCCACGCCTTTTTCACAAGATAAACCATCAGCATAGGCGGTGATCAAATCGTCCAATCCACTTGTACCATAATTATTTTGCAAATAACGGGTAAAAGATTCAGATTCTGCGTAGGCTAAAGAAGCTTGGGAATGCTCACGCGGAAAAGGCACGCAAAGTTCGTCAATAGGAATAAGAGCCTTATTCTCTACAGCTCTTTTGAGCGCAAGTTCATGATCGGGATTAGCATATTGTTCGGCAATGGATGCCAGACCTTCATTCAACCAAGTAGGCAAACGATTGTAATTTTCGCCGATATGTCTATAGAGCAAAATATGCGCCAGCTCATGCGGGATTTTTTTTTGCATAAAAATCTGCTCCTGCTCACCTGGCGCAATGGCTACAAAGACAATACCCAATGCAGGGCTGGCATGCCCACCAATCCAGGTTTCTCCGCCCATAAAGAGCGCATTTTGCAAATCGACAGAAGAGGCGTATATATAAATATCAATAGGCTCATCAAGCGGTGTTGGGAAAAGGGTTTGAATTTCTTTTAACCCGCTGCGCGCCACATCTAGCGCGGCAAGCCCAAATGTCTCGTCCCCACTATTCCAATAAACACGCAACATTTCATCTTCGCGCATCTCCCAGTCAAAACGATTATCTGCGTAGATTATTGAATATTTTTTGCTGGTTTTGCTTTCGTCATTTTCCAGCGTGACCTGATACCAAAGTGATATTTTGGCAAAAGGGCGCAGCAAGTTCTTGCTGGCATCATAGGTGTAACTAACGCGCCCCTCATCATCTGGGACTAGAGGAATGATGCGTGTATTTTCTTCGTTCACATCACGAAAGATCAGTAAAACTTCTTTAATGGGACTGGGCGCCTCTACTCGCGCTGAAAAACGGATCTCTTCCCCAAAATCGTGCCCAACCCGAACATCGGTGACTTCGATACTCTCCTGAGCCTTAACTTGCTCGGCGAACCCGAAGAAAAGTGCCGACAATAAAAGCAGGTTTACGAGCATAGCAGGCGTGCGCGTTTTCTTCCCCACAGTATTTCTCCTTACCCTTCCGGGTCAAAATCGAAAAGATCCAAGTTTTGCACGTCTTCCGTGAAATCAAGATTTGCAAGCGCTTCTTCTATATACTCAATTTGCTCCTCTTCGCTCTCATCGAATTGGTCAAGCAAGGCAAGCATATATTCACGTACATCTTCGCCGCCAATTTCAGACAAAGACCAAAGGGATGCCATTAGCACGGCTTCATCTTTTTCTTCTCTGAGCGCATTGAGCAATATCGTCCGTGCTGAAGCCAGAGACATGATCCCCGCTGCCCTGGTTGCTGCAAGACGGACGATCTCACTTTCATCCAGCAAGGCTTCCAGAATTTGCTCTTCCCAACGTTTGTCATGAGAGCGGCCCATAGCCAGGACAGCATAGCCTTTCCAGGCAGTTGTGCCTCGTTGCCAGGCTTCTTCGATCAACGCAGGGACTTCTTTGCGAGAGGAAAATCCTAAAGATTCTACAGCACGTTGTCTTAGTTCTGTGTTCTTGTCAGATTGTGCAATAACAAGCAAGGTATCTTCTATTTTTTTGAGATTTTTAGGCAGAAGCTCTTCCAACTCACCATAATAAATATAAGCCCCCAAAGCGGTGATCGCTTCTGCACGAGGCTCAAAGGCAGAATCGCCCTCGGCAATTTTCAAAAAATCGGCGACCAAATTATCATCTTCACAATCATCCAATAAGCGGATGGCAAAAGAGCGTGTAAGCGGGTCTTCATCATTAAGCAGTGCATGTCCTAATACTTCAAAACTGTAGAGCAGATCAAAGGACAGTTCTTTTTTAAGATGTGCTAAAAGAGCGTGGCGACGCGACAGCGCAATTTCATCCCATATTTTTAGTATCGACTTTAGCTGCGTCGGAATCAAGTCGGAAAAAAAGGAAGTATATCGGAAGAGAAGTCCATCATCTATATCCTGATCTTCGTCTAAAAGAAAGTCAAGGGCTTCCTGAAGGGAGGGTTGTGTTTGAGGCATAAATCTATCTCTGGCAAAAACTAGTGCATAATCAAGTAATATCTTTGGATAAGCCCCCCTTTAACTCCCCCCCCCCACTCGCGGGGGAGGCTAGGTGGGGCGCAATTCCAAACACTTCCCTTGGAAATGCACTAGGGTAATAAAATATCAACCGGATTTACAAAATCCATCACGTTGATATAAAGCATAAAACCTAAGAGAAGCATCATCCCTATGCCATGAACAACATTCTCAAACTCGGCGGGGACACGCTTCCTGAAGAGCAATTCGGGGATGATGAAGAAAATCCGCCCACCATCTAAAGCTGGGAAGGGGAGTAAATTGAAAACACCCAATGTTATCGTCAGGCTGGCGATCAAATTAAGTGTGTAGTAGGTTGGCGGAGGAACTGGCGTTTCGGCAGAGGGAGCAGGCTCTTCTTCACGGCTTTCCACATCTGCATCGACGGTTTGCTGGAAAATATTGAAAATGCCTCTAAAGCCGATAAAACGGCCTTCTTCGGGGCTTAGGCTGCCACGCAACATTCTGGCCGGCATGAGCAAAATTTCTTGGGCATGCAAAAAAGTTGTTTGCGTGCCATAGGCAAGAGTTGAAAGGAAAGAAGGAGATTCTTGACGCTCATAATAGGGTACAAAGCCCAAGGCTCCTTCTTCGGCGCTACGACTGCTAAGTGGGACGGCAGCGGTTTCTATGATTTCCTCACCACGCTTAAGAGTGAAAGAGATTTCCTCATCCATATGATCGCCGATGATACTGCGTAGTTCGGTTTCGCTATTAAAGGCTTCGTCGTTAATTTTCAGGATAATGTCGTCTACACGGAAGCCAGCTTCGGCGGCGGGCGATCCCGAGGTTACTTCATATACTTGAATAACATCGAGGTTAGGAATTCCGATCTGTGAAAAGATGATCGTGTATACCAAAGTCCCTGTCAATAAATTCATAACTGCGCCTGCAAATAAAACAGCGAGACGTATAGCAGGGCTGGCTGCGGCAAGTCCGCCTTCTACTTCGGGGTTATTCTCGCCTTTGAAGCGATTGAAGCCGCCAATGGGTAACCAGTTGATCGTAAATTCGGTCTCTTTCCAACGAAAAAGGGAAATCATTTTGGGGGGTAGGCCAATGCCGAATTCTTCGATCTCTACCTTGAAAAATTTCCCAACAACAAAATGCCCAATTTCGTGGACAAGGATGACAATGCCGAAAACGACAATAAAAATGATTCCTGCAAGAATATTTGTATTCATATTTCTCTCTTTTTTCTTGAATTATAACTTCTTTTTCTCTTCGAGAAGCCGTGCCGCACCACCAACAGTGGCAGTGAGCACTTCTTTTACACCATTAAGTTTTTCCAGCTTTTGCTTTACTTCAAGCATTTTTTCTTTTAAGGTGATGACGTGGACATTTGGTCCCGCATCAATTGTATAGAAGACGGGGATGCCCTCCGCGCGCCATTGGCGTACCCGTTCCATGACGCGGAGTGTGGCTGGCTTCCAATAAAATAACGCGGGATTCGAGGTCATCATCACCGCATGCATGATGTCTGAATCAGCTTCCGTTATGGATGCAAAAGCCTCGAAATCGCGCTGGAGAATGGCATTGCGGCAGATATCAATTCGGCGGGGAGCGTCTGCGATGCGGGCTTTCTGCAATGGGCTGGTTGCCGCAAGCGGATGCCCCTGCGTGGAGCCGGTTTCCTTGTGTCCCGTACTGACCACAGCGACGCAATCTGCCAAATCCCAATGATCGGCGGGGGCAATGGAAAAGGCGTAGGAGCTTTCATCGCCCTCGCCCATTTGCCACTCCACAAATCCGCCCGGCACCGAACGGGATGCAGAGCCCGATCCATGTCGTGCCAAAACAGAGAGCGCAGGCTCATCAAGCTCCAACCCCGCTGCCTCGGATGACGCGAGCGCCAACGCAGCAAACGCTGAAGCAGAAGACGCGATCCCTGCGCCTGTGGGGAAGTTATTCTCACTGACGACTTCGGCCTTATATGAGATGCCAGCAGCTTCACGAACTTCATCAAGAATTTTGCTGACGCGCGCCAAGCCTGCGCCGTGTTCTTCCTGCTCATTTAGAATGAGTACATCCTGGCTCAAATCTTCACGAAAAGTGACGGTGGTCTTCGTCGCCAGACCATCAAGATTCATGGAAAATGATCCGTTCACAGGGAGCCGCAGATCATGGTCGCGGTTGCCCCAGTATTTGATAAA